>NZ_JAAXLT010000078.1 GCF_013285555.1 Candidatus Cyanaurora vandensis | reverse complement strand
GGGCGGTACCGCCCAGCTATCCCCCGGCTTTAGCCGTGGGGAGTGTCAAGAGTGTGTACACTGACAGCAGTCCAATCGTAACCAGCAGGTAGATCAGCCATGCTGCCCAAAACTTCCCACAAGTACAACCTTGAAGTCTTCGCCAAACTCTCGGCAGAGGCCCACGAACTCATTGAACGGACAATGACCGAGCGTAATTATGAAGTCGGTCACACCGTCCTTTTCCAGAATGACTGGGGGCAAGCGGTTTATTTTGTCCTAGAGGGCTGGGTCAAGATTCGGATGTTCCACAGTGACGGGAATGAAGTCACCCTCAATATCCTCGGTCCTGATGAGATTGTGGGCGAGATGGCGGCCTTGGACCAGTCTCCCCGCTCCACGGATGTCTTGGCCTTAACACCTTTACGTTTAGGTAGTTTGTCCCGCGATACGTTTATGCATCTGCTCAGTCATGAGCCGTTATTTGCTCAGGAATTGCTGTTGGTAATGGCCCGTCGTCTCCGGCAGGCTAACCGCCGTTTGCTCACCCGTGAGTCCAACAGTGAGGGCCGTTTGGTGGACGCGCTGTTGTTTATTGCCGAGGGGCAGGGGCGCACCAGCCGGGATGGAGTAACAATTCCCAGCTTTCCCCACCGCGAACTCGCCGCTCTCAGTGGATTGGCCCGCGAGACGGTGACGCGCTCACTCTCGGACCTACAGAAGCGGGGCCTCGTCGAGAAAGTCGGGAACTGTCTGCGTTTCCCCAGTCTGGACCGACTTGAAAAGTTACTGGGGTTGTCCTGAGTCCGTGCTATCTATCATTGTTCCCACTTATCAGGAAGCCGGGGGGATTGCTACCTGCTTGACCGCACTCAACGCGCAGGCGGGACCGTTTGAGGTGTTCGTGGTGGACGGCGGGTCTAAGGATGGGACGCTCGACACAGTTCGAGACGCAACTGTAAACTATCCCTTGGCTTGGGGGGTAGCTCCCCAGCGGGGGCGCAGTGCCCAGATGAACTGGGGGGCGGCGCAAACCGGGGGGGAAGTCTTACTTTTCCTCCATGCCGATAGCTGTTTACCTGTGGGGGGTTTGGCTTTATTACAAGAAACGATGCGGGGAGATTGGGTGGGCGGACGGTTCGATGTGCAGTTGGATGACCCCACTTGGCCCTATCCCTGGATGGGTCGGCTGATTAACTGGCGGAGTCGGCTGGCCCGTCGTTGCACGGGGGATATGGGGATTTTTGTGCGGCGGAGTGTTTTCACGGACCTCGGCGGCTTCCCGGACCAACCGCTGATGGAAGACCTAGAGTTCTCCGCCCGTCTCTACCGACTGGGGACGATGGCTCACCTAGCCTTACCCCTCCAGACCAGTGCCCGTCGCTGGCAGAAATCCGGCATTCTCAAAACGTTCTGGTTGATGCAGACCCTCCGGGTGGCCTACGCCCTGGGTACACCCCCAGCGACTTTGCAGCGTTGGTACCGAGACGTGCGTTAGGCGGGCTTACTCTTGGTTTTTTGGCTGGCTTGGTACTCGCGCCAGATGACGAGCAGGATCGAGGCATTAAAGATACTGGAGTACGCGCCAGCGGCAAACCCAATAATCAGGGCCAAGGAGAAATCCTTCAGCGTCACCCCGCCAAAGAAGTACAGGGCGAGCAAGCTCAAAAGTGCCGTAAACGAAGTATTGAGCGAACGGGCGAAGGTCTGGTTAACTGACTCATTGACCACCTCGGCAAAGGGTTTTTTGCGGGAGACGAATTTCATATTTTCGCGGATACGGTCATAGACGACGACGGTATCCGTCACTGAGAACCCGACCACCGTCAAGAGGGCGACCACGAACAAGGAATCAATCTCCACATTTGCCACCAATCCCAGGAAGGCAAAGAAGCCCGACAGCACGATGACATCATGGAGCATCGCCACCAGCGCGAACACGGCAAAGTCTGACTGGAAGCGTATACTCACATAGACTGCAATCGCCGTCAGGGTCACAAACATCGCCAGTAATCCATTTACCAAGAGTTCCCGACCCAGGGTCGGCCCGACGGTCTCGATGCGGTCTAGGGTGTAGTCGCCCAGTTCTTGTTTGAGGGCGGCCTGTACCGCCAGCCGTTCTTCCTGGGATAGAGGTTTGGCACGAATTAAAACTTCTTTCCCGGAAAGCTGAATGATACTGTTGCCCAGGTCTTTTTTGGTCAGGACTTCCCGCACTTGGGTCAAGGTCGGGGTAGCGGTTTTGAAGCGCAACTGCCAGAAGGTCCCCCCGGTGAAGTCAATGCCCAGCCGGAGGGGAGAACCGAGGGTAATGGTGGACCAAAGCATCGCCACCAATCCCGCCGCCACAAAGGCTCCCGAGATGCCCAACCACAGTTTATGTTTACCGACGACATCAACCGCCATGGCTCAGACCGCTCAAGTGACCTTTTTTAGTGTACAAGTGTCCAGTCCCCTCATCCCATTAGGCCCCGTCAAGCTCATCTCTACGTCCATACCAATTCCAAGCTAAGCGTTATTACGAAGTAGCAGTGCGTGGCAGTTACGAGAATATCCGCTTTCGGTATGATGAGGCCATAGTAACGGCGGGTACGGAATGTACACGGTACAGATTATCGGGACCGAGGCGCAAGCAGCAGTACAGGAATTGTTAGAGCTACCGGGCGTGACGGGGACGGTGGTGCAGTCTGAGGAGAAGGTGCGGGATTTTGGGGCGGCGGTGGAGATTATTGAAAATTTAATCGGGATTGCTGGGGGATTAGTGATGCTCTATGACTGGTATCAGAAATGGCGACAAGCCCATCATGAGGCACGGTTCCTTTAAGCTAAATCTGGTTGCTTTAAGCTAAATCTCCTAGTTTTTTGATAAAACTGACGTTTTTACGCTAAATCTCTCGTTTTTAAGTTGAAACAGTCTTTTTACGCTGCTTGAGGCCCCTCCGCCCCACTTGTGGGGGACCAAGACCACGAAGACAGAAGAAAGTTCTTCTTCTTGCTCCCCTACCCTGCTCGCCTGTGCCCGACAGGGTAAGGGGGCTGGGCTGGGGGTAGGGGACCTCTTAGGCTGGGGAGAGCATTTGAGCAAAACACCAGATACCCATACCTACAACCAGAGCTAGTACCATCCCGACCAACGTGAAATCCCAGAATTGCACCGGGAAAAACAAGAAACCTAAAGACCCCAGCCCTGTCCCGAGACCAAAGAAGGTACTGAGCAAATGGAAGTTGAGGCGGCAGGGCATGGCGGGTTCCGATGCGGACCCTTTTACCTTAAAGACCGTTGCCACTCATGGGCAGGCGTTTTGAGGAAGAGGAGACTGCGCTTGCCCGCAAATACGGCTAGATGACAACTAGCCCTTGACCTTAAAATAATGGAGTAACTCTGAGCTTAGAGTGGACACGGTTTTTTATTGGATTAGTGCAACTTTCAAAGGGCAGGATTACTGGGTGCAGCGGCAAATTGACCCGGCCCGCCCGATTAGTAAACACGCCTTCGCGCGGACTTCGGCTTTTTTTGATGAGGGGAGTGTCCGAGTAGTGATGCAGTGGTTACGGACGATGGGAGCCACGGATGTCCACTGTTGGCCCGCCGGGAGTCCCCATGTTGCTTTAGTCGAGGGTGAACATTGGTTTACAGAATTCGTTTCAGGGGTAGGCTTAGTTATTGCGGTCCAAGTACAGACAGAAGAGGGTCTATGTTGAAGTATTTAGTTGGCTTGGTGTTGTGTTTAGTCGGAACTGTTCAAGCCCAAGTAGTCCTACCAAATCTGGATGATTACGCCCTCAACCGGACGAGCCCCTATCAACCTCCTGTCTCCCTGGAGCCCGGTCCCAACCGTCTTAGTCTGCGGGTCCAAACAGTATCGGTTATTATCCTCCGCGCCGAGGAACGGATCACAATCCCCGTCGAGGGACGATTCCATGGTCAAGACTTAGAGCCGGGGCAACTCAATGGGCTATGGGTACCTCTAGGTCCGACGCTGGGACGATTGGTATTTGATGAATTGCGGACTGCCAGTGGGACTTTTGCCGTGATTGCCCAGACTGACCTCCCCATCCCGAACACCCGCCCCATGCCTGTCCTAGAGGGAGGCGTTCAGGGAGGGCGCGTCCGCCAGACGGGACTCACTCGGTATTTTGAGGGTAAATCCGCCAGTCCCTACGCGCTGGGTACAAGTTACGGTAGCTCTAGTGGCTATGGTAGTAATATTTTCACCGACCCCCAGTCCCGACTTTCTCAGGCTCGGGCCATCGCTCAAGAACTCGCCACGCGTCAAGAATCCGTCAGGACTTGGACACTGCCCAGCTTGTACCCCGGTCAGACCCTAATCGTTACGTTCACCGAGGCCCCTTGAAGGATTGGCAGCAAAGCCCGAGAGCAGAATTTCTCGCCGCCTTGGGGCTAGAGACCACCAGTCCGGTGCAGTGGGATCTATTGACCCAGGCCCTAGTCCCCCCAGCAGCGGGGATGAGCCCCCAGCCCGATAATGACCGTTTGGAGTTTCTGGGTGATGAAGTGGTCCGGTTGCTGGCAACCCGGTTTATTTACGAACGCTACCCGGATTTGGGGGTGGGTGAATTGACGGCTCTACGTGCCCAACTAGTCTCCAATCAGGCCCTCGGTCAATGGGCTACAGACCTCCAGCTTGCCCCCTGTTTACCCTCTATTACTCGTATGACCCAACGGGCGAATGCGCTAGAAGCGGTACTGGGTGCGCTGTACCTGAGTACGATTGACACAACAGATCCCCACTCGGGAAATTTTAGTTTGATTCTAGGTTGGTTATATCCGCTCTTTGTGCCCCTAGCTGAACGCGTCCTCGCTGACCCGACGCGCTTCAATTACAAAGCAGCCCTCCAGGAATGGAGTCAGCATTACCTCAAGGAACTCCCGGATTATCAACTTAGTCAAGAGTCGCCATTTCTCTGTACGGTCTATCTCAAAGGTCATCAACGCGGCGTGGGCACTGGCCCAACCAAAAAACAGGCGCAACAGCAAGCTGCCCTCGCCGCTTACCAAGCCCTGCCGACCATCCTGCGGCCTCTAGTCTTTCTGGATACCCCAGCCCAACACCAGGCTCTGATTGAATATCAAGGAACTATAGATTAAGGGGAATTCTCTGACGGGCAGGTTTTCACACCACCGACTAGATCCGGTCCCGCACTCAACTTCCGTAGCTCTTGCTCCTCACGGGCAGGGGGTTCGATTAGACAGACCCCATCCACAACTTCTGCTTGGGTGGGGTTCTGACGCTGGTACTGGCGTTGCTCAGCGTTGATAGGACGGGTGACTTGGTTGTATTGAGGGGTAGTAGTGGTGATATCTAGCTGGGGCGGTTGAGTTTTGGGGATAACCAATTGCTGGGCTTTACCCGTAGGGCTGGACTGGGTGGGTAGGGCTAGACAACTTACTAGGGTCACCACTAGGATGCCCCGTCTAAGTAAACCTGCCTTAAATTGTGCTGCGGTCATGATCTAGCTCCGAGATACCTACACCCTAGATACCCCGTCCCCAGCCCACGACTCTCTGTAGTGATAGAACTGGCTGCGTCCTAAGAGGTGTCTTCGTGTGGCGTATCAGCGCACTTTATTTTGGAGTGTAAATAGGGTAGTAAGGGTAAATCATGGGTAAAAAATACCCAGGATTGCAATAAGGAGATGACCATGGCTGGACGCTCAGTGAAATTGAACCTTAGTGAGCAAGGCTCCCAAGACCTCAAAGAGGTTGCCCAGAGTTTAGGACTGACCGAAACAGAAGTGCTGCGTAAGGGTCTGCAGCTAGTGGGCCTCTATACCAAGATCAAGAAAGACAAAAGTGGGGCCTTGCTACTCAAACACGGTGACACCACCAGCGAATTGATCCTTAGCTGAGGCCTTTTTGAATAACGCTGAGGAGCAAGGAGGAGGAGATATCTCCCCGCTACCCCCTAAGGTTTTAACCCTGGACAAAGCTGTAGATGACGAGGGTTCCCGACCCTTCACGCTCTCCACCCTTAAGCAGCGTGCCAGTTTTAAACTATATAATATTGCCGCTGGTTTAGCAGGCGTTCTATGGCTAGTGCTAGCCTCGGTTATCGGCTTTCATTTTTTCCAGGTGTCGCAACTGTGCGCGAAACTAGCTGCCCTTGCGCCAGGAACAACCGGCGGGGAGTATGCCGAAAAAGCAATTGCGGCCCTAGACAGTACGGCGAAAACTCTATACACCTTCCTCACACCCTTGGTGGCGGGGGTAACGGGATACTTCTTTAGCGAGATCAAAGCGAGTAACAAAACCGACTAGTCCTTAACCCGTTCTTAGCGTGGAAAGCCCCCACAACCCCCATAATGAGGGCAAAAGTTACGGAGAACGGACTTGAGTAAGAAGACACTGTCCCAATTGTCTGCTGCCGAGCTAGCGGGTAAGCGAGTTTTAGTGCGGGTGGATTTTAACGTGCCCCAGACTCCCGAGGGGAGGATCACTGACGATACCCGCATCCGGGCAGCCTTGCCCACCATCCAATATTTGACTGAGGCCGGAGCCAAGGTCCTCTTGGTCAGCCACCTGGGTCGGCCCAAGGGAGTGGATGAGAGTCTGCGTTTGACCCCAGTGGCCCAACGTCTCCAGGAATTATTGAGTGATACCACGGTCCTCAAGGCTGAGGATGTGGTAGGTCCGGCAGTGACGGCTCAGGTAGCAGCTCTCGAAAACGGACAGGTTTTACTCTTGGAGAACGTCCGTTTTTATAAAGAAGAAGAGAAGAATGTCCCGGCCTTTGCTGAGCAGTTAGCGGGTTTGACCGACCTCTATGTGAACGATGCTTTTGGGACTGCCCACCGTGCCCACGCTTCTACCGAAGGTGTGACCCACTTTCTCACCACAGCAGTGGCGGGCTTTTTGCTTGACAAAGAGTTGCAGTACCTCAAAGGGGCCATTGATGAACCCCAACGACCCCTGGTTGCCATTATTGGTGGCTCCAAGGTGAGTAGCAAAATTGGCGTGATTGAAGCTCTGCTAACCAAGGTGGATAAACTCATCCTTGGCGGCGGCATGATTTTTACGTTTTACAAAGCCAAGGGCCTAGCTGTCGGTAAGTCTCTAGTCGAGGAAGACAAACTGGAGCTTGCCCGTGCACTGATGGCTCAGGCCGAGGTACGGGGGGTGAGCCTACTCTTGCCCACAGATGTAGTGGTGGCGGATGCTTTTAAGGCCGATGCCAATACTCAGACCGTTCCAGTGGAAGCTATTCCCGACGGTTGGATGGGGCTCGACATTGGACCCGATGCCATTGCGAGTTTCCAAGCCGAGCTTGCGGATAGTAAGACAGTGATCTGGAATGGTCCGATGGGGGTCTTCGAGTTTGAAAAATTCGCGACCGGGACTAACGCCATTGCCCAGACCCTAGCCCAATTGACCGGGAAGGGTGTGACCACGATCATTGGCGGTGGTGACTCGGTAGCAGCAGTGGAACAGTGCGGCTTAGCCGACCAGATGAGTCATATCTCCACCGGCGGCGGGGCCTCGCTCGAACTGCTAGAAGGCAAAGAATTGCCGGGGATTGTCGCGCTCAACGAGGCTTAAAAAAATCTCCCGTCCCGGCTTGGCTAGACCCAGGCCGGGGTTGGGGTTATTTCATCAATTGAAGTTCTGACTTCTCCTCAGGGATAATTGCGCCTTCCACCGGGCACACCTGAAGACAGATCCCGCAGTCAATACAGGTGGCGAAATCAATCCAGTACCAGTCCGTCCCCTTCGCATTTTTGCCCGGTCCCTGGTCAATACAGTTGACAGGGCAGGCATCCACACAGTCGGCGACACCTTCACAGACACTCGTAACAATGGTATGGGACACAGGCTCCGTTCCGACACTGTTAATATTTTAAGTGAAACCTTACAAAAATCATGCGTCGTCGTCAGTGGCTAATTGGTCTTGGGTTCACCATGCCGGGGGTCTTGGCTCAAACTGACGCAGCTTGGAGCCAGATTGAGAAGCGCGGGGTGCTCAGAGTTGCCGCCGACCCGAGCTTAGGAATGCCTTACTTCGCACTTAACCCCACCACCGGTCAGTACCAGGGCTTTGAATGGGAACTGTTGCAAGGTCTAGAGCGTGTCCTGGGTATCCAAGTCCAGGTGACGGAGGTGCTATGGCCCCAGCAACGCCAAGTCCTACGCCAAGGCGGGGTGGATGTCCTGTTCAACCTCCAAGAGGCCCCGGACCTCCAGACCCAACCCTTTCTGCTCACCCGGCCCTATTACCTGACGAGCCAAACCGTCCTCACTCATACCGCACGGTCCCTGACCGGCATCGGCGACTTAGTGGGAGCGCGAGTGGGAGTCCTTAAGGGGAGTGGCGGGGCGGCCCTCGTGGATGCCCACAACCTCTACCGAGCCAAGGGAATTCGGCCCTTTGCTGCGAACAGTGCCCCGGAACTGATCCAGAAACTACAGCAAAGACAACTGGAGGCGGTGGTCCTAGACACGCCCTTGGCCCAGTGGCTGAGTCGGGGTACCCCCCTGTCAGTGGCTCCTTTGACCCTGCTCCCGGTGCCCCTCGTGGGCGTAGTGCGCCAAGACGAACCAAGCCTCAAAAATGCCCTAGACCGGGGTCTACAACAGCTTAAACAAGCGGGTACACTGGAGAAGGTCCTGAGGAAGTGGCAGCTTTGGAACAGTTTACAGACGCGCTCCAGTCTCCGTTCATCACTAAAGGGCTAGCTCAATTTGGAGCCGATTACTATGCGGTCCTCGGTATCGCCATGGACGCGCCCATCATTGAGATTCGTAAGAACTATCGCAACATTGTCCGTCTCCTCCATCCTGACCGTTTTGGGCGTGATACGGAGGGCAAAGCTGAGGCTGAACAGATTCTAGCTCGCCTTGTCAACCCAGCCTTTGAAATCCTCAGTAACGAGGGCCAGCGTCGGGACTATGACCGATTAATCCGGGTTTGGGCGGGTCGGATGAGAGAATACCAGCCCCTTACTTACAGACAGTTACTGTTGATGCAGCAAATGCTCAAGCTCACCGAACTCCAGACTTTTTACCGTCAAGCTATTTTTAATGAAAGTGTCAGTATCTACAAAGATAAAAATGACTTAGTGGCCCTAGGGGTTGCCAATGAACTGAGTATTTACAATCTGGGTTATGTCTTAGGTTGTGAGCGGCTAAATGTAGAATCTGAGGTCGTTGCCCCCCCTCCTAGCGTCGTCCCGCCCCCGGTCATGCCCTCTAGTGAGAGTCGGTCTGGTGGGGTTAACTTTGCGGCTTCCCATTTTGAGCGCGGTAAGATGCTCCTGGACCGACGACTTTACCGTGAAGCCGTTCAATCCCTCAAAGAAGCTACCCGGTTGGCACCTGAGAATGCTAGTTACCATGCCAACTTGGGTTTGGCCTATATGCGTCAAGGTCTACCGGGGATGGCTAAGGCCGAATTTACCCAAGCCTTGGCCCTCGACCCTAACGATGCGCTAGCTCGTAAAGAAATCACCCGCATCAATAACACGGGTTCCCCCGCCCCTCAGCCCAAGACCCCAACCAATCCGAAGTCTGAAACCCCATCCGAACCCGGCCTCCAAGGGACCATCCAAAAACTGTGGAAAAATCTAAACAAACCCCTCTAACCGAGGTCTCCCCGGCCCAACGTGTCCAAATTCTAGTGGAGGCCCTGCCCTACGTCCAACGCTTTGCGGGGAAAACCATCGTCATCAAGTACGGCGGGGCGGCTATGGCTCAGGCTGACCTATCCAGTACGGTCTTAACTGACATTGTGTTCCTAGCCTCCCTAGGCATCAAACTCGTGGTCGTCCATGGCGGCGGCCCCGAGATTAACCACTGGCTTGACCGTTTGGCGATCCCGACCCGGTTTGTCGGCGGGCTTAGAGTCACCGACGGGCTGACGATGGACGTGGTAGAAATGGTCCTTGCCGGTCGGGTCAACAAACACCTGGTCGAACTCATTAATCAGGCTGGGGGGCATGGGGTGGGTCTCTGCGGGCATGATGGTCCAGTTTTACGGGCACGGCCCTACGTCTCGACGATGAGCCAGCCGGATATTGGTTTTGTCGGGGATATCGCTCGGGTAGACCCCCGCTTACTCTTGACCTTGCTGAAGGAAGGTTACATCCCGGTCCTGGCAACCGTAGCCTCCGATGAATCCGGGCAAGCCTACAATATTAACGCCGACACCGCCGCTGGTGAGATCGCCGCTGCCTTGGAAGCCGAGAAGTTGATCCTGCTGACAGATACCCCTGGTCTCTTGGCGGACCGCACGGACCCCGATTCGTTGATTGCTCGGTTAGACCTCCAGACCGCCCGTGACCTGATTGCCCAAGGAACGGTCAGCGGCGGGATGATCCCCAAACTCCAATGCTGTATCCGCGCCATCGCCCAGGGGGTCCGGGCCGCTCACATCCTGGATGGGCGACGGATGCACAGCCTCTTGCTAGAGGTCTGTACTGACACGGGTATTGGGACTATGATTGTCTCGTCGTGACCCAGCCCCTCGTGAATTATCGTCAAGTGATCCCGGTCAAAGTTTATTACGCTGATACCGATAGCGCGGGCATTGTCTACTACGCAACCTATATGCGCTGGATGGAGATGGGCCGCTGCGAATTCATTACTACTTTGGGTCCAGATCTTCAATATCCAAACCAGGAGCTCGTCGTAGCACGGGCCGCACTCACCTACTTCAAACCCGCGCACTACGGCAATGTCTTAGCGATGACGCTTTGGATTGAGGAGTTGACCGGGCTGAGTTTCCGCTTTCAGTACCAGTTCGCTCGCCCAGAGAGTGACGGAACTAGCACGCTCTTGGTGGAAGCCAGCACAATGATGGTCTGTGTAGATATCCGTGACTACCGCTTAACGGCTATTCCTAGCCCGATGCTAACCCAGTTTAAAGCCCTGGCCTAGGGTGTTCCAACGCTGGCTGGGTCGTGGGGTGACGAGTTTATTTTTGACAGGCTTAGCCATAGTTGGGACAATTTATTTCACTCGTGATCTACTCCCAGGCGTGTGGCAGGACTTCCGGTGTCTCCCGTCCCACCTGCGCCAAGAACGGCTTCCCTATCTAACTTTTGTCCAGTGGGTGAAAGCAGGCCATGTCCGCCGGGTCTTTTTCAATAGTGAGCAGGCCCAAGCTTACTTTGTCGTGGACGAGCGCGAGTATATTGTCAAGTTGCCGGAACTGGATTTGAGTTGGCTAGAACTGTGGGATGAGCGCGGGGTGCAGATCGTGCCCTTAGTGCCTGGGAGTTGTTAACTTTATCAGGACTGACACAGAGCAAGAGGAGTGGGTCGGATAGTGGAGCCGTGACCTGCCCCTTAGCCGATGAGTTTTACTAAACTCGACGACTGCCAATACCGGTCAACTGCCCAGCTCCACTAGACCCTGACCTATGTAGCGGACCATCTGGCGCGTC
>NZ_JAAXLT010000077.1 GCF_013285555.1 Candidatus Cyanaurora vandensis | reverse complement strand
GTAATGTTATGGTGTGGTTTTGGTAAATGCAGTGGACCCTGACACCCTGCGTCAGCTTTTAGAACAGGTCGCTTCAGGCCAGTTAGCGGTGGAGCAAGCCCAGTCCCGACTCCAATACGATGACCTGGGTTTTGCCAAGTTGGACTACCAACGGGCTGTGCGTCAAGGTATCCCTGAGGTGGTCTGGGGACCGGGCAAGACTCCTGCCCAGATTGGGATTCTACTCGCTCGACTGGCCCAGCAGCACCCCGTCGCCATGGCAACGCGCATTGAACCGGGCGTATTTCAAGAAATCACTCAGCAATTACCCCAAGTCCGCTACGACCCGGTGGCCCGTATTTGTGCGCTCGGGGAACCCCTACCCCAGCCCGGGGTGGTCCTCGTCGTCACAGCGGGAACCTCGGATATCCCAGTGGCCCAAGAAGCCGCCCTGACCGCTGAACTCTGTGGTTTCACCGTCAAGCGATTGTGGGATGTGGGGGTCTCGGGGATTCACCGTCTGTTGGAGAACCACGACTTACTGAGGACCGGGGACGTCCTGATTGTTGTCGCGGGACTCGAAGGGGCTTTACCCAGTGTGGTCGGAGGACTCGTTGCGGTCCCCGTGATTGCGGTCCCGACCAGTATTGGATATGGGGCCAGTTTCGGCGGGGTCGCTGCACTGCTTGGAATGCTTAACAGTTGTGCCAGTGGGCTGGGGGTCGTCAATATTGACAATGGTTTCGGGGCCGCCATGCTTGCCGCGCGCATCCTCCATCTATCAAACCGTGAAAAACAGACTTCCTCATAATTGGGTACACTGCTAAAGAACTCCTTGCAGGACCCCATGGTCAGGTTTTGGCTCCTCCTCATGGTCTGGGTGATGTGGTCCCCGGCAGCCCAAGCTTTTGTCGTGCGGGTGCTCGTGGAAGGTCCCAGTCCGGCCCTCGAAGTGGCAGTCTCCGTCCCCGCGAAACTGGTCCAGGACAACGGGCAGGTCATCCCCGTCACCCCGCTCCAGGTCCAACGCATCACCCCCGCCATGCGCGGGGTCCTCACGGTCAAAAATGGCTACATCCTCGTCGGCGACCGTTGGTACCCCGAGACGGTCCGGTTTGAGGCGATTAAGGGCAAGATTGCGGCGGTGAACTGGGTCGAAAGTGAGACCTACCTGCGGGGCGTTGTCCCCCGCGAGATGCCCGCTAGTTGGAACCTCCAAGCTTTGATGGCCCAAGCGATTGCGGCGCGGACCTACGCCTATATCAGCCGGATTGAGCGCAAATGGGGACCGATTTACGACCTAGTGGATGACGAACGCGACCAAGTATATGGGGGGTTCGCCAAACTCGACCCGCGCTCGGGTAAGAGCAGTCACCTCGTCCACGCCCGGGCCGACCAAGCCGTAGCCCAGACCGCCGGGGTGATCCTAGGGACCGGGAATGTCCGGGGCTATTATCGAGCCAATGTCGGCTGGGTCCGCGATAGCAACGGCTACTATTTACCCGTGATGAAAGGGGCAGTTATGGACCAGACCGTGACCGGGCGGATGGCAAAAGCAGGCTGGGATTACTACCAGATCCTCCAACACTGGTACAAAACCCCGCTCTATCGTCTCCAGGAACCAACGGTAAAATCCTGATCTCTGCCACAATATCTGCATGGAATGGTTCAACCGCGCTTTTGCAGCCCTTTTGCTCCTCGGGCAGGTCCTCAGTCGGCTAGTCCGGTTACGGATCCACTGGCGCAATACTTTAGAACAGTTCGCCTTGGTCGGGAATGAATCGGTGGTCATCGCGGTGGTGACAGCAATTTTTGTGAGTATGGTCTTCTCCGTCCAGGTGACCCGTGAATTTATCGCCTTCGGGGCCTCCTCAGCGATTGGTGGGGTTTTGGCGATTGCTCTAGTCCGGGAACTCGCCCCAGTTTTGACGGCGGTGATCCTGGCGGGACGAGTCGGGTCGGCCTTTGCTGCTGAGATTGGTACGATGCGCGTCACCGAGCAGATTGACGCGCTCCAGGTTCTCCAGACGGACCCGATTGACTATTTGGTCGTGCCTCGGGTCTTAGCCTGTTTGGTGATGTTGCCCGTCTTGACGGTCTTGGCGGAGGTGACGGGTCTAATGGGGGGACTCTTCATCACCACTCAGGTTTATGGGCTGACGGTGGACCTTTATATAGATTCTGCCCAACGCCTCCTCGATACCTGGGACCTCGTAAGCAGTGTGATCAAGGCGGCTACGTTTGGGGTTTTGATTGCGGTGATTGGTTCAAGTTGGGGGATGACCACGGATGGGGGCGCAAAAGGGGTCGGTCGTTCGGCAACCACGGCGGTCGTAACTTCGTTGATGGCAATTTTTGTGGTAAATTTCTTCCTGTCACTGGTAATGTTCCAGGGTCAGGGTCAGGCTTTTCAAAAGGGTTTTTAGCAAAGGGCCGAGCCCAACGTGACCCGGCCTTGCCCTTCAAAACGCACTCCAACCATCGAGCCTCAGTTCTACTCACCATATCACCGTGTCTGCACAGATTTAGAGAAAATGCTATCTCTCCTGAGAAAGAGTCTTTAACCTTAAGAAGTTCTGTGCCTCCGGTGAATTGGGGAGGACCCCCCTTAAGATGGGGGCGAATTTGACCGGACACGATCATGCAGACTACGATCCAGCACATCCATGCCCGCGAAATTCTGGATTCTCGGGGCCGTCCCACCCTAGAAGCTGAAGTCACCCTCACCTCAGGAGTCCTCGGTCGCGCCGCTGTCCCCAGTGGAGCCTCCACGGGAAGTTTCGAGGCCCATGAACTGCGCGACGGGGATAAGACCCGCTACCGGGGCTTCGGCGTATTGACGGCAGTAGAACACATCCGCCAGACCCTCGCCCCTGAACTTGTCGGGAAGAACGCCTTAGACCAGATTGCGGTGGACCAGCAGATGCTCGCCCTAGATGGCACCGCCAACAAAAACCGCCTGGGGGCCAACGCCATCCTCGCGGTCTCCCTAGCCTGTGCCCAAGCTGTCGCTCAAGAACTGCACCTCCCGCTCTACCGTTACCTGGGCGGTCCTTTGGCGAATGTGCTCCCGGTCCCCTTGATGAATGTCCTCAATGGCGGTGCCCACGCGGACAACAACGTGGATATTCAAGAATTCATGATTGTTCCGGTGGGGGCGACCAGTTTCCGCGAAGCCCTGCGCTGGGGTGCGGAAGTCTTTGCAGTCTTGAAAGGGGTCCTCAAGGGCCAGGGTCTCAGTACCGCCGTGGGCGATGAGGGCGGTTTTGCCCCGAACGTAACCTCTAATGAAGAAGCCTTGAAACTGTTGGTCCAGGCGATTGAACTGGCGGGCTACCAACCGGGGACGCAGATTGCCTTGGCCCTGGACGTGGCGAGTAACGAACTCTACCAAGACGGGCACTATCACCTCGATGGCAAGACCTTGACCAGTAGTGAATTGGTGAGTTTCTACGGGGACTGGGTGGACCGCTACCCGATTATCTCGATTGAGGACGGTCTCCAGGAGGAAGACTGGAAGGGCTGGCATGAATGCACGCAACGCCTCGGCGCACAGGTCCAACTCGTCGGTGATGACCTTTTTGTGACGAATCCGGTTCGTTTACAAAAAGGGATTGAGGGCAACGTGGCGAACGCTATTTTAATCAAGGTCAATCAGATTGGTTCCCTCACCGAGACGCTCCAGACGATTGCCTTGGCCCATCATTCCAGCTACCGTTCGGTCATCTCCCACCGTTCCGGTGAGACGGAGGATACCTTCATTGCGGACTTGGCGGTGGCAACCCGGAGCGGTCAGATTAAAACTGGGTCCCTCTGCCGTTCGGAGCGCGTGGCGAAGTACAACCAACTGTTGCGGATTGAGGAGCAGTTGGGCAGTAGTGCGGTCTATTTGGGACGGGGGGCCTTCCGGGTCTAACCATGAACTTCCAGCGTTGGATCAACTACCGCCGCCCCGACTGGCAACGACTCGAAGCTATTCTCAACAACCCGCAGACTCCCGACGACCTGCGCCAGTTGGGGGGGCTTTATCGGCAGGTGTCGGCGGATCTCGCCAAGGCCCAGTTACACCAACTCGGGCCGGACCTGTTGGGCTATCTGCAAGGGCTGACGCTCCAGGCTCATAATCAGGTCTACCAGCCGCCTGTGGTCCATTGGCCCACTGCTGTAATGAACTATTGGCGGGAGTTGCCCAGTCAGGTGCGGGTGCTGTGGCCCTATTTGCTTGCCAGTGTGGGGCTTTTCGGGTCGGGGATGGTGGTGGGTGCGATTCTGTATTTGAGCGATGCTAGTTTCATTGAGACGATGCTGCCCCCTCAGGCTGTGGCGGGGGTCCGCGAAAAGGGTAAGCTCTGGACTTCGGGTTCTACCTTAGCCCTAGCACCGTTGGAGAGTTCGGCCTTGATGACCAATAATATTTCCGTCGCACTCACGGCCTTTGCGGGGGGGATGTTAGCGGGGCTGGGGACGACGTTCATCCTCTTTTTCAATGGGGTATTGTTG
>NZ_JAAXLT010000076.1 GCF_013285555.1 Candidatus Cyanaurora vandensis | reverse complement strand
GTCCCCCCCGACCTCCCCGTCCCCCTCCAAAAAGCCCTCGCCGACCTGGGTATCCAACGGTTCTTCAGTCACCAAGTCGAAGCCCTGACCCAGTTGCGAAACGGACGGGATGTGATGCTCTGTAGTCCCACGGCGAGCGGTAAGACCCTCTGTTTCAACCCCGCCATTTTTGAAGCTTGTCTCAACGACCCGACCAGCACCGCTCTCTACATCTACCCCCTCAAAGCTCTGCTCTACGACCAGTACGCCAAATTGCAGGACCTAAACGGGAACCTGCCCGAAACCTTACAACTCAAACTCGCGGCCCTGAGTGGCGACACCGACCCGGCCCATCGCCGCGAAATGTTCCGGGGGACCCCGCCCTCTCTCCTCGCCGTCAATCCCGATATCCTCCACCACCAACTCTATAAACTGCGCCAACCCGAGGACTGGCAACAGTGGCGCAACTTCCTCCAACGCCTACGCTGGGTCGTCCTTGATGAAGCCCATACCTATATCGGCAATTTCGGTGCCCATGTCGCCAACTTGATCCGTCGGCTGACCCTAGCGGTAGACACCGTAGGGGGCACCAGTTCAGCCATCCAATTCATTTTGAGCAGTGCGACAGTGGGCAACCCTCAACCCTTGGCCCAACGGCTGACCGGACGCACGGACTTGTACTTGATTGAACAAAGTGGAGCCAAGACGGGCGAACGGACCTCAATTCACCTGCGCCCCACGGTCAACGCCAACCCCGAGTGCGCCGAGATGATCCGGGATTGGTTGCGCCTGGGGATCAGTGGGCTGGTCTTCTGTAACTCCCGCGCCGCCGCTAAAGGATTGCTCAACTTGGTACGCCGCCACTTACCCCGCAGTGAGGAACGGGCGGTGAGTTTGTTTTATGGCTCTGTCCGGCCCGAACAGCGACGGGCGATTACCGAGGGTCTCCGCCAAGGCACGGTGAAAGTTGTCATCACCACCAGTGCCCTAGAAGCTGGGATTGACCTGCCAGCGGTGGATGCGGTGTTGCTGCGGGGCTTCCCCGGTTCCTTGATGAGCTACCGCCAACGGGCGGGCCGCTGTGGACGGGCGGGGGCGGGGTTGGTGGTCTTCATGCCCCTAGCCCAAAATCCCTTGGATAGTTATTACGCCGTCAACCCGCAACAACTCCTCAATGCCCCGGTGGAACAAGTAGCCTTCAACGCCCAGTACCCGTCCTTAGTGCGGGGTCATCTCCAATGTGCTTGCTGTGAAAGTGGCCTCAGCATCGAGCGGGTAGAGAGCTTATTCGGGAAAACCGGGGGACGGGTGGCCCAACGGTTATTAGAGAGCGGGGAGTTGCGCGAGTTCCAGGCGCGGCTCTGGTGCGGGGGCTATCCCCATCGGGGCGTCAGTCTACGCGGCGACCAACAGGAGCGACTACGGCTAGTGGAGACCGCCACCGGGGAGCTTGTGGAGGAACTGAGCTTGAGTTCTGCCTACACCGAGGCCCACCCCGAGGCGTTGTATTTATGTCTGGACGGGACCCAAGCCGAAGCCTTCTACCGCGTGACCGCCCTCGACCCGACCACCAAGACCGCCCGACTCGAACGCTTGCCCCAGGACCCCCAGTACCGGACCCAGGCCAGCCAACAGATTGAGATTGAGGTCCTCGAACCCCTGGCCCCCTTCCAGGTCCACCCCACGCCCATTCCCGAGGGCCGTCTGCGCCTCACCCTGGGTTGGGGCCGGATTACCACCCTCGTGACGGGCTATCAAGTTGAAGAAAGCCGCCGTCAACCCGCCTGTGCCAATACCCGCTGTGCCCGCTACCGCCAGCCCGTGTTGAGTGCGACCTGTCCCGTCTGCCACCAGCCCCCCCAGGAACTCAACCTCCGCACCACTGTCGAGACCGTGGCCTTTGCCGAACCCTACCGCCGCGCCTTTGAAGCCCCGCTCCTGAGCCTAGAACTCAATCCACCCCTGCAACAGGCCGTGGACCAGTACGCTCAAATCTTGTGGGACCAACGCCGCGCCCAGGGCGAGGAGGAACCCTGGTCTGGTCAGTCCGCCTGGGCCGCTATGCACA
This sequence comes from Candidatus Cyanaurora vandensis, assembly GCF_013285555.1. Classification (GTDB taxonomy): domain Bacteria; phylum Cyanobacteriota; class Cyanobacteriia; order Gloeobacterales; family Anthocerotibacteraceae; genus Cyanaurora; species Cyanaurora vandensis. The sequence continues at coordinate 23,358 of NZ_JAAXLT010000076.1, read as the reverse complement.
CCTGCGAACATCTGTTGACCCAGGCCGTCCCGCTCCTCGTCATCAGCGGCAACCAAGACATCGGCGGGGCAACGTTTGACTGCCATCCACAACGTTTGGGGACGACGACGTTCTTTTATGACACCAGTCCGGGCGGGACGGGGGTAGCGGAGGCTCTATTTGACCGCTTTGGCGAGTTTGTGCAGAAGGCGGTGGATCTCGCCGACCACTGCGCCTGTGCTGCGGGTTGTCCGACCTGTCTATACCGCTATGGTTGCGCCTACGGCAACCAAGGACTGGTCAAGGCCCTGGGACTCTATTTATGTAGTCTGCTCGTCGGGTCAAATGGAGGCGGCGCCCAGATTTGAACTGGGGGTGGAGGCTTTGCAGGCCCCTGCCTTACCGCTTGGCTACACCGCCATGAGTTTTCTATCTTGACACAGGGGGGCGCGGGGGGGAAGGGACCCCCCCATCCAGAGACTAGATCGTGTCGCGCTCAATCAAGATGAATAGGGCCGCCAGCGAGATCAAGGGGAAGATCAGGGTGGTGACGTAGACGAGCCAAGGAAAGACGTTGGGTGTGGTGGACATGGGTATGGATGTAGTGCGTCACCATCAAGTTTGCCCCCCACCCGGCCCGACTTCAAAGTAGCCTTAACATCTCGTATTATTTAGCCCAAAAAAATTTATAAAAGAACTAGGATTCCGCAACGGCCTTACCATAGAAACGCCAGCGGGCGGGGGGACAATTGGTAATCCGGGTTTTACTGGCTGACGACCATACGATTCTGCGCGAGGGGCTGCGGAGTCTATTGGGGCGCGAAGAAGATATTGAGGTCATCGGGGAGGCGGGGGACGGTCCTGAACTCTTGGCCCTACTCAAGCAGCAGCCCGCCGATGTGGTGGTGTTGGACTACAGCATGCCCCACGGGAATGGGTTAACGGCAGCCCAAACGATCCGTAGTCTCTATCCCCTGACTAAAATCGTCATCCTTACCAACTACGACGACGAAGAGATTGTCGTGGGGCTGCTGGCGGCGGGGGCGGCAGGCTATCTGCTTAAGGACAGTGCCGCCCGCGAACTGGTCCACGCCATCCGCATGGTCTATCAAGGTAAGTCGCTCTTCCAGTCCCAGATCACCCAAAAAGTCCTGGACCGACTCCACCGCCCCACCACGCCGCCCCAACCGCCCGGAGGTCTAACGGAGCGTGAAGGAGAGGTATTAAAACTCGTCGCCAAAGGGCTCGACAACCGAGAGATTGCCAACCAGCTTTACATCAGCCAGCGTACGGTCCAGAACCACCTCAATAACATCTACGCCAAGTTAAATGTCCGTGGTCGGACTGAGGCGGCCCTGTTTGCGGTCCAAAATCACTGGCTTAGCCCCTAAGCGTCGGCAGGGATACTTTCTTAACCGGAGGGATTTTGGTACGGTGGGTGCGTACTTTCACCCGCGCCATCGCCGTGATTAAGCAACCCTTCGCTGAATTGATTGACCAGATCCGGCCCATTGCCTGGAAAGCTTCCGACATCTTGATGGAATACTACAACCGCGAAGGCACGGTCAAAACTACGGAGAAAGAGCCGGACGACCCGGTGACAGCGGCGGATTTAGCAGTCAGTGATTACCTAATTACAGCCTTGCCTGCCGCCATGGGTACGGAGGAATTTGTCTACCTGACCGAGGAGACGATTGAGACGATTGACTACGCCGAACGGCAATCTAAACCGGGCATTTGGCTAGTGGACCCCCTGGATGGCACAAAGGATTTCTTGTTGCGGACGGGAGATTTTGCCATTCACATCGGGTTAGTGGTCCAAGGCCGTCCGGTCCTAGGCGTGGTGCAGTGGCCCGTCCATGAGAAGTTTATGTGGGCTTTTACAGGTAGTGGTGCATTTGTGGAGGGCCGTGACGGGGTGGCTCAGCCGATCCAGACCGACCGCACCCGTAGTCTCCAGGAGTTGAGTCTCGTCGGTAGCCGTACCCACCGCAACCGTCGCCTGGAAGCCCTGATGCAGGCTATGCCCTGCGGCTCGGAGCAGCAGATGGGGTCCCTGGGGTTGAAACTGACGGCGATTGCGCGGGGTGAAGTGGATTACTACCTAGGACTCTCGGGTAAATCCGCGCCCAAGGACTGGGATTTCGCCGCGCCGGAGATCATCTTGACGGAGGCCGGGGGACAGATGACCTTTATGAATGGGGAGCCTCTGGTCTACAACAAGCTCGATGTCAACCAGTTCGGTCTCGTCATCGCCAGTAACGGTCCCTTCCACCAGGAACTCTGCACGATGGCCGCCGCCGCCATGGCGAATATCCCTGAGGATTGACCTACTCCAGCTTGAAGATTCTGGGCGATTGAAAGCTCTGTGCCTTCAAGCTGGTGTAGCTTATTCCTGAGCGGCAATAGTTCTAGCCCATTCACGCTTTTCTTTGAATATTGCCCAAGCGTTGGGTTCGTATTCATACACAATTGAATTTTTCTGTCCTGGTATGGGTGCGAGATGGCGCATCTCCCCAGCAAAATGGGTAAGGAGATAAATAAGAATAATTTGGGAAAATATTCGGGAGAGAAGTAGTTGCTGTGGCTTCATAATACACATCCCAAGAATGTTCTAGCTGTGGCGTTATTGTTAAAAAGTCTCTTAGTACCCGTACTCACACCTGTCCGTGTGGAGGCGTATTGGATAGAGACGTTAACGCGGCTCTGAATATCTTGGTGAAAGGCAGAAGTACCCTGGGGCACAGGGAAAGGGTGGGCCGACAACGGCCCACCAACGCTTGAGGAGAGTCGATAGGCTTCCGTGGCCGGAGGCCATGCCGCTACGCATCAAGAGGTAACTCTAGGGGTCCGGTACCGGACCCCTGATGAGCAAGCTTTCTCGTGGAACCAAGAGCTGGGCGGTACCACCCAGCTATCCCCGCGCATTTATGCCGGGGAGTGTCAAATCGTCAGCGGGTTAATCAACTTCGACGATGTTTCCTACGACGACCAAGCGGAGTTGCTGTATCAATTAGCGGCCCAGGAAGTCGCGCATTTCAAGAGCTACTTAAGAGAAGAGGAAGTGAACGAGGTCCTGCGCTCTTACCAACAGCGGATTGCCGAGTTCGTCCACGCCCAGATGCAAGCGCATTACGTCGAGACTGCAACGGACTATGAAGTAACAATTAGTAAAGGCTTCACCGGACTCAAGGCGAGTGCCTACACCGCGCAAGAACCCACCGTTGACTAGTTGACTATCAGATTGCACCTACTGACAAAAGCAACATGGCTAAATACCTCTTCACTGGCTTCACCAAATGTCTCTACCCAGTCCAAAAGTTTGACTCCGATGCTGAACGTAAACTTGCACTCATCCTAGAGCGCGATACCCTTAAGTGGTTCAAACCCGCCAAGGGACAATTCCAAATCTTCTACAGACTCGGCGTAACCCAAGCCGAATACCAGCCCGACTTCGTAGCAGAGACCACTGAAGGCATCTATATGCTCGAACCCAAGATGCGTAAAGAACTAGACCAACCAACGGTACGAGCCAAACAAGCGGCGGCAGTCCAATGGTGTAGTCACGCTTCAGACCACGCCACAGTCTATGGTGGTAAGCCCTGGCAGTATGTGCTCATCCCCCAACGAGATTCAGGAAAACATGACCCTCAGCGGCCTAGCGACTCAGTTCCACGCCTAAAATAATCCGCGCTGTCTGTGCCAATACCCGGAGAGCTTGTAGAGAACCATGGACGAGACGCAGCCCTGCCATGGGTGATTTAAGTAAAGCTTGGGCTAGGGCAAGGGGCTGGAGTCCGCCTTGGGGGGTGAAGGCCGCATTGAGGTCTGGGAGGTCATGTTCGCTGTCATCGCTCACGACTCGGACCATCGCCACGGCAATCCCGTGCCGGGTCAAAACCTTGAGGGCCACTTGGCCTTCCATATCCACGACCTGGGCCCCGAATTGTGCGTGGTACTGTCGCTTCTCACGGGCTAGACTCACGACTCGTGCACTGGTCAAGGCCAAGACTTCCGCATTAGGTAAAACTCGCCCTAGTTCAAGCCGTAAATCGGGGTCGCAGGTCTCAGTCTGACCATCAAGACCGATGCAGGCTTGGTAGATGACCACCGACCCGAGGCCAAAACGGGGATCGAGACTACCACACAAACCCATTATTAAGAGCCGTTGCCAAGACTGTCCGCTGAGGAGGGTTTCGAGTCTGGGACCCAGGGCAGCACCGGCGGGGACAGCGATGATGGAGGGGCCGGGATAACCTTGGCAAGCCCGAGCTACGGCTTGATATTCCGCGCCTTGGGGTACGAGGACTGCATCAAAGTTCAGCACGGGTCTGTCATCCTTCTGTAGCCCCCATTATCTTGGTCGCCCTAGGGCAGGTTAGCTCAGGGCAATAAGCAATTATCATGAACTTTATCTGATACCGGACTCCAGCGATGGTCATGCCCGCCAATCTTTCCTTACGGGAGCGATTTAATATCTCCCGGTTGGCTATCCGCTATCCCTGGTTGACCCTGGGCTTTTGGTTGGCGGTGTGTATCCTGGGGGCAGTTAGTTTTAGGAACCTCAAATATAATCTCTTCCCGGATATCACTTTTCCTGTGGTCATTGTGAATGCTCAGGCTCCCTTGGCAACGGCCCTAGCGACCGAAACCGCCCTGACCCGCCCCTTAGAAAAACAACTAGCGACCCTAGCCGGGGTGACGAAGATTCGCTCCACCACCTATCCTGGTCAAACGACGGTGAGTCTGGCCTTTGATGTCGGCACGGACCTAGCCGCCTCTGAACAAGCGGTCAAAACTCAACTTAAAACCCTCAATCTCCCCACCACCACCACGCAAGTTATTCCACTGAACCTCAACGAATCAGCTGTGGTTAGCTACGCCATCCAGACTTCTAATCAAGACGCTGCCAGACTTGCCCAAACCGCAATTGTCCCGGCAATTGCCAAACTACCGGGGGTCCTCAAGGTCACCTTACTGGGTGCCGCGACTGGAGGAGGACCAGCCACAGCAGTGCGTTTCAACGGACAGACGGTCTTGGCCTTCCAAGTGGTCAAACGCGGGGATGCCAACACCCTCGAAGTGGTTGACCAAGTAGAAAAAGAAGTCGAGCGGTTACGCCAACAGTTCCCGCAACTGCGCCTAGACCTCGCGGCGACCCAGGCGACCTACATCCGGGAGGCGACCAGTGCCACGATTGAGGCCCTCGCCTTGGCGATTGCCCTTTCGGTTTTGGTCATCTATCCCTTCCTGTGGAACTGGCCCTCAACGTTTATTTCGGCCCTCGCCATCCCCACCTCGTTGCTGGGGACTTTTATTGTGATGGCGGTTTGTGGCTTCAACTTGGAGACAATTACGCTCTTGGCCTTGGCCTTGGTGATTGGCATTATTGTGGATGATGCAATCGTGGATGTGGAAAATATCTCCCGTCACTTGGAAGAAGGAGAACCACCCTACGAAGCGGCGATCCAGGCCACCAATGAGATTGGCTTGACTGTAACAGCGACCACCTTGACGATTGTGGCGGTCTTCTTGCCTGTGGGCCTAATGGGGGGCGTGTTGGGTCAGTTCTTCCGGCCCTTTGGCTTGACGGTCTCAGCGGCGGTAATTACCTCGCTTTTGGTGGCACGGACCCTCTCTCCCCTGTTGGCGGTCTACTGGCTCAAACCGGCCCCAGCGCGGCCCGAGGGAGCTTGGCTTGGGTTTGTCGCTCGTTACCGCACCGTCTTGGTCTGGGCTTTGGCCCACCGAGGAACCGTGCTGGGGCTGGCCCTGTTGAGCTTCTTGGGCGGACTGGCCTTAATTCCGTTTATCGCCAAGGGCTTTATTCCCCACCTGGACCGGGGCGAATTTAATATCCTTTATCAGGCTCCGCCGACAACAACTCTGGCGCAATCCTTAGCCGTAGCCCGTCAGTTAGAAACCGTGGTGCGCCGTGCCCCGGCGGTAGAAGCCGTCTTCACCACCGTGGGTTCTCGTCAAGGCCAGCCCAATCGTGGGCTACTCTACGTGCGCCTCAAGGAGGACCGTAAACTGACCACAGCCGACCAACAGAATCGACTGCGTGACCAGTTACCCCAGATTAGCGGGGTGACGACGAGCGTAGAGGACATTCAGTTTGTAGATAACGGCGGTGAGAAACCCCTCCAGTTCGCTCTTTTGGGTGAAGACCCCGCCCTCTTGAGTCAAGCGACCGACCGACTCAAAACTAAAGTGCAGGACTTAGCGGGATTTGTGGATGTGACCGCCAGCGACCCCGGAACCATCGAACACCTCAACGGCAAACGGGTGGCTTACATCAGTGCCAACTTGGGAGACGGGCTGACCCTCGGCAGTGCTACGGACCAAGTGGTCGCCCAAGCGGACCTCCTCCCCTCCGGTGTCCAACTCTCCCTGGGCGGGGACTCCGAACGGGCGGCGGAGACTTTTGGCGGGTTCGGGGCGACCCTGGGGTTGGCGGTATTGTGTGTACTTGCGGTTTTGCTATTGCTGTTTCGCTCTTGGCTGGACCCCTTGGTGATCATCCTGGCCCTGCCTTTGTCCATCGTCGGGGCGATCCTGGCGCAGTTCGTGACCCAGAGCGATTTCGGGATAATCTCGGTGATTGGGATTATCTTTCTGCTGGGCCTAGTTAACAAAAACGCGATTCTCTTGGTGGATTACATCAATCAACAACGCGCTTTGGGCCTGTCGAGCACTGAGGCTATTTTGAGGGCGGGTCCCGTCCGGTTACGTCCGATTTTGATGACCACAGCGGCGACGGTCTTGGGAATGTTACCGATTGCCCTGGGGTTGGGGGCGGGGGCGGAGTTACGGGCACCGATGGCAATTATTATCATCGGTGGCCTTTTGACCTCGACATTGTTGAGCTTGCTGGTGATCCCCGTGGCGGTCTCCCTCCTGGATGAGTGGCGTTATGCCAAGCGGGGCGGGTAATGCGGGTCTTTGTCACTGGGGGCACGGGCTTTGTCGGTGGTAACTTGGTCCGGTTGCTGGTAGACCGGGGCTATGAAGTCCGGGCTTTGGTGCGCCCTGGTAGTCCCCTCACCACCCTAAAAGACTTGCCCGTGGAATTGGTCAAAGGCGATCTAAACGGGGAGCTTGTGCCCCATCGGCGCGGTTGTCAGGCCCTCTTCCACGTTGCGGCCCACTATAGTCTGTGGCAGCAGGACCGGGCGATTCTGTACCAAAGTAACGTCTTGGGGACCGCCAATATCCTGAGCGCGGCCCGTCAAGCCGGGGTCGAGCGGACGGTCTACACCAGTTCCGTCGCCGCTATCGGAGTAAAAGCTGGGGACCCGGCCACGGAGACCTACCAGAGTCCCGTCGCGCAGTTGGTGGGGGACTACAAAAAATCCAAATTCCAGGCTGAACAACAGGCCCGTCAAGCCGCCCAGAGTGGACAGGAAGTGGTGATTGTCAGCCCTTCCAGCCCGATTGGACCGGGCGATATTAAACCCACCCCGACCGGGGACATTATCCTGCGTTTCCTGCGGCGCGAGATGCCCTTCTACTTGCCGACGGGTCTAAATTTTATTGATGTGCGCGATGTGGCCCAGGGTCATCTGTTGGCCCTAGAGCGCGGTCGGAGTGGGGAGCGGTACATCCTCGGGCACCAGAATCTTTCCCTCAAGGCCCTGCTTGATTTACTCGCTGGGATTACCGGACTTGCCGCCCCCACCCAAGCCCTCCCCGCTTGGTTGCCCTACTCCGTGGCGTGGTTCGATGAGATGGTCCTAGCCCGTCTGGGTAAAACGCCGTCGATCCCTATGGATGGCGTGCGGATGGCGGGTCAGTATATGTTTTACGATGCAACCAAAGCCGTCCAAGAGTTGGGCCTGCCCCAAAGCCCCATCGTGGATGCCCTCCAAGATGCCGTAAACTGGTTCAGGGCAGCCGGATACGTGAAATAAATGAGGGTCTAGCCGTGGCAGTGCAATTACAACAAGCAGTGGAAGTCGGCGCGTACTTGATTTCCCAACGGTTACAGGGGCGCAAGCGGTTCCCCTTGGTCTTAATGCTAGAACCTTTATTTCGCTGTAATTTGGCCTGTGTCGGCTGTGGCAAGATCCAACATCCCAACGAAATCCTGCGCCAAAACCTCACCCCAGAACAGTGCTTCCGGGCGGTCGAGGAATGTGGTGCGCCCGTGGTCTCCATCCCCGGCGGTGAACCCTTACTCCATCCCCAGATGGCAGAGATTGTCCGGGGCTTGGTAGAGCGGCGCAAGTTCGTCTATCTCTGTACCAACGCCATCCTGCTAGAGAAGAATCTCGACAAGTTCACACCCTCGCCCTACCTGAGTTTCAGCGTCCACTTGGATGGACCCCGCGAACTCCATGACCATTCCGTAGACCGCAAAGGGGTCTTTGATATTGCGGTCAAAGCAATTAAGGCGGCGAAGGCCCAGGGCTTCCGGGTCACGACCAACACGACGATTTTTGCCGGGACTGACCCCAAAGCCATCCAAGAATTTTTTGATTTCGCGGAGACCCTCAAGCTTGACGGGATGATGATTTCTCCTGGCTACAGTTACGCTTGGGCACCGGACCAAGACCATTTCCTCAAACGCGAACAGACCCGCGCCCTATTTCGAGAGATCTTGGCTCCCTTCAAGACAGGGAAGAAGCATTGGAATTTTAACCACAACCCGCTCTTTCTGGACTTTTTGACGGGTGAAAAAGACTACGACTGTACGCCCTGGGGCAGTCCCAGTTACAGCGTCTTGGGCTGGCAAAAACCCTGTTATTTACTCAATGAAGGCTACTACAAAACTTTCCAGGAACTGCTAGACAAGACCGATTGGGAACAGTACGGACGGGCCAGCGGCAACCCCAAATGTCAGGACTGCATGGTCCACTGCGGCTACGAACCCACCGCTGCCCTTGATGCTATGCAACCGCAAAATATCGTCCGTTCGCTCGGCAGCGTTTTTGGTTGGTAGGACTTTACTAGATTCTCATTTTCAAAACAAAAGCCGCCCTGACTGAGAGCGGCTTAAAAATGGAGCGGGTGATGGGATTCGAACCCACGACATCAACCTTGGCAAGGTTGCGCTCTACCACTGAGCTACACCCGCGTAGACTTTTTATTATCGGTCCTAGATGATCCTACGTCAAGAAAAAGCTAGCCCTAATCAGTAACGGTAGTCTAGGGTCACAGCGATATTAGTCCCCAGTCCGTCCAAACTGCTGCCGTGTTCGCGGTAGGTGGTGTTGGCTAGGTTCTCGGCGGTGAGGCGCAACCCCAAGTCCGGGGTGAGCTGATAGCCCGCCCGGAGGTTGAGGAGGGCGAAACCGGGAGTGCCGTTGGGATTGATGCGGTTGTCGGTCAGATTGTTGGGAGCGAGACGATATTGGGCGGAGGCGTAGCGGAGGTAGGGTTCCACATAGGTATAGTCGTCGGTCCAGCGCACCCCGACCAAGCCATTGAAGGGGGGAATGCGGTCGGCGGGGACGCTGGTGCCATTGGTGAGGGTGGTATCGCCCTGGGTCCAAGTGGCACTGCTAGTCAAAGTCCATTGAGGACTGAAACGAAACTGACCCCGGAATTCTACACCACCGATGACTTGGGAGCCGACGTTTTCGAGACGGCGTTCGTCGCGTCCATCAAGCTGTTGGCCCGTGGCGATATTCAGGATGCGGTCCTGGTACTGACTGTAAAAACCAAAGATTTCGCCATCAAATTGGGGAGCATTCCACTTGAGGCCCAAGTCGAGGGAGAGTACTCGTTCGGGTTTGAGGGCCGGGTTGGGGGAGTTGTAGAAGCTCCCCTCGGGGCCAGCCTGGGAGAGGTCGCTCAAGTTGGGTGCCCGGAAGCCTTGACCAAGATTGAGGACGAGATTGAGGTCAGGATTTAACAAGTAGGCTAAGCCCAGATTAAAGGAGAGGTCGGCAGTGCTGTTGTTGAAACCAGGGGCAGCGCGGAGACTATCGGCGGGGATTTCGGCATTGAGGGCGGAGAAGCGGAGTCCGAGGTTGGTGGTGAAGCGGTCGTCCCAACGAATCTCGTCCTGTGCGAAAAGACCGCCCTGGGTGGAGACCGCCCCATTCACGTAACGAGCGGCGCGGGGCGTTATCGTGCCCGCATCAGCCTGACGGACCCGTTGACTGCCGATGGTATCACGGTAGAATTCGCCGCCGTAGGTGAGGGTGTGTTGGGGACTGGGGAGGCTGGTCAGGGTCAGGGTCGCCCCCAATAGGTCACTGCGGTTTTGTTCTTGGTCCTGATAAGTCTCGGGGATGCCGCTATCGTATGGGAAGCTGGGACGGACTCGATAAGGGCGGCGCAAACGGTCATCCTGGATGCCCTGATAACCCAAGGTGAGACGGACTTTTTCAAGCCAATCGGGGCGGGCTTCGTAGCTAAGACTGACAAACGTGCGGCTCTGGGGACCGAGTTGGTTAACGACATCGTTGACGACGGACCCGTAACCTTGGATCAGACTATCAATCGCGCTGAGTCGAGGGATCTGGCTATATTGCCCGGTCAGGGTTAGCCGCTGGTTCTCCCCTAGGTCCAGAACCACCCCGGTATCTGCTGCTGAGAACTCGTACCCCGTCCCGCTAATCAGCCGGGGGTCAGCGTTAGGGAAGAAAAGTTGCGCCGAAGCCCCGGCCCCCAAGCGTACATCCTCAAAATCCCGGTAGGTCAACCCCAAGTGGAAATTTTGGTTGGTGAGTTCGACCCGGCCCGTCTTCTCACTGGTCGCTGAGGCAAACCCAGTCAGGACCCGCCCGGTAAAACTCGCCGTCCCCGTGGGCAAGACCGGGATGACATTCACCGCCCCGCCCAGAGCATCACTGCCATAGAGGACCGAACTCGGGCCGCGCACCACCTCCAACCGCGCTACGGCAAAGGGGTCAAATAGGGCGAGGTATTGGTTAGGACCGGAGCGGGTAAAAGCCGGACTGACCCGGAACCCGTCCTGCAACAACAACACCTCCCGCCCCGTCACCCCGCGCACATAGGCCGTCCCTTGACCGGGACCGCTGGATTGCACCCAGACCCCGGGCTCGCCCTTGAGGAGGTCCACCAAGGTACCCCCGCTCAATTCCTGAAGCCTAGAGCCTATAACGGTCACCGCCGTGGGTACCTGGAAGACGGGCTCCAAGCGGTTGCGGGTCGTGGTAATCGTCACCTCAGCCACCTCATCAGGCAAGAGGTCACTTGCGACAGTGCTGGGGTCCTGGGCCTGGACTGGAATTACCAGAACCCAGACCCAGAGGAGATACCAACGGAGAATTAACACGCGCTAGGGTCCCACGAGTTCCTGGTAACGGGCTTGGTCCGTGGGTGTGAGTTCACTGGAGACGGCGGGCGGATTGTAGGGCGCGAAGTTGGGCGTACTGTTGAAGATCCCCACCATCGGCACGGCTAGCGCGTCGTTCAGGGTCAGAGGCGACAGACCCAGCAACAGACCGATCGTCCGCACCATGCTCACTTGGTCGTAGAGGTCGCTGACGACGGTGTTGCGCTTGACGTAGGGACTGATGGCAAAGGCAATCGTGCGCGTCCCGTCCACATGGTCCGGCCCGTCCTGAGCATCATCCTCTACCACCAGAATCAAACTCTCATTCCAAACCCGGCTCTTGGTGATTGTCCTGACGATGACATCGAGGGCTGCATCGTTTTGGGCGACGAACTGGGTCGGGGTGAGGGCGTTGGGGTCATTCCCGGCGGTGTGGTCATTGGGCAAGAGGATGTAGTGGAATTGCTCCACCAAGCGCAAGCGGTCTTTCGTCAAGAAGTCATCCCGCCACACCGCCGCCCGGTCGAGGTCCGAGTAGTTGAGGTCAAAGGGGCGGTAATCCAGGGCGTAGCGCAACAGGAACACCGACACTTCTGCAACGAGGTTCGGGTCTTGGACGAAAGCATCGTAGAGACTATCATCCCCGGTGAAGAACTGCGAGAAGGGCCGTCCGAAACTGGGGTTGAGTAATAACCGTTTCGTACTCTCCGGGGTTTTGGCCGCTTGGCTGTACTGGGCCAGCAAGCGGTTGAGGGGCTGGAAGAGCTCGCTGAACTTGGTCTCTTTCGTGGCGAGGTACTGGAGTTTCTGGGCCAAGGGACTCTCAGGACCGTTGGTTTCAGCCACAATCTGGTAAAGCCCGACGAAGTAAAGAGCCTCCCCAAAAATTCGGTAACTGACGGACTTGGCCTTGAGGCTATCCCAGAGGTAGGCCGGGGAGAAAGCACCGGGCACCACCGAGGCCGAACCATCGTACCGCCCGGAGTATTCCAGACTGGTCAACATCTGCAAGTAGGGACTCGCGTAACCACTGGCGGTATAACTGTGCCCGGTGGTACTCACTTCGCCGTTCACAAAGAAGTTATCCAGGGTGACGAATTCCTCCGCCAAATAGTGATGAATCGGGGTCACATTACGCCCAAATAAAGTCAAACTCGGGTCGCCATTCCCCCGCCCTAGGTCGCCTAACACTTGGTCGTAGGTGCGGTTCTCCTTGACGATGTAGAAGATGTGACGAATCGGTAACGGGGATTGACCCGCTGGGGCGAGGAGGGGCGAACTGGTGAGGACTTGCTCGGGCCAGGCCGTGAGGTTGGGGGCGATTTCGGCTTTGTTGAGGATACCGAGATTGCCCACCAACAGGTTGAGGATGTATTCACCATCGGCATTGGGGCGGCGCGGCTCGATCCCCTTGGCACTGACGGTGAGTAATTTTTGACCCTGGCTCAAGACGGCAGTGGGGTACCAGCCCGTCGGGATGAAACCTAAAAAGGCCCCGTTTGACTTGGCGAGAATAGCGATAGCGTTGGTTTGGGATTGGGTGATGTAAATATAGGTGCCATCTACCGTGCAAGAGGTCGGGGCACTGCCCACACTGAAATCTTTATAGCGCACAGGATAGGTCGCGCTCACGGTGTCCGTGCTGGTGTTGATGACCGTCAGGCTATCGGAGTTGGCGTTGACCACGTAGAGGTTCGGTCCGTCCTGGCAAGTGGTCTGGGGCGTACGGCCCACGGTTAGGGTTTTGACGCGCTGGAAATCTTGATTGAAGACTTGGACTTGATTGGTGGCGGGGATCGTGGCGTAGAGTTTTTGGTTAAGGAAGGCCACGGCGTAGGCTTCGTAGCTACCGAGATTAGCCTGCTTCTCGACGGTGCCTGTACTGGTGTTGAGTAAACCGACCTTACCCGCTCGCGTAATCCCAATTGCATCGGGGGGACCATTGAAGGCTACGGCAATCCGCTGAGCAGATACGGGCACCAACCCGGTCACAAAACTAGGCAGGGTATACTCACGCACCGGGGCGAACTGGCTATTAAACCGATAAATTTTTTGGGAAATTCCGCCGCTCACGTAGAGGTCCCCGTCTAACCCCGCGCCGGCACTGGGGAACAGGGTGGCAACGGGCACGGTTTTGAAGACTTGGCCCGTACTGGTATCCACCACCGAGAGGTCCTGGCTCTCCCCGGCGTAACCGCTATTGACCACCACGGCGTACCCCGCATAATTCACCGCCGCGAAGGGCAGTCGTCCGACCTTAACCTGGGTCCCGACTGGAGCAATATCCCAACCCGTCGGCAGTTCCACCGTGGCATTGACCCGGGCGGCGGCCTGGGCGGCCTGGGTATACTTCAGGGTCTCGGCGTAGGGTGTTCCTTTGACAAATTCCCAGATCTCCCGATTGAGTTTTTCCTCAGCTTCCGGGTCATCCATCACCACCGAAGTTGTCGGTTTTTGGGCTTGTTGGACTAAGACTGCGGGCACTAAAACTGTTAAGGCCACCAAAGCGACTAACCCGACGCGCTTGCTGAGCAACATTGCACCCTCGCGGAGTAACGCTTGAATTTTAACGCCCAAGCTCTCCGCTCAACCCACAGAGTTCAAGTTGTTTTGTTAAGGATAAATGTATCCCTAAACACATGACAATTGCCGATGTATTCCTGATTACATCGGTCTAGTTCTGAAAGAAGCGATTCCCCCTAGTCCCCTTTTCAAGCTGGGCAAATACCTACCACCGCCGTTGCTATGGTCCTTCAAGGTCGGCGCGATGCTGACCTAACCAGCCAGGAAAAGATTGACTTTAGACCGAATGTTCGGTACAGTTAGGGAGAGCCGGACGCGAGTCTACAGCGTTTTCACCGGACCCTGCCAGGAGTTTTGTCATGAAAGCTGCCGTCATTGTCTTATCAGATCCCAAAAACGGGAAAGAAGCCCTTGGTCGTTTGTTCAATGCCCTCGCCGTCGCCTACGACTTTAAGCACAACGGGGATGAAGTCACGATTCAATTTCAGGGTACAGGTACGCTTTGGCTCAGTGAACTGACCCAGCCAGACCATCCGGTAGCCAGCCTCTATGCCGCTGTCGTCGATACCGTGGCTGGGGTCTCCTGTGGTTGTGCTGAGGTGTTCGGGGCTGAGGTGGAATCCTCTGGGCTCGCCTTACTCAAGGACAACCCCGTACCCGGTACCCCTGGTCTGCCCAGTCTGCGTCGTTTGCTCGCTGAGGGTTATCAAGTTTTAACTTTCTAGCGTGGGCGTAAATTCAGGGGGTACGCGCTTTACCCCCTCCAGAGGTAACACGATGCGAATTGAGCAGCCCTACCATCCCGGCGAACTTCAGGTGCAGCAGCAAGCGGGCGAGGCCCTGACCGCCCGGGGAAATGGTCAAGTTATTGCCGACACAATCTTAGGGGGTGCCCTACGGTTCATTGAACAGCAGCCTTTCGTGGTTGCAGGCAGTATTGACCGCCAGCAGCAAGTCTGGGCCTCCTTGATTTTCGGGGAACCGGGGTTTGTGCGGGCCACCGACCCACAGACCGTAGTGATCCAGGCCACCCCTGACGACGACCCTTTTTGGGCCAACCTGGAGCACACTCCCGCCGTGGGTCTATTGCTGATTGAGCTCATGAGCCGCCGTCGTCTCCGCATCAACGGACGTAGTACCCGCACTCCCACGGGGCTGACCCTAGGGGTCACGGCCTCCTACCCCAACTGCCCCAAGTACATCCAACGCCGCCAGCCCACCCGCACTAACCGCCCCGCTGTTCCTCCCCTCGGGACCCGTCAAGGCGACCGACTAGAACTTGCCCAGCAGACGCTCATCGCCGCCGCCGATACGCTCTTTGTCGCCAGTGCCCATCCAAGTCAAGGTGTAGATGCCTCCCACCGGGGGGGGGAAACCGGGGTTCGTGCAGGTCCTAGACGCGCAGATGCTCCGCGTGCCCGATTATCCCGGTAACAGTATGTTCAACACCCTGGGGAACTTTGTGGTCAACCCCCAGGGCGGTCTAGTCTTTTGGGATTTTGCGAACTACCGGATGCTCCAACTGGTGGGATGGACTGAGCTACGTTGGGGACTCGACGACGCACAGCCCACGGGCGGCACCAAGCGTTACTGGGATTTCACGGTTACGGCGTGGCGTGAAGCTGATCTCCCCCACACCCTAGATTGGGAATTCCTGGACTACTCTCCCCACCATCCCCAGGACTGACCCAACAAAACGTAGGATGGTTGGTAGTACGGAGGCTGCCATGTCCCTAGCCCGTGAAGAAGTCGTGGCGCGTCTGGTTCCCGTGTTCCGGCGTTATGGCTATGAGGGAGCTTCGCTGGCGGAACTCGCTAAGGCAACGGGTCTGGGGCGGTCTAGTTTGTACCACTACTTCCCCGGTGGTAAGGAAGATATGGCCCGCGCTGCCCTGGAATCTCTGGGCGGATGGCTAGAACAACATCTTCTCACCCCCCTGCGTGGGCCGGGTCTGCCTGCTGAACGGCTAGACCAAGCGGTCATTGCCTTGGGACAACTCTATGGCAACGGCAAAGAAGCTTGTCTATTGGGAATGCTGGTCCATGGCGAGTCGCGCCACCTGTTTCAAACCCAGTTGCGAGACAGTTTCCTCGCTTTGATAACCGCTCTTGCGGCGTTGATGGCAGAAACGGGTATCGCTCCCCCTATGGCCCACCGACGTGCGGAAGAAGCGGTGGTGCGTATCCAAGGAGCCCTGATTCTCGCGGGTGGGCTGGGGGATGAAGCTCCCTTCCAGCGAGTCCTGCAAAGCCTGAAGGTAGACCTCTTAGCGAATTCCCATAGCCATAATGACTCTGGCTTAGGATAAACTGAAGGGGAATTAAGGAGCATCCTATGTCTTGTCTACAAGTGGGGCAACCCGCGCCCGGTTTTTCTGCAACGGCAGTGATGCCCGATGGTGATTTTGCTCAGATCACATTGGAGCAGTACAAGGGCAAGTTTGTGGTCCTGTTCTTCTATCCCCTCGACTTCACCTTTGTGTGTCCGACGGAGATCACGGCTTTCTCAGACGACTACGACAAGTTTGCGGCCTTGGGGGCTGAGGTTTTGGGCGTTTCAGTGGATAGTGAATATTCCCATTTGGCCTGGATTCAATCCGAGCGCAGTGCTGGTGGCGTGGGCGACTTGCGCTACCCCTTGGTCTCTGACATCAAGAAAGAGATCGCCCGTGCTTTTAACGTGCTGATTGAAGATGCAGGGATTGCCCTGCGCGGGTTGTTCATCATTGACCCTGATGGCGTGGTCCAACACGCTACCGTCAACAACCTGAACGTGGGCCGCAGCGTAGATGAAACCCTCCGCGTCCTCAGTGGTTTCAAGTACACCCGCGAGAACCCCGACCAAGTGTGTCCCGCCAACTGGACGGAAGGGGCTGACACGATGATTCCTGACGTGGTGAAGTCCAAAGAGTTCTTCGCCAAGGTCTAGGTTTAGTTTGAATTTGGGGGCGTACTGGCTACGCCCTCTTTTTTTGGCCTAGTAGCCGTCGAGATGAACCAACTGCCGTGCCCGTTCTAGGACGGCTTGACTGTATTCCGAGTTGAGTAGGTTGGCGGCGGCGGTCCCCTGGAGCCGGGCATGGAGTTCGGTCAAGGAAAGCTGTAACTCGCCCACTCGCCCCATTTCATCCAACCGTTCCACCAACGTCGCCGCTGCATTGTCAACAAAGTGATCCATTGGCTTCCCCTGTGGTATCTCCATGATGACCCAGGGTCTTTCAGGAACGCTCCATCTGACCCCGCGTGACCCCAAGCTGATTGTGTAACTTGAGTTCACGCCACAGTTGTCCGCCCGTAATCTCGCCCCGGAGCAACTGACCGTAGCGCGTTAAGGTCTGCTGGACTTGGGCCGGGGTTTCATTGACGAACTCGACCCGGAAATGGCGGAGTCCCGTCTTTAGTAAACGACCAACAAACTCAGCTCCACTCTGGGCGCGACCATTGAAGAGCGTATTGCGGCAACCCACATCGGCCTTGAGTAAGTGCGTGGTCCCGACCCGGTCCCGTAATTCGACGGTCTGGGTTTCACAGGGCCGTCCGCAGTTGGTATGGTCCGTCCCCGTTGAGAGGAAAGCACAGAAGACACAGTGTTCCATATGAAACATCGGCATATGTTGGTGGATCGTCACCTCGAACCACTGGGGAGGACAGGCGGTCAGTAGGGCGTCTAACTGGGGCAAGTTGAGGTCATAGGAGCAGGTCAACCGTTCTAGGCGGAAGTTCTCTTGAAAATACCGGGCCGTCAAGGGATTGGCAACGTTTAAGGAAAAATCCCCGATACACCGCTCCCCCTGGAAATAGGCCAATTGGTCATAGTTGCGGATGAGATACCCGGTCGCTTGACTCTGGCGGACTTGGCGCAGCGTCCAAGTCTCGCCGGACTTCGTAATCCGGGGGGGAGCCACCCAGAGCGCGGTTCCTGCTTGTTCAGCTAAATCCACCGCCACCCGGTAACGGCGGGGGTCCTCAAACTCGGCGTAGAGCGTCTGGATACCCAGGGTTAACGCTACTTCCAGTTGTGCCAAATCCCGGACGAGGACCGTTAATTCCGGTTCAGCGGTTGATTTTGGCTCAGCTAACACAGGTAATAAAACAGGTAAGGTGGGGGCGGGGTCTAGGTTCCAGCGCAAGGGCTGAGCCGCACGGGTCTCTAGTTCTGCCACGAAGGCACGGCGCAGGCGATTCAACTCACTCACGGGCAGGAGGACCGGGCCTTCCAGGTGGTTCACTAACTCACCCAGGGCAAAGGGCGTTCCCCCCAAACGTCCAAGTTGTTCCCGTAAGCGCGGGGTGTCTAGGGGTTGTTTATGGGCAGCTACTAATGGCAAGGCCGAGTCCACCTGTACGACCTGTGCCCCCTGCCTAACTAGAACCGTCAAGGGTCCGCCCACTTGTCCATGGACTTCCAGGTTTATTAACCGGGCGAAACGCGGCTGGTCCCCGGCAAAACTCTGACGCACCCGGCGGTCTAAGGCCGGATCACGGGTTTTCCAAACTCGGTCGCCCGCCTGTACCCGCGTGAGGTCCACCCCCGGCCCGAAACTGACTAGCGTTACCTCCCCTTGCTCAGCCACGGTGTAGACATGGCCCCCTTCCTCGGGTAACTCCGGGTGTCCACCATCGAAAACCACCCCGTCTCCCGGCTTAAGCGGGGCGACGAGTTCCAAGACTAGATAACTCCCCTGTCGGCCCAGGACTTCGCCCAGGTAGACCCCCCGCTTCTTCCCAAACCGGGCATGGACGAGTTCCTGGTTATTGATTCCTGTTAACCAACCCGTCGCCAAGCCCCTTGAAAAACTCATCTCCAAGTCATAGCGGTCCTCTGGCGAGACGGCCCACGCCCCCTGGTCCATCCGGTCCAGAGCTTGGCGATAAACTCTCGTCACATTCGCCACATACTCCGGGGCCTTGAGTCTGCCCTCAATCTTGAGCGAACTCACCCCCGCCGCCAATAACTCGGGCAATACTTCAAGCCCCGCTAAATCCTGGGGACTGAGCAAGTATTTACGGTCCCCCAAGGGCAACCATGCACCATCTACCACCAAGTCATAGGGCATCCGGCAAGCCTGGGCACACTCTCCCCGATTGGCAGAACGGCCTCCCAACGACTCGCTAGTTAAACATTGACCCGAATACGCCACACAGAGTGCGCCGTGGACGAATACTTCCAGGGGCATGGGAGCCGTCAGTTGGTCTTTAATTTGCCGGATTTCCTTAATCGAACACTCCCGCGCCAAAACCACCACCACCGCGCCCAGACTCCGGGCAAACTCCACCCCCGCCGCACTAGTGATTGTCATCTGGGTCGAGGCATGAACCGGGAAATCCGGGGCCAACTGCTGGAGTAAGCGACAAATCCCGATATCCTGAACGATGATTCCATCCACCCCAGCGGTAATCACCGTCCGCAAGTACTGCTCAGCAGCGGTCAGTTCATCGGTGAAAACTAGTGTATTAAAAGTGACATAACCCCGCACTCCCCGTCGGTGCAGGAATTCCATCAAAGCGGGGAGTTCCGCTTCCGTAAAATTGTGGGCCCGCATCCGCGCATTAAACCGTTCCAGGCCGAAATAGACCGCATCCGCCCCATTCGCCACCGCCGCACGGACGCAATCCCAATCCCCAGCCGGGGCTAGTAATTCGACGGTCATGGCGCAGTCCAGCACAGACTTTTATTTTAAGCCGACGACTAGAACAGGCGTTGACCATTGCGAGCCAGGGTGAACAGGAAATAGCCAATCCCTCCCACAAAGCACACCACTAGACCCAGAGCCAAAAAGAAAATCCAGGAGTCCATCGGTTGTCCTACCGTACAAAGACCACCTTGATAGTATGCTAGGGGGGCTGAATTAGCACGGGAACCCATGAATTCACCGTGGTATATCCACCAACTACCCGACCAGACCTGTACGATTGTCCGGGACAGTCAAAATCCCCATCCGCTCCAGACTTGGGGCCCTTTCGCGGACCAGCAAGAGGCCCTAGCAAAACGGGTGGGTCTGATCCGCGCCGGGAAATGCCGACCCCAAGCCCCGCAATAAGGAAAGCCCCGGACCTTAAAAAGTAAGTTCCTGGGGCTCATGTTTGGAGTGAGTGACTTGATTTTCATCTTCCCTAGGCTGGGTTGCCTATAGGGGATTTAACCGATTTTGAGAAATATTTATGTGCTGGATCTGGACTTTGGCCCACGAGCAAAGCCCTTTGGGGCAGCTAAGCTAAAGCTGGGATCATGGTCCATACTAGGGAGACACGGAGGCCAAGGGTATGCTGCGAATCGTCACCAGTCGTTTTGAAGCAGAGCAAGAGCTGCGGCGGATTGCCAGCCGTACCCAGACGGACCAAGTATTCCAAAAAGAAAATGACGTACGTGAGATCCTTCTCAATGTCCGTCGGCTCAAGGATGAAGCCCTCCTGCGCTATACCCTGCAATTCGACGGGGTGAATCTCACCCCCAATGAACTCCGTGTCTCAGACCGGGAGATAGAGGAAGCCTATGACCGGGTTTCCCGTGATTTGCTCGCGGCCCTGCGGTTGGCGAAAAAACGAATCGAGCATTTTCACCGTCAACGGGTACCCAAGTCCTGGACGATTTTTGAAGAAGAGGACGTTGTTTTAGGGCAACGCTATACCCCAGTGGATGCAGCGGGCCTTTACATCCCCGGTGGACAGGCGAGTTATCCCAGTACCGTCTTGATGAATGTCGTTCCCGCCCAGATTGCGCGGGTCCCCCGGATCATTATCTGCACCCCCCCTGGACCCGACGGACAGGTTAATCCCAGTGTCTTGGTGGCAGCCCATGTCGCTGGGGTCCAGGAAATTTACCGTGTTGGCGGGGCACAGGCAATTGGGGCGATGGCCTACGGCACTGAGACCATTACTAAGGTGGACTTGATTACGGGTCCGGGGAATGTCTATGTCACCCTGGCGAAACGGTTGGTCTATGGCGAGGTCGGGATTGATAGTCTGGCGGGTCCCTCAGAAGTCCTGATCATCGCAGACCACCGGGCCAATCCCCAGTGGATTGCAGCGGACCTACTGGCCCAAGCCGAACACGACCCCCTCGCCGCCGCCATCCTGATCACCCCGAATCAGGAGCTAGCGGACCTCACCAATGAAGCCCTCAGCCGCCAACTCAGGACCCACAGCCGCCGCCTCTTGACGGAGAAATCCATCGCTAACTATGGCCTAGTCGTCGTCACGGAGGACTTGGCGGAAGCGGCGGAGTTGACTAACCTCTTTGCCCCCGAGCATCTAGAACTGCAAGTCGAGGACCCCTGGGACTTGTTGAAATTGGTCCGGCACGCTGGAGCAATCTTTTTAGGTTACTACTCGCCCGAGGCGGTGGGAGATTATCTAGCGGGTCCCAACCACACTCTGCCCACCAGTGGCGCGGCGCGGTTTAGCTCGGCCTTGGGCGTACAGACTTTTTTAAAGTCCTCCAGCCTAATTCAGTTCTCGCCTCAGGCCCTGCGCCAAGTGGGAGCCGCCCTAGATATTCTGACCCAAACCGAAGGTTTACCTTCTCATGGCGACTCGGTGCAATTCCGGTTGGACCCCTAGCTAGTATCATGGTTTCGGAGTATCACAGATAGCCATGGATACTGCTTACTTCTGGTTCAAAGCCCTGCACATCGTTGGTTTCACGGTTTGGCTGGCGGGCCTATTTTATTTGCCCCGCTTGTTTGTCTATCACGTGGAAGCCGAGGAGCAGCCCGAACCCATCCGCACGGCCCTCAAGAATCAGTTCGCCCTGATGGAGCGCAGGCTCTACAACATTATTACGACACCGGGAATGGTCCTGACGATTGCCATGGCGGTGGGGATTCTCACCACTGAACCGGAAGTCTTGCAGGAGACTTGGCTTCATGTCAAGTTGGGTTTAGTGGCTTTATTGATTGGTTATCATTACTTTTGTAGCCGGATTCGTAAACAGTTAGCTGCTGGAACTTTCACCTGGAGCGGTCAACAACTACGGGCTTACAATGAGGTCTCAACGGTATTATTTATCCTGATTGTGATGCTGGCTATTTTCAAGGACCAGTTCCCGACCAATATTGCCACTTGGTTCATCGTCGGTCTAGTCGTCCTCATGGCGGTGGCGATCCAACTTTACGCCCGGAAACGGCGGCTGGACAAGGAAAAATTGCTGGCTAGGACTGCCCAGGAATAAATAAGCCGTCCCCTGCTCCCAGATCCTCCCCCAGGTGGTGGGGTAGGGGAGCAAGAATTAGAACGCTCTTGTGCCTTGATCCCCCGTTCACCTGTGCCTGTCGGGGTACGGGGCGGAGGAGCGGCTGTTGGAGAGCTACTGAAATTCTACAATTCAAGATGGATTGCTATAACAGTTACAGAATTTACAAAATATATGGTACACAGCTTGCTAAAATTACGATGAAGAACTAATATATTTGAACAACCCAAATGCGTGTAAGACATTGAGAGTTGCTTCTTTTTTCAGCGGGATTGGCGGGTTTGACCTTGCTTTTGAACAAGCAGGATGTGAACTAGTATTCCAATGTGAGAAAGATGGGTTTTGTCAAAAGGTATTAAAGAAGCATTGGCCTGACATCTACCTTGCTCCTGATATCACTCAGGTCTCACCGAAAGAAATCCCGGAGGCTGAAATTTGGTGTGGAGGTTTTCCATGTCAGGACTTGTCCTTAGCGAATCAAGGAAAACGGCAAGGTTTGGAGGGTCAACGTAGTGGACTATTTACCCAATTTGCAAAGCTGGTTGATACAGCAAGACCAAAGTGGTTGGTCATTGAGAATGTACCTGGGCTTCTTAACAGTGGAAGCGGGCAAGATTTCAAACATGTACTCGAAACACTGGATGACCTCGGGTATTTCGTGGCGTGGCGAATATTGGACGCAAAGTATTTTGGAACACCCCAACGTCGTCGTCGGGTCTTCCTTGTCGCAAGTTATCAAAGCGACAGTGCCGCTAGAGTGCTTTTTGAGCAAGGAGTATCTTCAGAAATGGTTGGAGCGGTCCAAACACAGGTCAACTCAACTACCGAGTTCACTCGAAGTAGCTTTCAAGAGTCAGATTTATTTACTATCCAACACGCAACCATCGGTAGAAAACCTGCTGCCGGACCACAAGCTAAGGGATACCGTAATGATGGCGAAACCTATACCCTCGATTCCAGAGGTAGTGCCGACGTTGTTTGTGCGCCGCATGATGGCTTCCGAATACGAAGCACTCCAGGGGTTTCCAGAGAACTGGACTCTCGTAGATTAAGGGCATTAGGCAATGCAGTGTGTGTTTATGTTGTCCGTTGGCTCGCCCAACGTCTTATTCAAGAAGAATCTGGTAGGGTCTTGAATGTAAACTTGGGGGATCATGCCCATCTCTATCGCTGAGTACCTCGGACAGAGGACAGATATTGCAATCCCGAATATTATTCCATCCATGTTGGGCGGTGCAATCATCCCAACTTGTCCCTTTTCTGGTGGTACTTGTATCAAGCTAGGACATAATCCTCCGCTTCAGCCTATATGTTCTGGGAACCTCGATTTATTAATAGGATGATAGGAAATTAGCTCCTAAGAGCTTTTGATTTTAAAATATCGATGATTTATTGTCTAAAATAACTTCTCCTT
>NZ_JAAXLT010000075.1 GCF_013285555.1 Candidatus Cyanaurora vandensis | reverse complement strand
CGCAAGCGTCTTGGTTACGCAAAGAGCAAGGCGATGTGGAAGTTATCTTTACGGTTGGTAGTGCATTACCTAAAAACAGGGGAAATCCCACTTCTCCCCGCTTTCATTAGCTGCTTGTGCAACGCCTAAATACTTGCTATGGCGTTGACCGGCTAGGTAAATTCGTGGACAGGCTCATCTTGAGGATGGGTTTTTTTCTCCCAGCGGTCTAGGTAGAGATAGATGACTGGCGTGATGTAGAGCGTGATGGTTTGGGAGAAGAGCAGACCGCCCACGACGACGAGACCGAGAGGTTGACGAGTCTCAGCCCCGGCTCCGAAACCGATGGCAATGGGAAGCGTACCCATGAGCGCGGCAACACTCGTCATCATGATCGGACGAAAGCGGACAAGACAGGCGGCATAGATCGCTTCGGCGGGGTCCTTCCCGTCCTTGCGCTGGGCTTCAAGGGCGAAATCCACCATCATGATGGCGTTTTTCTTGACAATCCCGACGAGCAAGACCAGACCCAAAAAGGCGTAGATATTCAGGTCTACCTTGAAGATAAGCAGCGTCAAGAGTGCCCCGAAACCCGCACTGGGCAACCCGGAAAGGATGGTTAAAGGGTGAATAAAGCTCTCGTAGAGGATACCCAGCACGATGTAGATGACGAGGACTGCCACCGCGAGGAGCAGACCCAGGTTCGCAACGGAATCCTCAAAGACTTGGGCAGAACCCTGGAAACTGGCGGTGATAGTTGCTGGTAGGACGGATTGGGCAGCAGCTTGGACTTTTTCCGTAGCTTCACCGAGGGAAACACCGGGTTTGAGGTTAAAGGAGATCGTAGACGAGGTGAACTGACCGACGTGGTTGACCTGGAGCGGGCCTACACCCTGGGTAAAGTCTGCCACGGTTGCCAAGGGGACTAGCGTACCCATGGTTGAGCGCACGTAAAGACGACCTAGGGAAGCGGGATCGTTCTGATATTCGGGCAATAGCGTGAGGATGACCCGGAATTGGTTGGTGTCAGTGTAGATCAAGGAGACCTGGGGCGTACCGTAGGCACTGCCGAGGGCGGACTCGATCTGTTGGGCCGTAACCCCGAGGGCGGCGGCTTTGTCGCGATTGATAGTGAGGTTGATTTGGGGGTTGCTCAATTTGAGATCGGAGTTGACATCCTGGAGTTCAGGGAGGGTGCGGAGCTTGGCTTCTAACTGAGGGACGACGCGGTAAAGCTCATCGGTGTCAGGGCTCTGGAGGGTGTATTGATACAGTGCCCTAGTCTGTTGGCCCCCAATACGGATCGCGGGGGGGTTCTGGAAGAAAACGCGGATACCGGGGACGCCTGCCACTTGGGTCCGCAATTCCTGAATAATCTCGTCGGCACTGGGCCGCTCGTCACGGGGTTTGAGTCGGATGAACATTCGTCCGCTGTTGCTACCGCCGGCTCCAACGCTGGAGTTGAAGGCCGCGACATGGGGATTACGGTCAATGATGGCGGCGACGGCCTGTTGATGGCGGACCATCTCAGCGAAGGAAATCCCTTGAACACCTTCAGTGGAAGCTGTCACCTGACCCGTGTCTTCTGTGGGAATGAAGCCCTTGGGGACGGTGATAAAGAGCCAGACCGTAGCCACTAGCACCCCCACGAATACACCCATGGTCAGCAGACGACGAGCCAACACCCACTGCAAACTCCGCTCATAGAGGTGTAATAGTCCATTAAAGAATCGTTCGGAGACTTGATAAAACCAGTTGCGGGGTTCATCGGGATTGGGAGTTTTGAGGAAACGACTACAGAGCATCGGGGTCAAGGTCAAGGAGATGAACCCCGAGACCAGAATCGCCACCGCCATCGTGACAGCGAATTCACTAAAGAGTCGTCCGATAATCCCGCCCATGAATAATAGGGGAATAAATACGGCAACTAATGAAATCGTCATTGAGACAACAGTAAAGAAAATCTCACGGGAGCCATTGAAGGCAGCCGTCATCCGGTCCTCGCCCATCTCCTGGTGCCGGACGATATTCTCTAGGACCACAATCGCATCATCTACTACAAATCCAACGGCTAGGGTCAGGGCAACTAAAGATAGGTTGTTGAGACTGAAGCCAAACAAATACATCGCGCCAAAGGTAAACACAATCGAGAGGGGGACCGCCAGACTCGGGATAATCGTCGCCGTGAAGTTCCGTAAGAATAGAAATATAACCATCACGACCAGACCAATCGTCAGCACTAGTGTAAACTCCACTTCTTCCACCGAGGCGCGGATGGATTGGGAGCGGTCAAACTGGACCTCTAGGTTAACGGAGGCAGGTAACTGTTGGCGGAAGGTGGGTAATAGCTCTTTGATATTATCTACTACCTCAATCGTATTTACCCCCGGTTGCCGCTGGATCGCCAGCACAATCGAGCGAGTATTGTTATACCAACCCGCCGTTTTATCGTTCTCGACGCTATCAATGACCCGTCCGAGTTGTTCTAAGCGAATTGGTGCGCCGTTGCGGTAGGTGACAACGAGTTGACGGTAGGCGGCGGCGTTGGTTAGCTGACCGTTGGACTTAATGTTATAGGACTGGTAGTCGCCATAGAGAGTACCCGTGGGTTGGTTGACGTTGCCACTTCTAATCGCAGCTTGCACCTCGTCAATGCCGATGCCACGGGTGGCAAGAGCAGCCGGATCGAGCAGGACCCGGACAGCGTACTTCTGGGCACCATAGACCTGGACCTGGGCGACCCCACTGACGGTGGAGATCCGCTGGGCAATGTCGGTCTGGGCGTATTCATCCACCCGGGACAGGGGCAGGGTGGGCGAGGTCAAGGCCAGATAAAGGACCGGGGCATCGGCGGGGTTGACCTTACGGAAGGAAGGCGGGTTGGGGAGACCGGGGGGAAGTAGGGCAGAAGCGGCCTGGATTGCCGATTGGACATCTTGAGAAGCTGCATCAATCCCACGGTTGAGGTCGAACTGGAGCGTGATTTGGGTGTTGCCCAGACTACTGCTGGAGTTCATTGAGTCAATGCCAGGGATGGTGGCGAATTGGCGTTCAAGGGGGGTGGCAACGGTCGCCGCCATCGTATCGGGACTCGCTCCCGGTAGACTGGCAGAGACCTGAATCGTCGGGAAGTCCACACTGGGCAGGTCATTGACGGGCAATAAACGATAGGCCACCACCCCAAAGAGTAGGATTGCCACCATGATTAAAGCGGTCGTGATCGGGCGACGAATAAAGAGGGCAGAGGGATTCATGGCTTTACCTCAGGACTTGGACTGGACTTTTGCACCGGGGACAAGCTGAAGCTGACCATCGGTGACGACGACTTCACCGGGGCGCAAACCTTGGTCAATCACGGCGAGGCCCTGATAGGTGAGCTTACTGGTGACGGACCGTTCTTCGACCAGTTGGTCGGGCTTAATCACAAATACATAGAGGCCCTTCTGTCCGGTCTGTACGGCTTGGGACGGGACTACGATGGCATTATCTAAGGTGTTCAAGGTCAAAGTCGTATCCACAAACTGACCGGGAACTAGATAGTTATCGCGGTTGGCAAAGGTCGCTTTGAGTTGGATGGTGCCGGTCGTGGGATCCACAGCGTTATTGACAAAGGTGAGGTTGCCTGTAGGCGTACCCGTTGCATTGGGAGCTCGGACTGTTACCTTGAGTCCGCTCTTGGTCATCTGTGCCCGGAGGTTAGCGAGTTGCACCTCAGGAATGGTGAAGCTGACATAGATCGGATTAATTTGGTTAATCGTTACTAAGGGCGTAGTGTCATTGGTCCGGATCAGGTTTCCACTGTCAAAAAGGAGGTCCCCGGCTCGTCCGCTAATCGGGGCGCGAATGGTGGTGTAGCCGAGTTGCACTTGGGCATTAGTGACGGCGGCAAGGTCGGCGTTGACCCTAGCCTGGGTATTACGGATATTGGCTTCGTCGGCGCGTACCGTCGCAACCAGCGCATCTACATTGGTACGGTACTGGTCTAACTGGTCCTGGGAGATGGCTCCTCGGGTATAGAGTTGCTCATAACGCGCTAATTGGGTCCGGGCGGTCCGCAGTTGGGCTTGGTCTTTGACCAGCAGTGCTCTCGCTTGTTCGACACTGGCGAGGGCCTGATTGACAGCGGCTTGAGTCTGAAGCAGGTTGGCTTGGACCGTGCGCGGGTCAATGGAGAACAATACTTGACCCTGACGGACTAGCTCCCCTTGCCGGAAGTGGACTTTGAGCAGTTGTCCTTCCACCTGAGAACGCACGGCTACAGTTGCCGCTGCTTCGACATTCCCGACACTGGTGATCTGGACCGGAATGGCTCGTTGTTGGGTGACAGCACTCGTAACGGGGATTGCTGGTTTTGCCCGTGGAGCCGGAGCTTGTTCAGCATTCTCGACTTGTTGACGCAAAAAATACACCCCGCCGCCAATGACGAGTAAGCCTAGTAGGAGTGGGACCCAGGGTACTGAGCGGGGGGGTAGTCGCTGGTCTGGGGTTTTCGCCATAAAGACTCCGTGGGCTGACAACGGCGGGTAACTTTGCCTAATCTAACCGGAGACGGGCGAGCCCACTAGTTCAACTGGGAGAATCTGGACCCTTGGGTAGGTAAAGATTAATCTCAGAGACATTCCTAGCTTTGCCGGACGACTAAGCTAAATACACTTAACTTGCGAGATGGCGATGAAAAAAGCGATTGACCAATTTGTGGATGCTTTTTTGAACCTGTTTCAAGCGCGGTCCTTTAGCTTTCCTCGTATCGGTCCTCAACCTTTTCAAGACACGTCCTGCCGGACTAGTGGCGGACGCGCTTGCACCCTGGGCAACCTTGACCGCCGCCGTTAAATCGCTGCATCAACTGAGTAAACCCGGCCTAAACCGGGTTTTGTTTTAGGCATAGCCTAGGATACGGCGGTAGAACTGTTGCGGTAATTCGATGGGTTTCTGTTCGTTGTAGCCCGGCATTGTCTCCACCAGATAACCAATGAACTCGGTATTGGGGAAGGCAACTTCGTAGGCCAAGGGTTCACGGTTGGGGACGACAAAAACCACCCGACACACGGTTAGGTCCGAGGGCAACTGTTTGACCGCCCAAGTGGCGGTGAAGGGGACTTCCCGGCGTTGGGGACCTTCGATGCGGCGCACACCATCTGTTGCGCCCTGTTTGTAGAGACCCAAGGCCAGAGGCAAGAAGTTACGGCGGGTTGCCGGGTAGTAGGGGTAGTAGAGGGCGACTTCGCGCTGGGGGGCTGGGGTAATCTGCATGGTGGCAGTAGGTAGACCGTGGCTTAGGCTTCCCTCAGGGGTGGAGTTAATAACTATCTAGGTCCACGCCCCAGCCTAGATGGGCCAAAGCCGCCGCGCAGTCCTGCTGCACGCCTAGATCCGGGTCACTCAGCCCCCGGCGCAGGGGTTCACGGGCACTGGGGTCCCCAATTCGGCTCAAGGCCCAGGCACAGTTCGCCCGCACAGCGGCATCGGGGTCGCCCTGGAGGGCTGCAATCAAGAAGGAGACGGCTTCCCGGTCCCCCAATTGTCCCAGGGCACTGGCACTCCAGAGCCGAACCGCCGCCACATCAAAACACAGACTGGCGATGAGGGGATGGAGAGCACGGAGGTCCTGACAGTTCCCCAAGGCCCAGACTGCACCCTTACGGACGTAATCATTAAAATCTTCTAGGCACAGGACCAGAGGCTCGACCGCCTGGGGGTCCGGGTTACGGCCTAACGCATAGACAGCACTGATGCGGACTAACGGGCAGGCATCCGCCAATAGATGAATTAAACAGGGAATCGCACGGGGTTCGACCACTTCGGAGAACTGACGGGCCGCTTGCATCCGCTCCGAGACTTGGGGCGAACTGAGCTGAGTCAGGATAGCTTCGACGTCCAGCGGTGGGGCGGGGTCTAGAATATCATCCCCATAAGCTGAGTCCGTGTCCAGCATGGCAAGAGTCGCAGATTCTTCTAGTATCGTGCCTGTCCGTTGCATAGCGTTATTGTAAACTTTTACTAGCGATTTTTACACCTTCTGGGGAGTGGTGATGGCCCTGAGTTTCGAGCAAGCCCTCGTCGTGGCTCAAGACCTGCTCCAGCGGTACCCCCAGGACCCAGCCGCCCTCCTGGAAATTGCCCGTCTATTGGAAACGCCTGCCGGAGCCCGTGGCTTCTTGGTAATTTTTCTAACTGGGGATTGGTCTGTGCCTAACGCGCTTATCGAAATCCTCGCCCAAGCCCCCGCTCCAGTTCCGGAACTCCTGGTCAAGAATTTAGTCATGTCCACCGCCATGGTCCTCACCCACCAGCGACGGGATGATGAACCCGCTGCCCAGGGTTCCAGGGAGACCGCCCGCCGCACCCATGACCTCTTGGTGCAACTTCCCCACTGCCAGCCGGAGGCCCAGTGCATGAACCAAGCCCTCACCGACCACGCCGGACCCTACGCTTTATTCCTCCAGAAATGGGGTTACGACGAGGAACAACAACAGGTCATGCAAGCGGCCTTAGCAAGAATCAGACCACCGTCAACCGTTTCTCAAAATAACTCCGCTGTCCCAACCGAGCCGTAGTCCGCCGCAATAATTCAGGTAACGGACCCCAGATCCACCGCAACCGCCCATCTATCCCCACGGGCCGTAACCTCCCCGTGACCAGAGGTAAAAGTGGTTCCGCCGCAAGTAGCACCCGCCCTTGGCCCCAGACTAAATGTAGGGTCTCCGTATTGACCTGAAAAAGAGCTTCCGCCGCCGTCTGTGCCCCAGGAGCCGCCACCAGGATGAAGTCTGTCGTCTGAGCTTGGCCCAGGATACGACTTGCTGCACTCGTCACCATCGCGTAAAGCGCTTCATCGCTCAACCAACCCAATCTCCGGGCCGCCTGTAATTCACACAACAAATCCGCACTGCCCGAAATCGTACTGTCACTGCCCAGGGCCACCGGGACCCCTGCTGCCAGCAGTTCCCGCACTGGGGCGGTCTGTCCATACAAATAAAAGTTACTGGTCGGGCACCACACCACCGCCGCCCCTGTATCCCGGAGTTGGGTAATGGCCCATTCATCCAGATTGATGCCATGGATTAGGACCGTACTCGGACCCAGCAACCCCCGTTTAGCTAAGACCCGGACCTCTTGACCTGCTACCGTGTCCACGCCCTCTGCCCCATGAATAAAGAAAGGCCGTCCCTGGTGTGACCGTTGGTACTGCCCTTGCCAATCCCGTCCTGAATCCAGGGAATGTGCCCAGGTGTAGGGCGGCACCCGCACGGGAAAATTCCATATAGACCAGTGCCAGGGGTTGTGGTGCTGAACCGTCGTTACCCCTGCCAACAGGTTGCGATAGGCTCCCCAGCGTAGGCGGTCTCGTTTCGTTACTCTGAGAATCGAGCAAATCGGCTCCTGCTCAGGCCGATAGACCTCCCGGCCCCATTCATAGCTATTGGCATAGGGCGGATGGCCTAGACGCGGGTACAGGTTGAAATCCAGATGGTCATGGGCATTGACCAATCCCGGCAAGACCCAATAGGGGGTACCCGGCACAGGTTCCCCCGGTCCCGCTCCTCCCAGAAACTCGACTAACCCCGGCGGCATCATCCATTCATCCTAGGAGTTGACAATACAAAAGAGGTCCCTCCGCCCCATACCCTGACGGGCACAGGCGTGGTGGGGGACCAAGGCAAAACACAGAAGAGCATTTTTAATTCTTACTCTCCTGCCTCACCACGTGGGGGAGGGGCTAGGAGTAGGGAGCGGCTGTTGAGGTTTTTCCGCTTTGCAAATAAAATTATGTTATTGCAAGAGTTACAGAAGCATTGTGCTTAGTCAACATGCCATTGTGCGTAGTCTATGTGCCATTGTAAATCATCAATATGTCATTACAGGAGCTACAGAAAGATTGTAAACTGTTAACATGCTATTGTTGGTCATCAACATGCCATTGTGTCTAGTTAACATGCTATCGCAGAAGTTACAGAAGGATTGTAAACCGTCAACATGCTATTGCAACAGTTACAGAAAGATTGTGGGGAGTTTTTTAGGATGGGGGGGCTACGAACTCTTGAGGGTGGTTGCTCGGGGGGTATAATTCGGGGCAGTGTTGGGGATTGGCGATGGCGTTGGCGGCAGAAGAGATACAGCGGTTGCGGGTACAGTTAGCAGGGCAACCGCAAGCTATACAAGCGTTGCAAGCATTGGAGACCTACCAGGGCAATTATGAAGCGAGTTTTGCTGCCTTGATGCCGAAAGAAACGCTTGCCGCCGTGTCCTATGCTCCGGGTCGGCCTTCGCTTTGGGAAGTGACGCTTGAGGTCATGCGAGAGAGGATCTGTGGGGACGGTGGTTTTAGTAGCAAGGTTAAGGAATATTCAAAGAATCCAACTCAGGGTGCATTGCTTGTCGGTGTGATTACTTCTCTAGCGGAGGCTGCTCAAAACGCGGGTTTAGATATGAGTACAGCCGCAATGACCGTAATCGCCCTGTATATCTTGAGTCTTGGACTAGATGTTTTTTGCAAGTATACAAAGCCGAGTTAGACGCTCCATCGTTCACGTAACTCCTCCACTGTCACACCCAGCATCTCAGCAACTCGAATTAGTAAACTTTCATCTTGAGTTGCTTGATAAATACGACCAAGGCTACTCAGTGGAATCCCACTACTATCCTCGTCTTGACTATCTTTGTAAATCTGTAAAGCCTGCAAGAAATACTCTTTCGCCTGCTCACCATCCCCTTGTGCTTCGGCTATTTTTCCTAAATGATGATAAGTCTGGGCTTGATTATAGAGGTCATCGAATCTAATAAAGATATCTAATGCCTGCTGATAATTGCGTAGAGCTTTATCATAGTCTCTTTGCTCTTCAGCTATTCTCCCCAATTGATGATAGGTGTAGGCTTTACTGTGGCGTTTATTGTATTCGTCATAAATCTTTAGTGCCTGCTCACAATATTGCTGCGCCTGTTCGTATTTTCTTTGCATTAAGGCCACAGTTCCTAAATGATGATAAACGCTGGCTTGTTCGTAACGTTCATCGTACTCGATGTAGATATCTAATGCCTGCTGATAGTCTCGTCGGGCTTGGTCATAGTTCCTTTGCTCTAAGGATATTCTCCCTAACTGATGATAAGTACTGGCTTGTTTGGGTTTTTGGTCGTCGAATTCAATATAGATATCTAGAGCCTTCTGAAAATATTGTGTTGCCAACTCATACTCTCTTTGCTTCTGAGCTACTATTCCTAATTGATGATAAATGGTAGCAATCCGTAAAATATAATCTTTCCTTTGTTTGATACAGGTAGACGCTTTAAGTATTCTTTCAAGTATTTGTAATGCCTTTTCATAGTCTTTTTTAGCTTGTGGATATTTTTGAGTCTTTAAATATCCAGATGCTCGTTGACCAAAAGCTATAATCATTTCACCTAGTAACGCGCCTTCTTTAAGTTCGGTTGGATATTGCTCTAATGTTTGACAAATAAATTCACTAAGTTTGAGTCCACTTTGGACATCCCCAATTTTTTCATAATATGTATCCAGACAATAAAATATAGTAATTTTCTCATACTGTTCTAAGCAAATCTCTAATGCTTTGAACATATTGTCATACTCAAGTCTACAGATGAAAGTACCTATTTGTGCTTTCTGGAAGTCTTTGGATAACAGGAGTTGATATAAATAATATCTTGCTAAGTCTCGATAATGGCTTTTAAACCCTTCTTGTAAAGCCTGCTGTGTTTGTCTATCAAGTTGAGTAAGTTTCGTCCTGAGAAAGTAAGGGAAAAGTGGTTGTATCGCCAGGATGTCAGGCTCGTTTGTATTTAATGGAGAAATTAACCCCCAATTAACTGCTTCTTGAATAGCAGTATCAAATTTATCAAAAGGGTAATCTTTGAACGGTTCAAGTGCTTTTAGACTATTAGAATAATTCACAAGAGCAGTTCGGTTGATAAATCCCTGAAATGGAGCTAAACACACCAATAGCTTTTGTGACTCAATGTCGAGATTGCTATACGAATACTCTACACATTTTAAGATGCTCTCAGTCTTATCTCCACTATCTTTATCTAGCCGTACATCCCCCGCATCCAATGCCTGTAGTATCTCCTCCGCTGTCTGATGCTTAAGATTAGCAAGGACAACTTCCATCGCTAGCGGATAGCCCGCCAGCACTTTCATCAACCGCACAAAGTCATCCCCCTGCTGTAACTCCTTGGCCCGTGTATCCCCCACCTGCCGCTTAAGAATCCGTTCAGCTAATGTTGACCGAGACTCCCGGTCCAACCCCTGTAAAACATAGACATTCTCACTAACAGTCTGTGGTTGTAACCACTCCTCACGCCCCCGCGACCCCAACACCACCCGCGTCTTCCCACCAACCAACCGCCCCAAAAACTTCCGTAACCGCTCCCGCTCCTCACCAGACAACGTATTCTGAATCGCCAACTGCTGCCCTGTCACCGACTCCAAATTATCCAAAATCAACCCATAACAGTTACCCCGCAGTAGTTCAATCATCTTCTCGATTCGCGCACTCAACCCCATCGCCTGAAAATTCGTCCGGTCATACTTCCTAAACACAATCCCACTTATCTCATGGAGCATCTGCGCCACCGTCCAAGCCCGCTCATCGTAACCAAAATAAAACACCGCCCCCGTGAATTGCGTCCGCTCCCACCACATCCGCACATACTTCAACAGCGTCGTCTTACCCGTCCCCCCCATCCCCTGTAACAGCAAAATATTATGCCTCAACAACCCCTTCTCCAACTTCAAAATCTCCAGATCCCGTCCTACAAACCCATGAGTCGGAGTCTCAAACTCAGCCCGTTGTCCCCGCCGCTCCAAATACTGTGCCTCCTCCTCCGGCGTAAACTTCCGCAGATTCAACGCCAACTGCCGCTGCACATAAACCACAGGCAAAAGCCAATCCTCTAGGGGAATCAACATCTCAAAATAAGCCCGACGCTCCTTCCGCTGAAACAACTCCCAACGCCCCAGCCGCACCGCCTCCAGAAACTCCTGCTGTTCAAATAATTCTTGATAGAGCCTCGTCATCATCAGTTCCGCCGCCGTGACCGTGACCGACTAGCTCATCGCCACCACCGCTTGCACCCCCGCCGCCAGCAACTGACTCCCCAGACTCGTCTCCTGATAAGCTTCCGTCTCTACCTGCATCCCCGACTGACAAGCATTCAGCACACACACCGGAATCCCCCTCCCTGTGAGCAATGCCGCCAACTCCGTCGCCTCCACCAAATCCGCAGCCCCCTTCTGTTCGCCCTCCAACACTAAAAACGCCTTCACCCCTACATAGGATTTCACTTCCGAACGTCCAAACCGCTCCCGATACGCTCGTGCCCGTGGCGCAGCATTCGACTCCTGCTGCCCAAGCTGCTCATAAGTTAATAACGCACCGTGAGTATCAAAGTGAATGACATGATAAAATCCCGCCTCCTTCACCTCAAGATGTCGAGACAACGCCTCAAAAGTCCCCGGACGCAATAAGTCCACCTGTACCCGCAACTGCCCGTTATCCACCGCCTCAATCAAAGGCCGCGAAACCGTCCGATAGCCCACATCCTCATCCTCATCCGGTCGCGCCACCACTACCAACAACCGCACCAACGGTGAAGCCTCCCCCCGCGCCAAAGG
The DNA here is from genome assembly GCF_013285555.1 of Candidatus Cyanaurora vandensis. GTDB lineage: Bacteria > Cyanobacteriota > Cyanobacteriia > Gloeobacterales > Anthocerotibacteraceae > Cyanaurora > Cyanaurora vandensis. The sequence continues at coordinate 21,088 of NZ_JAAXLT010000075.1, read as the reverse complement.
TGCAACAGGTCTCACACTCCTCCGCACCATCACACCCGTCACCGCCAAAGGACTCGGCGCGTTAGGCTCCCACATCGCCTCCCAATGCAACGCCTGAAATTCCAACGACCTCCCCACAATCTCCACCCGCAGTGGCCTTGAGTTACTAGCTGCCTCTCGATAAGCCACATAAACCTCGTGATTATCCACAAAAACCTGTCTAAAAAGTGCCTCACCATACCTGCGGATACTCAACTGCGCCCGTTCCGCCCGGACCCGCTCCAACATCGGACGCACCAACCACTGCTCAAAATACCAGCGCAACTCCGCCGCCTCCGCCGTAAAAGGGTCAGACACAACCACGGCATACTCCCCGCCGTCCCCAATCTGTACTGTTACTGTAAAACTACCATCCGTCAAACCCTGTTCTCGGAGCGTGATAACTGTCATGGATTCATTTAGAAATTTATAAAGACTAATGTAGTCGCAAAGCACATGGATACATAGTTAAAGCTGGAGAATTCTTACCTCTCCTACAGATACCGAACCTATCTTGAGTCTGGGGGCACCTCTTGAGCAGCTATGCATAAGTTAAGGTAATTTGACTAGGACAATTAGGTCTGCGAGCCAAGCGTCCTACACGCTCTGGCCCTGGGAGTGTTGAGATGTTCTCAGTATGATGGGAAGAAGCGGTGGTGAAAGTTGATGGTAAAAGTTGAGATTTACACTTGGCGTTCCTGTCCTTTTTGTCTGCGGGCCAAGGCCCTTTTGAGCCATAAAGGGGTTGCTTTTACAGAGTACGCGATTGACGGGGATGAAAAAGCGCGTGCGGCAATGGCGAACCTGAGCGGGGGGCGGCGTTCGGTGCCCCAGATCTTTATCAATGGGAAACACCTCGGCGGCTGTGATGACCTGTACGAGCTAGAGGATGAAGGCCGACTCGACTCCCTCCTGGCGAGTTAGCTGGCCCAACGGCTGAGGTTGGTCTGGGGGAAGTAGAACCCTAAAATACGCTGGTAATCCCAACCGCGTTTCGCCAAGCCATAGGACCCGTACTGGCTGAGGCCCAACCCGTGCCCCCAGCCCCCCCCGACCAAGCGGAAGCCTTTATCCCCAGCGGACTCTACATAAAACAACGTGCTGGGTAACTGATTGATAGCGGAGAGAATCATATCTTTGCTCAAGGTCAACTCCCCCCGGTTCGTCTGGACTGCCAACCGGAGCACCCGCCCACTCGTGGAACGCTCGGCAACTTTAAGACCCGTCACGGTTGTCAGGTCGGGTAACGCCAGCCCCAGTGTCGGGAGATTCTCCTGCAATGAGGCGACGAGCTTGGCACTACTGTAGGTACGGACCCAGCGGAAGGCCGGGGACCCGGATTCGTTGAAGTCCTGCCGATAGCCCAAAAGTCGTTTCAAGTTGGCTTCCTGGTCGAGACGACCCAGGTTGGGCGGGCGGAGGCTTTCGGGTTTGGCTTGCAGATAGGGCCGCTCTCGCCCCAGCCAGAGGTCGGAGTAACGGGCACTGGTCCCGCCATTGGCTGATGTATAGAGGGCATCCACCAATTCGCCCTGGTAGGTCAGCACTTGACCCTGGGTACTGGCAACCGCTTTATCCGTCAGGGCTGTCACCCCACTCAAGCCTTTGTAGACCTGACAATTCGCGGTCGCGCAGAGGTCATAGCCATCGAAACTGAAGCGTTTAAGGTTTCGTAGGGCAAAGGTCCGCGCGACGACGGCTTGGGCTTTGATGGCTTGGTAGGGCGCGACCGGGGCAATCTCGTAGGGGACGACCCCGCGCAGGTAGGTCTGGAGGTCTACCCGGTTGATGACGCTATAGGTCCCGTAGCTGTTGGGCATGAGCCGCAGATTGCCGCCGTAGAGCCGTGTACCGAATTTCACCCGGTTGTTGGGGGCTTGGATAGTGACTTGACGCGCTCGGTACTGTTGGTTTAAATCCAGGACTACTTCCTCGGTTTGTAACCCGCTCTCGACACGGGCGGTCGGGTAGTTCTGTTGTAACTGCGTCACTAGCTGGGCTTGGGCTGGGGTCGGGGGAGTAGCCTGACGCATAACCCAGACTTGCCAGCGTTGGGGGCGGACGATGGCGGGGTTGAGGTGGGCTAGGGTCCGGGCGACTCCCTGGGCATCCTCGAAACTCCGGTGGGCACTAACCATTACCCGGCTCCAGGGCATCGGGGTTGTTAAGGGGACGCGTGTGGTCTGAATTTTTAGTCGCCGGGTCTGGAACTGTCTTTGTTCTGAAGTAACGACGGTTAAAGGTTGCTCCCCGACTGCTTGGACCGTGGCCTGCTCCAGATTCTCACCAAATCGTTGAAATATCCCGATGTCTAGGGGAGCGGCCCCACAGGCTAACCCCAACGCCCACAAAAATCCCCCGACTATTACCCACACCATTGCCGTCCCCTTGGTCTGACCTGTCTATTCTAGGGGGGCGGAATTACAATTCTCTTCGGCCTTGGCTGCCGACTTAGCGGTGGGAGACAGTGGTTGGCATTGCATTCAACAGCCCGTGAGGGTAAGAACCTAAGGTTCTACCCTCACACTCCCGCTGACCCGTGAGGGGCCCCCCCCACCCCCCGTGCAACTAAAGCTCTCCACGAGAACGGGTAAGTTATTTACTCGGCGGAGGGGCCTTCTTTACGACCCCCCCGCCCTCTCTTCGACTGCTCGTGCGGCGGTTTATTTGGAGGGACGCAAGTTGAGTAGCTCCTCGGGGGAGGCGAGCATATCAATGGCGACAAAGAAGATTTCGCCCTGGGTGTTGAGTGCGAAACGCCAAGCAATGTTCATCGCCACATTGACCCCAAACCAAGGCGTTTGGACTTTGCCGGTGATTTTGAGTTGCTTGGAGCCGTCGTTTTGGACTTCACAAATGCCCTGTTCTGGCAACATATTGAGACCTTGGGCTTCTTCGCGCATGTAGCGGATGATCCCTTCACGGCCCACAATCGGTTGTTGGAAGGGCGGCTGTAAGGAACCTTCAGGGGCAAAAAGCGCGGCAGCAGTCTCAAAGCGGTCTTCGTTCATCGCCTCAAAATACCCCAGGACGGCGGGTTCGGTGATGCCTTCGAGGGTCTTGGTTTTGGGGGCGGGTTCGGGACGGATGAACTTGGGGTCGAGTTCCTTGACCGGGGCATTGTCGGCCTTTAGGGGGTCATAGCCCATGTCCACTACCGTATTCCGCAAAACCGTAATCTGTTGACCACCATCCAATTTCTTAATCCGGTTGAGCAGGGTCTCGGCTTCCGGGGTCATTTTGTAGTCTTCGGGAATGGGCGCAACGACACCCTGAGCCATCAGTTCACCCAAGCGATACCAGAAACCGAGCTTGGTGTTGACGCTGAAAACACCATAGGTCCGGCTGAACGGGGTGTCGGCACGACGGGCAAGGTCTACCATCACCTGAGTTTGGTCAGGGCGGGACATCTGCTTGATCTCAGTCAGCAATCCCTCCGCCAATTCCATCCGCGCTGCACCAAGGGCCGCACGGGTAATCGAACGGCCCGTCTCGGTGTAGGCGTACCAGAGTAAAGCGAGTTGGTCCTCAAGGTTGAGTTCTTGAAAACGGGTCAGGATGTCCGGGATCGCACTGGGAGCCTGGGTTTCGAGAAAAATGCCCCGGACTGATTCAAGAGTAAGCGACATGGGTATCTCCGATTGGTTTTCGCACCTACCCTCAGCCTAGTACCGTTTTCAAGTTTATTAAGAAATATTACAAAGAATTTTACGAGATTCGATCGCGGTCTGATGATCACGACCCACCCAGAAACCCACGCTGTGACCTGTGGGAATGGGTGGGGTTAAAAAATCAAGTTTTGGGGGGCCGCACGGCCCTTGTATTCTTCAGGCGGAAAAGCTGCTACTGCTTACTTGATGCGCGGACCGGCGTTCAACGGTTCAACATTAGCATCAGTTTGGGGTCCTTCCCCTTGCTTACCTTCCGCTTTGGCCCAATCGGGATTAGCCCAGTCCGGGGTGTCGGCGGATTCCCAACCAGCGGGCCGCTTCGAGTTGTACCAAGCAATCGAACCGATAACCACTGCTGCGATGAAACCTAAGGCGAGTACGCCCCAAAAATAAACCATTGCCGCCACCTCCGAGTACGCTTACACATAGCTTACTCGATTGTATTTACAAAACATTACACACTAAGAGAGATTTTCTGTTAGGCTCCGTTCCGTCGTCATGAGCTTGACAAATTCAGCAAATAGATAGTCTGCGTCATGAGGGCCAGGGGAAGCTTCGGGGTGGTACTGGACGGAGAACACAGGGAGGTCGCGGTGGCGTAACCCTTCAATCGTCTGGTCGTTGAGGTTATGGTGGCTCACCGCGACCGGGGCTTGGGCCAAGGAAGCATCGTCTACGGCGAAACCGTGATTCTGGCTGGTAATCTCGACACTATTGGAGACGGCGTACTGGGAGGGCTGGTTGAGGCCCCGATGCCCAAATTTCATCTTGTAGGTCGTGCCGCCGAGGGCCTGACAGAGGATCTGGTGGCCCAGACAGATGCCAAACATCGGCTTGCCCTGGGTCAACAGTTCCTTGGTCGTCGAGGTTCCATAGGTAATGGCAGCGGGATCGCCGGGACCGTTGGACAGGAAAATTCCGTCGGGTTCGTAGGCCAAAATCTCCTCAGCTGTTGCCGTACCGGGGACGACAAAGACCCGGCAACCGTGGGCCACCAAGCGGCGCAGGATGTTGTGTTTAATGCCAAAGTCGAGGGCGACCACCCGCAGGGGCTGGGTTTGGGGATGGGGATGGGCGAATTCCCACTCGGGGGCTGTGGCTGCGGTCCATTCGTAGGCACTGGGGGTCGTCACTTGCGGCACCAGATCTAGCCCGTCCATCTGGGGTGCCGCCTGGAGGTGTTGTTGTAGATGGGCGGGGTCCAGATGCGTCGAAATCACCCCATTCATCGAACCGTGGTCGCGTAGATGGCGGGTGAGGGCACGGGTATCTACCCCGGTAATCGCCACGACCTGCCACTTCAACAAATACTCCCGCAAGCTACTGGTGGCCCGCCAATTAGAAGGATATTCACAAAAATTCCGACAGACTACCCCCTGGACCCAGGGCCGCAGGGACTCGGTGTCCTCACCATTGATGCCCGTATTGCCCAGTTCAGGATAGGTAAAAGTGACAATCTGTCCGCAGTAGCTGGGGTCCGTCATGACTTCTTGATAGCCTGTCAGCCCGGTGTTGAAGACCAACTCGCCCACCGTCGTCCCCGCCATCCCGCAACTCTGACCCCGAAACATCGTACCATCCGCCAACATCAAAACCGCCGGGACCACGGGTGTACCTCAAAATCCACTTTCATCAATGTATCCCGTGCCTCGGGTAGATTGCATATTTTCCTGAGTTGCGGCGTATATGATGCTGAATGATTTAGAGATACTATCGCTTTGAATCATTCCCCTACCCTTCTAATTTGAGGTGAATTTATGATTGATGAATGGCTAGTTAGTCTCGTGGTCCCCGGTACTACCCCCGGGCTAGAACCCGTCTATACAATTGGCGTCGGGGCTGCGACTCCCTTGACCGCTGGAATTATTCTCCAGGCTAACTACGTGCTCTCTACGCGAGCAGGTATGATCCAGATTATAGAACGGGATAATGGACAGGTTGTCCGGGTCAACCGCATCGGCCCAAACACCAGGGTCTATCTTGAGGGACCGGCCTCCAAGATACCTAGCCAAGTGATGACAGTTGCTGGGGAGCAGCAGGTGCCATCTATCAATAAGCAAGGCGAGCTTTTATCTTTACAACAGGGTTCAGTTGCAGATGGGACCCACCGCCCCAACTGCTATCAGATGCAAGCCCAGATTGTTTATTCCTATCAACTCGCTGGGGCTGAGCCGATACAGTATGAGGTTTGTGCGCTCAATGGACCCTGTAGCGTCTACACCTATGACAATGCCGGTGTACGCGTACCGCTCTCTGAATTGCCAATGGGCTTCAAGCAGACCATACCTTTCACACTAGGGACTCCGATTCCGCCTGCAACCTCAATGGGAGCAGCGGATTTTGTTACCTTTGGTGCACTCCTAAACCCGGTAACTTGGACTTTGAACTAAGGCTGGCTGGGGAAATCAGTACAGAGGTCCCGGTCTTCTAACGGGACCTTTGGATTGTAGGTGAGATAGTCCTGTAGGTGGGCACAGCTTTCCTGGAGTAGATAGCGGGGACTAGTTTGTGGGTCCTGCCAGAAAGATATGTTCCCCTCCTCATCCCCAGAGACCAAGGTTTTGCCCTGGGGACTGAAGGTAATGACTCTGATCGCACTATTATGCCCATGAAGAACGGCAATTGGCTGACCGCTCGGGTGCCACAGACGTACCGTACGGTCATTACTCCCGGAGGCAATCATTTGACTATCGGGGCTGAAACTGACACTAGTAACCTGGTCGGTATGCCCCTTGAGGATGGTCTGGAGCTTGCCATTGCGCTGCCAAAGAAAAACTGTCTGGTCAAGACTAGCGGCAATGATCCACTGTCCATCGGGGCTGAACGTGGCATCCCGAAACTCGTTTCTGGGTCCACCAACTAAGCGCTGGTGTAAGTTTCCCTGACGGTCCCACACCCGCAGGGTGGAGTCAAAGCCCGAGGTGATGAGCAGATGCTGTCCATCGGGGCTAAAGCGCAGGGTCCGTAGGGGTTTCGTCTCCGTGGCGAAGGACCCCAGGGGTTGACCTGTGCGGCTCCAGAAGTAGACCGTACCCCCAAGGCCAGCCCCAGCTAGCGTCTGACCGTCGGGGCTAAAACGCAGGTTAGCGATGGATTCGGTTAGCTCGATTTTGACGAGGGACTGGTCTGGGGTCCAAAGACGCAAGGTCTTGTCATTCCCGCCCACTGCCAGGGTGCCATCGGGGGCGAGCGAGGCCGTCAGGACTTCGACCGGCAACGTAATCGTCCGTAATAACCTGCCATCAGGCCGCCAGACATGAATATGTTTATCAAGGCTAGTGGTTGTCAAGGCTTGGCTGTCAGGTTGGAAACTGATGTCCGTTAGGCTTCCTTGGTGACTTGCGCGGGTCCGTAACCAAGGCGGAGCCAGATTCCAGAGCCGCACCGTTGTGTCATTACTGCCTGAGGCAAGTAAATTACCTCGGGGCGCGAAACTGAGGCTTGTCACTAGCGAGTTATGACCCCGGAGGACACTCAGGAGCGTCCCATCCCGGCTCCAGAGCCGAATCGTTTTGTCGTAGCTACTAGAAGCCAAGGTCAGGCCATCGGGACTGAACTCTACGCCCTCCACCGAGCCGTCATGCCCCACGAAGATTTGAGGAGCCTTCCGGCCTGTGAGGTCCCAAAGGCGGAGGGTATTGTCTGAACTAGCACTGGCGAGAGTTTGACTGTCGGGGCTGAAGGCGACTTGCCATACCCCTTCGCGGTGGCCCTGCAAAACTTTAACCAGTGTCCCATCGCGCCGCCAGAGCCGGATCGTCCGGTCCCAACTGGCGGAGGCGATCCACCGACCGTCTTGACTAAACCGCACGCCCATTACCTGAGCGCGGTGACCCGTGAGGATCTTGAGCAGTTTTCCATCCCGAGTCCAAAGCCGCAGCGTCTGGTCCTTGCCTGCTGAGACCAATTGCTTGCCATCAGGGCTGAAACTAAGCCCCCAGATGTTCTCTCGGTGTCCCTGGAGGGTCCGTTGGAGCGTCCCGTCTAAATTCCACAAACGAATCCGGCCTTGGGCATCCCCAGCCGCCAGGGTCTTGCCATCCCCGCTAAAGCAGAGGCTCGACACCGCCGCACCCTGCCCAATCTCGCGCAACAGCCGACCATCAGGCCGCCAAAGTCGGATGGTTTTATCCCAGCTAGCGGTAGCCAGGGTCCCATCCCGACTGAAACTGACACCACTGATCACATTGCGGTGTCCTTCGAGGCGGTTGGTCTGCTGGAGGGTGTAGAGGGCTTCTTGGAGAATGTGGCGCGTAGCTGTGCGTAGGTTTGATGGCGCGGTCCAAATCCCTTGGACTAATTGCTCGGCGTGGACACTATCAACGAGAGCTTCGGGTTGTTGAGAGCTGGCAAGACGCAGCTGAGCCGAGGTGACCAGGGTTGCCACTTGGCGTTCCTGGGACTGGAGCGACTGCCAGTAAGCCACCCCCGCCAGACCCAAAGCCATCACCGCTAGGGTACCTAGGGCCATCGCCAGCCAGCGGGCTTCTTGAAGTCGTCGTCGCGCTACTTGCTGTTCACTTTCGCGTTCGGCTAGACAACGGTCAATAAAAATTTGCTCTAGGGGCGACATCCGGTCGCTGTACTGCAACCAGAGTCCCTCGGCTTGGGCTAGCGGTAGACCGCGCAAGAGATAGTCTGGCTGCTGCCCCTGACTCTGCCAAAGCGCGGAGGCCCGTTCCAGACGGCGCAGGTTGTGCAGGAGGGTCCGGTTCTCTTTGAGCCACTCGCGCAGGGTAGACCAACTGCGAATCAGGACTTCATGGGCCACTTCCACCGTCCCGTCTTCGTTTTGACCCCCGGCGGACCCGACCACTACCAACTTCGCGGCAATCAAGTAGTCGAGGGTCCGCGCCACCAATTCTGGGGGGAAGCGTGGGGCGGCAAGTCGGGCGCGGGGGACCCGGCGGCGGGTGTCCTCAGTCCCCTCCCCGAGTTGGACGAGATCCAGTAATAACCACCGGGTACATTCTCGCGCTGCAAGATCTAAGGCAGTGTAGGCGGCCTCGGCTTTACGTTCCAAGGCTCCCCGAAGACCACCAATCTGTTGCCGGTAAGCTGCTAATGTCAAGGTCCCCTGGCTGCGTGCCTCCCACAACTGCTCAAGTACGAACTCTAGGAGCGGTAAATTACCGCCAGTGGTACTGAGTTCTTCCAGTAGGACCTCCACGAGGTCCGGCTCCACCTCCAGACCAACGCGGAGAGCCGGTTGGAGGATGACTGCCCGGTATTCTTCTCGCTTCAAGTGGGGCGGGACTAGGACTGCTGCTTGCTGGAGGTAAGGGGCCAGACCAGGAACCGCCAAGGCCGAGGTCATATGGTCGCCCCGGAGGGTAATGACTAGCTTAAAGTTCGCCGCACTCGCCAAGGCCGTCAACAGCAGATTTAAAAAGAGCCGCCGTTGGTCCTCGGGGGTCACGGTAAATAGCTCCTCAAATTGGTCTACGACTAGAACCACGGTCGGTTGTTGGGCCAGCCACGCGTGGAAGTCTTGCGTTGTATCCAGTTGGGCAAGAGCCGTAAGGGGTTCTGTACCAGGTCGCATACTCTTGACCCACCACTGCTCACTGCGGGGAAGTTTGCCTTGCCGTAGCCTTGCCATCAACCCGGCCTGCACCAAAGACGACTTGCCCGAACCCGAGGCCCCGACCACCGCCAGAAAAGGCTGGGATTGAACCAGGGTCAGAAGGCTTTCGACGAGGGCCTCGCGTCCATAAAAAAAACCAGCTTGGGCTGCAGTAAAGGCCCGCAGGCCCATGTAGGGACAGATCCCAAGATCTAAGGCGGTGGGTTGATAGTTACGGTGGGTGTAGGGCAAGACCTCAATTACGCCCTGGGTGCCCGTTAGCCAAGTCTGTACCCCTGGACACTGCTCTTCTAATTGACTCAGCCACCGCGATGCCGTAAGTCCCGAGTGGCCTGTGTCTAGGGTCTGTAGGAGGGCTTGGGCAAATTCAGTGGTGGCGGCTTGGACAATGAGGGCTTGCCCCTGAGTTTCATTACGTAAGGACTCGATCCAATCACCAAGTCCCACGGCCCCCGGACAGTCGAGGACCAGAATATAGCGGGGCGTACGTGCTTCAGCTAGGGTCTCGACCAGTTGTGCCCGTTTAAGTCGAGTCCCCGCCAGCACCAGTTCATCGCCCGCAATCTGACCCCGTAAATATAGGAAGACCGTCTCGACGGGCGACTTGAGGACTTCTTGTAGGGCTTGGACTAAAGGCGTAGACCCCAGGGGCCAGTAGCTGAGGGCGTAGCCCCCCAGTCGGTTCAAGCGTTGCCCCAGGGCGAGGGCGGTCTCGTCCTCAGCGAATTCCGCGCCGACTAAGGCCCGACAGGGGAGCGGGGTCAGGGGAACGGCGGTCGCAATCACCAGTTCGCCGACCATCTCCACAATTTTTTTAGGAGTTTGCAGGGGATATTCGGGCAGGGGCTGGTAGGCCCCCCGGCGGGCCTGTTGATAACTGAGGAACCGTTGCTGTTGGTTGAGGCGGTCTAGGTAGCCCAGGGTCTCGTGATAGACGTAACGGTAGAGGCCATCAGCGGCAATCAGACCCCGTTCGTCCGCCGCTGCTCCCCGTAGACCCTGGATCAAAAAATAGGTGAACAGACCATGGCCCAAGGCCGGAAAAGCCCAAGAACGCTGGTCTTGGTCACAGGAGAGCAGGGCATGGAAGCCCGTACTCTGGGCCGCTTGCGAACGTAGGGCCGCGACTAGGGGCAAGAGGGGCGTCCGCATCCCCCCGCTATGACAGGCATCCAACCACACCAGTTTGTGTTGAGCGGGGCATTGCTCTAGGCGCGCCAAGAGTCGTTGTACTTCCCACCCCGTCTCCGCAAGGTCAGCCCCGTCCGTATCTGCGAGACACAACACCACCTGTTGCTGATACAGGACCCCATGCCCCGAAAAATAAACTAGGACGGTATCCTGGGATTTGGCATTAAGGATAATCTCGCTGAGGCTACGCTCGACCCGCGCTAGTGTTGCTCCCCCCAGGGTCTCGTCATGGTGAATAAAAAGAGTCTGTCTGGCCCCTGTTGCCACGCGTAGGGCCTCGCTCAAGCCTTCACAGTCCGCCGCACAATACTGAAGCCGGGTTAATCCTGGGGCCGCATAGTCGTTAACACCGATGAGTAACCCCCAGAAACAGGCCGTACTGACCTCGGTGGTAATCGGACGGCTAGTACCAAGACTGACGGGAGACATAGGGATAAGCGTAGCGTGATGCCCAGATTATAAGCACTTATTCCTACGATCCCTACACAAATTTCTCCCCTGACACTGGGGTTTGCTGGGGGCGATAACAAGGCGCAGGCCATCGTCACTGGGGACTTCACGGCGATAGTCGTCCAGATGTGGCAACGGCGGGAGCAGATGGCACGATTGCACTATTGGTTAACCAGGGTAACGGCTTCCTAGCCTCTCCCCAACGGCTCACGGCGGGGAACTCTCTAGGAGGTCTGACCACGGGAGACTTCAATATGGACCTAGACCTCGTGGTAACAACACAAACCAATCAGGCGTTGGTTCTCACGAACGATGGTCAGGGTGTATTTTCAGCACCCATGGTTACAACGACCGGCAATAGACCTCTTGCCGTGCTCGTGGGGAACGTCAACGGAGATGGGCAGCTTGATGGGATGGTCTCGCGCTAGAGGGGATTACCGCCGCCGACCTACGGCAGGCTAAATCCTAAAGACGGTTATGCCGGGGGCTGAGTGAAAAAAGTGGCCCCGGCTACAAATCCCCACAGAGGACGATTTTGTTTCACTACTTTCGAGTTATTCTTGTAGTGTTGAATATAGACAGAAGGACCACCACATGGCAAACATCGTTGAAACAGCCGTCCAAGCGGGCACCTTCAAGACCCTAGCACAAGCTTTGACCGCCGCTGGCCTCGTTGAGACCCTCCAGGGTAACGGCCCTTTCACCGTTTTCGCCCCCACTGATGCGGCTTTCCAGAACTTGCCCGCCGGGACCCTCACCGATTTGCTCAAGCCTGAGAACAAAACCAAGCTGGCGAATATCCTCAAGTACCACGTCGTCTCCGGCAAAGTGATGTCGAGCGACATTAAGCCCGGTAGCGTCCCCACCGTCGCTGGTGAATCCATTGCGATTCAGACCCAGGGCCAGCAAGTGATGGTCAACGAGGCTCGGGTCACCCAGGCTGACATTGCTGCTGACAACGGGGTCATCCACGTGATTGACAAAGTTCTGCTACCCAAAGGTTAATCATTCTCCTTTGAGCACCCACCGGAGCAGTCCGGCGGGTGCTTTTTAGTAGCGGGCGCGGCTCGGTTGCAGGACCAAGCCGAACTCCTCCTGGACAGCCCGGTCCTGGGGGTCTTCACAGCGGTAAAAATACGCCTGTAGGCTAGAGCTATAAACCAGTTCAGCCAGATGGACTTCACCTGTGGCAGCCAGTAACCAATCGGCGATGTTCGCGGCTGGGGTGTAGTTCACTCGGCGACCGTATCCGGCGGTATCGGGATTTTTAAAGGTTTTGAACAGGAATTCGGGTAGGTTTGCCATGGCTATCCGTCAGAATTTGGACCACTCTAATAGCACGGCCCAAACAACTTTGTTATCTAGATAACATTCCTAAGCGGGTACTGTATTTGTTGTGTAACATTTTTACCCATGGGAGTTGTCGCCTTAGCTACCTAGACCACCTCTGGTCCAAACACCATCCCACTGCGGGCGGGTAAGTCAAGATTTGAGCCTTGCTGTCTGCCCTTGCCGTATTGAATTGTTAGCCCCTCGGGTACCGTGAGCGTAATCTGGGCGGGTTCTGTCCCCGCATTAAGGGCGATCAGTAAAGCCTGCTCCCCCAAGATCCGCCAGAAAGCATAGACTGCACCCTGGGCATAACAGACTTGATAGTCCCCGACCCGCAACGCCGCATAACGGTGACGCAACGCGATTAACGTGCAATGACAGGTGAGGATGTCCTGCCGCCACTGATTCTCGGGCGGGAAACCCCGGCGCGAATCGGGGTCGAGGGCACCGGGTAAACCCACTTCATCACCGTAATAAATACTAGGCGCACCGGGGAAGGTCATTAACAATAAAGTTGCGAGTTCCACACTAGCTGCATCCCCGCCCGCAATCGTCATCAAACGGGCCGTATCGTGGCTCGCCAACAAGTTAAGTTGAGTAAGTTGAATTGCCCAGGGATACTGTTGGAGTAGAGCTTGGATGCGTTCTCCATACTCGGTGGCAAAAAGGGCGGGGTAGGGCCGATAGGAAACACTTTTCACCTGGCCCAAGTCCACCCGGTCTCCAGCGGTAAAAGCAATTGTGTGAGCGGCAAAGGGATAGTTCATTACCCCATCAAACTGGGTCCCATCCAGCCAAGCTTCAGCATTTTCCCAGACCTCACCGACGATATAAGCCTCGGGATTAATCTGTTTGACCCGCGCCCGGAATTCCTGCCAGAAACCGGGGGTCTGGATACAAAATGGGACATCCAACCGCCAGCCGTCAATCCCCTGCCCAATCCAGTATTCCGCCACCTGCATCAGGTACTCGCGCACCGGAGGATGGTCATGGTTGAACTCGGGGAGGGCACGGTTGTTGTCCCAACTGACGTAATTAGCGGGACGGTCGCCATCGTAGGGACTGAGAGGCCAACCTTCGATTTTGAACCAATCTTGATAAGGCGAGTGGAGACCGTTTTCAAGGAGGTCATGAAAAAAGAAAAATCCCCGGCTCGCGTGATTAAAAACACCGTCCAGGACGACTTTAATTTCTTTTGCGTGAGCCGCCTTAAGTAGGGCCAAAAAAGCTTCGTTCCCACCCAGTAAGGGGTCCACTTGGTAGTAATCGTGGGTGTGATAGCGGTGGTTGCTAGCTGATTGGAAGATGGGCGTGAAATAGATCGCATTGATCCCCAGGTCCTTGAGGTAGTCCAACTTCTCAATCACGCCCCTGAGATTGCCGCCCTTGTAACCGTAGAGGGTAGGGTCCGCCGCCCAAGGTTGGAAGGTCAACCCATGAAAAGTCGGTTGGCCCTGGGCAAAACGATCCGGGAAAATTTGATAAAAAACACTGTGCTTGACCCAATCCGGGGTGTGGATGTCCATGGTGGCGGGGTAAGGTTCAAGCCAGACTAGCTCAGACCCTAGCCCCCCACATCCAACCCAGGGGAGACCTGGGTTCGACCTGTAAACATTCAAAGTACGATAGCAATAACGCCTAGGACAACCATGACCAGCCAGACCCTACCCCTGATCAATATCTTGACAAAACTCGAATTACCCCTTGGTCCTACGCCCCTGGAAGCTGCCCTCAATGAGCGAGATCTAATTCCTGAGCAAGCGGCGCGACTACTGGCTGTAGACGAACAGCGAGCAATGCCAGCGATGAGTAAGGATGTGGGGTTGATGGCAGATATCCAGCGACGGGTGCAACAATTACCCTCTACCCATCGTTTGGTTTTGGGAAATAGTTGTAACTTAGCCGCCATTCCTGCCGCAACTATACCGTTAGTCATAACCTCCCCGCCCTACTGGACCCTGAAAGAGTATGTGCATACTGAAGGTCAACTGGGTGATATTGCCGACTACGAGCAATTTTTACAGGAACTAGACCACGTCTGGCAGCACATTTTTCGTATTCTAGTCCCCGGTGGACGGTTAGTTATCGTTGTGGGTGATGTCTGCGTATCGCGGCGGCAATACGGACGGCATCGGGTCTTTCCACTCCATGCTAGTGTCCAAGAACATTGTCGAGCGATTGGCTTTGATAACTTAGCCCCAATCATTTGGTATAAAATTTCAAATGCTGTCCTAGAAGCGGCAGGAAATGGTACCAGTTTTTTAGGTAAGCCCTACGAACCCGGCGGCATTATCAAGAATGATATTGAGTTTATATTGATGCAGCGTAAGCCCGGTGGCTACCGAAGCCCAGCCATGATTAATCGAGTCCTATCAGTTATTCCCGAAGCCAGCCATCGGCGGTGGTTTCAGCAGATTTGGCAGGATATTAAGGGGGCCTCGACCCGTCACCATCCTGCTCCCTATCCTTTAGAACTAGCTGAGCGTTTGGTACGAATGTTTTCCTTTGTTGGTGATACCGTACTCGATCCCTTTCTCGGTACAGGGACGACGAGTGTAGCTGCCGCCCAATGGGGACGCAACAGCCTGGGTATTGAAGTAGAGCCGACCTATCACCAAATGGCTGTAGCCCGTCTTCATGACCGGTTTACTTCACCCCAGCCCGACTTAGGTCAAAAAGTCTCTCCTCAACTTGAACTTACATTGACTGAAATAAACCTATGACGCTCCCAGTGTTACCACCCCCGGTTTTTGAGGAGGCTGTGCGTGGTTTTTGGGATGCCCGTTTAGCCCAGTTATAAGCGCAAACTTTGGCGGGGAAGATTGATCAAGGGAATAGGGGAGAAGCGACGGGCGGCAAGCAAATGGATGGCTTCGCACTGACTATCACCGATTTACTGCTCAGCAATGGCGTTCCGGCTGAGCATATTCATGTGAAGAGGAGTCTGACTGTTTTGCCTGGGTTCTACCGCGCAACAAAAAATTATGATTTCTTGGTCGTCGATCCGCAACGAAAGCTATTGAAGGCAGTGATTGAGCTAAAAAGCTTGGTCGGTCCCAGTTTTGGCAATAACTTAAACAATCGTATTGAAGAGGCGTTAGGCGCGGCGAGTGATATCTGGACGGCCCATCGAGAACAGACCTTCGGGGCTGGTCCGGCTCCATGGTTAGGATATTTATTTTTACTAGAGGAAACGCATACTTCTACGTCACCCGTTAGGCTCGCCACCCTACAACATTTTTCCGTCCGCCAGGAATTTAGTAACTCAAGCTATGCCCAACGCTCAGCGTTATTTTGTCGAAAAATGGTTCTGGAACGCCAATACAACGCTGCCTGCTTGTTGCTAAGTAAGCGCGACGAGGTGCAGCAGCGTCCGAACTATACAGAACCTGCTGCCGACCTCACCGCCCAGGCTTTCCTCAGTGATTTACTTCGTCACGCACAATAGTTCTTCATGACGCAGACCCAATCCGGGGTGTGGATGTCCATGGTGGCGGGGTAAGGTTCAAGCCAGACTAGCTCAGACCCTAGCCCCCCACATCCAACCCAGGGGAGACGGTAAGAGGGGTAATGGCGGGAGCATGGGGTCCTCACCCTTAAAGCTACACCGATGCCAAAAAGCTTCTTCTCGCAATCGCGCTTGCTGAGCGGGTTGGGCGTGGCGGGCACAGTCTTCCCAGTGGTGAGCGGCCCGCCGGTGACACTCGGTCCACTCGGCTTGACCCTCCAGCGTCCGGCGACAAAAATCAGCGAGTAGGGGCGGCAAGCGGTAGCCGCCCTGGGTTGCGTCAAACTGTACCAAGGAGCGGTCCACTAAGGCTTGGAGCCGGGGCTTTTTTTCATCCCAGGCGAGAGCTTGGACCCCGGTTTGGGCCACGGCGATCCCGAAACGATAAACCCCGAGCCGGACCAAGAGGTGCCAAGTGTTGGGGTCTTCTTGGTGTAACTGTTCCACTTGTTCCTGGAGGACCCCGCTGAGCTGGGCATGGTCAAAGATATCCGGGCCGTGGGTGAGGTAGCCCGCCAAGTCGCCCTGGGCTTGCTGACAGGCTTCGGCGCACCAGAGATGCATCGCGAGGGGATGACCAGCACAGCGTTGACCCATCGTTGTGATAGCGGTCTGTTGGCAAGGAGCGGTCAAGGAGAAGCCGTAGTCACGCAACCGTTCCGCGAAAAAAGACGACCAGACCTCCGGGGGTAGTCCCCAGACGCGGTCCTCCCTGAGAGCGGTGCGGTCGCGGGGCAGGAGCCAGGGCTTACTGCGGCTAGTGAAAACAATGAGGCTCTGGTGTTCTTGGTCGAGCCAACTCTCAAACAGGGTGCGGTAGCCCTGGTGGTCGCCACTGAAGTGCATATTCGTCAGCACCGCCTCTAGGTTATCCACCACAACTAAGGTAGGCCGCTGTTTGAAATGGCGGAGTAGCTGGGCTGGGGTATTGTCCTGGTAGCCCAGCTGGGTCAGGATTTCCGCTAAGAAATCATCGGGGGTCTTGTGGGGGTCCAAGCGGAGGAGGACCTGCTGGGGGAACGGGGTCTGTAAGCGTTGGGCCAAGGCTTCCGCGAGGGTAGTTTTACCAATCCCGCCCTCTCCCAACAAAAATAAAGCCCGGACCCCTGGGGTCACGGCCCAATCTTGATAACGTTGGAGTTCGACTTCCCGGCCCACCCAGTAGACGGGCGGGGCCAACAACTGGTCCGCCGTGGTCACTAAGCTCCGTAAATAGCTGTCGTAGGGCAAACCCAACAGATGACGGCACAGGATTTCGATGGTGGTCGGAGCGGCGGCGGCTTGAGCGAAAAAGTTACGGACGGTCTTCTGGGCTAAAACCCAACCACTCTCAAGACGGCAGAGGTCCGGGAAGGACTGGGCTAGCTGGTTGGCTAGGGTCGTCGGACTGCTGTTGCAATGCTTCTGATAGGCCCCGCGCAGATCCTGCATCACCCGTGGGTCCACCTGTTGTAACCGCCCCTGCTTGGGCTTGCCTGCCATGGCCTTTCCCCGTTAATGATGGCTCATACCTTTTAAAGCGAGAAAGTATTCCCCGCTAGCTCATAAAAACCAACAACTTTACAAAAAAGAACCCACGGCCAGGGACATAAAAGGGCGGCACAACCCAGCGCATAGAGTATTCTACTACTACGTATCTTCCTGTAGAACGTACCCAGCCCATGACCCTTACGCCCGATCGCTCAACTGATGTTACAGAATTACTCTTGGACTGGCGCAACGGTAACTCCGCCGCCTTGGCCCGACTAATTCCGCTGGTCCACGCGGAACTCCACCGCATTGCGCGGAGCTATCTCCGCCAAGAACGTACGGACCATACGCTCCAGGCCACGGCTCTAATTAATGAAGCCTACCTAAAACTGGTGGACCAGACGCGCGTCCCTTGGCAAAACCGGGCCCATTTCATTGCTGTGTCTGCCCAGATGATGCGCCGTATCCTGGTGGACCATGCCCGGAGCCACCGGGCGGAGAAACGGGGCGGGGACCTCCAGAAGATTTCCCTCGACGATGCCCTCGGGGTCTCGGCCCGGGAACGGGATGTGGACCTCGTGGCCCTCGATGAGGCCCTGACCCAGCTAGCCCGACTCGATACCCAGCAGTGCCAAATCGTCGAACTGCGTTACTTCGGCGGTCTAACCATTGAAGAGACCGCCACGGTCCTCAGTATTTCGTCCGCTACGGTCAAACGGGACTGGAGCATGGCCCGTGCTTGGCTACGCCGGGAGTTGACCCCATGAGTGATGCCCAGACTTACCAACGCATCAAGCAGCTTTTTACCCAAGCCCTCGAACAGAACCCGCACCAACGACAGGAATTTTTGGCCCAGAGCACGGAGGAACCGACGGTCTTACTTGAAGTCGCGTCCTTACTTGCCGCCCATGAGGGGGATGAAGACTTCCTTGCTCACCCTGCCGCCCAACTCAGTGGCCTCCTCACCCCCACCCTGCCCCAGGAACTCCAACCCGGTGACAGTGTGGACCGCTATACGATCCTGCGTTGCATTGGTCGCGGCGGGATGAGTACGGTCTATCTCACTAAGCGCACTGACCAGTATCAGCAGTTAGTCGCCCTCAAGCTGATTAAAGCCGGGTTGGGCCACGAGGACATCATCCAACGCTTCCAAAACGAACGCCAGATCCTCGCTGACCTCCAGCATCCCAACATTGCCCAACTCCTCGACGGCGGCACTACTCCCCAGGGTCTGCCCTATTTCGCTATGGAATACATTGATGGGGAGTCCATTACCGCCTATTGCGATAGCCATAAATTGACCATTAGTGAACGGTTACGGTTGTTTCGCCCGGTCTGTGCCGCCATCCAGTACGCCCACCAAAACCTGATCGTCCACTGTGATATCAAACCGGGCAATATTCTCGTCACTGCCGATGGCGTCCCCAAACTGTTGGACTTCGGGATTGCTAAACTCCTCAATCCGGGACCGGGCGTGGCTGACCCCACCGTTACTCTGATGCGGATGATGACTCCCAGTTACGCGAGTCCCGAGCAGATCAGAGGCGATTTGATCCGACCGGCGAGTGACGTCTATTCCCTGGGGGTTTTACTCTATGAACTCCTGACCGGCTGGCGGCCCTGTTACCACAAAGACCCCTACGCCATGCCCCGCGCCATCCTTGAGGAGGAGCCCCAAAAGCCCAGCACCGTCATTAACCGGACTGGGGAGGTGACGGGTCAAGGCCCTTTGACCCCCGAGCGCGTTAGCTTGCCCCGCGAAGGTCATCCCCAACGACTACAACGGCGGCTGATGGGCGACTTGGACACCATCTTGCTCAAGGCCCTGCAAAAAGACCCCAGCCGCCGCTACGGTTCCGCAGCCCAGTTAGCGGAAGACCTACTTTGTCATCTGGAGAAACGCCCCGTGTCCGCCCGTCCCGATACCCTGAGCTACCGTCTGCTCAAATTTGGGCAGCGCAACCAAACTAGTGTCCTCGCTGGGGGGTTAGTCGTGGTCAGTCTAGTGGTCGGGATCGTCGCTACAACTTGGCAGGCTCAAGTTGCCCAGCAGGAGCGTGACCGGATTGAACGGCTCTACGGGACCGTGCGGACCTTAGCGAATGACTTTATGTTTGCTCTGGATGAAGATATTGCCCGCCTCCCCGGTTCGACCACCGCCCGCGAACGTTTGGTCAAAAATATCCTGGATTACTTAGATAAACTCGCCCTAGAGTCCCAAGCCAGCACCGCCTTGGCCCGTGAACTAGCTAAAGCCTATGAGAAAGTCGGCGATATCCAAGGCGATCCCACGGTCCCGAACCTAGGCCAGACCCAAGGAGCCTTGAGTAGTTACCAAAAAGCCCTCCGTATCCGTACTGAGCTCCTCAGCCAGCCGGACCGCCAACTCCAACTCGATACGGCGGCCAACTACGACCGGATCGGGGTGATTTACCGAGAAACCGGGGAGCTCAAACAAGCCTTGGGCCAACATCGTCAAGCCCTCATCCTGACTGAGAATCTACCCCTGACGGGCGCGGCGGTTCTATCCCAGCGAGCCAATACTTACACCGAACTGGGGATCGTTCAATTTACCCTCGGTGATGCCCTCGCCGCTCGCACGAGTCATAACCAAGCTCTCATCCTAAATCAGCAACGCCTGAAGCTCGCCCCGCAGGATGTCCAAGCCCAACGCGATCTGTGGCGGAGTTACGACAAGCTGGGGAGTATCCAGGGTAACCCCATCTTCCGTTACAACCTCGGGGACCGCCCAGCCGCCCTGACTGCTTATCAAGCGGCATTGCGCTTAGCCCAGCAACTAGAACAGACTAGCCCCCGTGACCCACGGGTCAAACGGATGTTGGGGATTAGCCACCTGCGCCTAGGCGACCTCCTCCGCCAAGACCCTACCCAAGCCTTAGGCCACTACCGCGTCAGTGCCCAAATTGCCGAGGCTCTGGCAAAAGCCGACACGCGGGATGTCCAAGCTAAGGGTGACCTCGCGGTAGCCTACGAACGACTCGGAGATATATTGCTCAAGCAGTTTAAGGACACCTCGGGTGGACGTGCTTACTACCTCCAGGAACTGACGATCCGTCAGCGATTGGTGGCAGCAAACCCCAAAAATGTCCGGGTCCGCCGTGACTTGGCCTATCCCTACTCCAAACTGGGCGCACTCTATGCTCAACTTGCCAAGGATACTAGCCTCCCAGCGCGTCGTCAGCTAGCCCATTGGCGCACTGCCCAGACTTGGTACCAGCAGGCCCTCCAAGTCTTGACTGAGCTAAAAACACAGGATGCCCTGATTAAGAATGACCGGGTTAGCCCTGAGATGATTGCCCTCAACCTTGCCAAAGCTGAACAGATGATTAGCCAACTCGCCAAATAACTAACATTTCCATGCTTTTATGCTACCTTTAGCTGATTTCCTCGTGCGCACATGATGCCCATGCACTGGCTACCCAAGACCCTGGGTCTGAGTCTACTCCTTACCCTCGCTGGCTGTAATAACTATCCCCATCCTCAAGAAGGCACAAATGCCGACGGTTCGCCGCGTCTGGTCTGGTACCAAGCCCTAGAGGAAGACCCGCGCTCCATGGACCCCCAGGTACAGTACGACGACACCTCGGCCCAGATTCTCGGCAATATTAATGAGACGTTGTATGAATATAACTACCTCAAACGTCAACGCATGGAACTCCAGCCCGGTCTAGCGGCGGCCCTGCCAATTCGCACCCCTCTAGCCGATGGCGGTGAGATCTATACTATCCAGATCAAAAAGGGGATTCGCTATCAGGATGACCCGTGCTTTACGGGCGGACGGGGCCGGGAGGTAGTGAGCGATGATTTTATCTATGCCCTGAAACGGATTGGGGACCCTTT
>NZ_JAAXLT010000074.1 GCF_013285555.1 Candidatus Cyanaurora vandensis | reverse complement strand
TTCTTCTGAGGAAAGGAAGCTTTTACTAAGCATGGTTGTAACATTTTTGGACATTGAATAATTCCAGTATAACGCATTTTAAATGCTTGTCAGCTTAGGCATCTGAGTTTAGCCTCTATATTCTTGGTAGCCTCGACCGTATGCTAAAGTATCTGGAATCATCCAAAGCGATTAGCGGCGGGTGAGTTCAACCGTTAGGGCGCTAGAACTCGCTAAACCAGCCCGAACGAGGAATCGAAATGCCCATCAACGACGTCGACAAGCTCGCAGTGCTCATCAAGCAGGAGCGCGACGCCTTGCTCTCGCGGTGGCGACAGCAGGTGAAGGAACTCCCCGCAGCGAGGGATCTAGACGCTCCAACGCTAAACGATCACCTTCCTGATCTCATCGATGAATTGGCTGCCGCGCTCCAAGTGCGCTCTGACGAAACGATCCCGGAGGCACTCGCCGAACGCAGCCCACCAGCCCATGGTTTGCAGCGTATCCAGGACGGATTTGATATTGAAGAAGTCGTTGCGGAGTACAATATCCTGCGCGGCTGTATCCACGATCTGGCCGATGCCAACGGTTTGAGACTGCAGGGTAAATCTTTCCACATCCTGAATCGTGTCCTGGACGGGGCAATCGGTTTGGCGGTGCAGACCTATGCCACCCAGCAAGCGAAGGACGTGCAGCAGCGCAGGGAAGAGTATCTCGCCTTTGTGGCACACGATCTGCGAAATCCGCTGAATGCCATTTCCCTGGCCACGAGCATCCTGGAGAGGAAACTCCCGGAGCGAGGCGCCAGTGCCGAAAGCGTCCAGATGCTGAAGACCCTGCGCCGTAACGTGGCGCATCTTGATGGCTTGATCGGCAAGGTAATTGAGGAGAACACGCATCTCCTCTCACAAACAGGCATTAAATTAGAGCGGCGCGTGCTTGATTTGTGGCCGCTCGTCGAGGCTCTCATTCAAGATGTACACCCAGTAGCAGGAACTGCCAGTACGCAGATGCTCAACGAGGTGCCGGGCGATCTGGTCGTGTATGCAGATGCGAGCGCGTTAAGGCGGGTATTTCAGAACCTCATTGCCAACGCGATCCTGTACACGCCAGGCGGAGAGGTGATCATAGGGGCACGGGAGCTTGACGCGAAGGGAGCTGTAGAGGGTTGGGTCAGCGACAATGGTGCGGGAATCCCGCAGGAACGCCTCGACAAAGTATTCGACAAATTGGAGACTGATCCTCAGAAGGAAGGTGGGTTGGGTCTGGGTCTGGCCATCGTAAAGACGTTCATCGAGGCTCACGACGGGAAGGTGGCTGTCGAAAGTAAGGAAGGTCTCGGTTCAAAGTTCCGGTTTACGCTACCGGCAGGGAAAGCAGCAATTGATAGTGGTGGTTCGTAGGCGGCCTAACAGAATGCTGCAGTTGACCAGGGCCGCAATACGGCTTTCCAGCTTCGACGTCGCGACAGCGGCCCCGGCAACTGAGCTTAGTCGTTAGGCCGCTATTCAGTGCGATCCCACGAACGTCCGTAGTAACATGGCACATTACCAACCTAACAGTGAACACATCATGGTGTTACCCTACTGAACCCCGAGGGGCTGCCGAAGCCCCCCGGAGACGTATGGCAAGTAGCCGGTCGCCAGCCAGGTCGAGCAGGCCAGCCTCTCTGCGTCATCGAGACCACGAGAGTGGATGTTGTGCTGTTCGTCAGGTCAGCGCGGACTTCGCCGCCACAGAAGGTGAAGGAGACGGTTCGCTTGAGTACTGAAGGCCATCGTGCTTACTTCACTCGCGAGTGCCAAAACGCTAGCCGAGCGTTCCATGAAGACCTGCTCATCTCCTGGGCGCGGTTCAAGGTCGTCTGTCAGCCCATTGCGCCTAGTAGGGCCTAACCCCTTGTTCAAGCGGGACCCGCTTAGCTCGAACGTTAGGCTTCCAGCCAGTTTTCAACTTTCAGCCTTGGAATGCACGAGAATTCTTTTATGCTGCGGCTCTTGCCTGTACGTCTTGGAGGATTTGAATAAGCTGTTTTACCTCGGCAGGCTTGAATACTCCACTGACTCCTTGATCAGCTAGATCAGTAAATGGACTCTCGTACAATCGGCGTGGCTCCACCACGCCCTGCTCCGTTAAGTACTCAATAATCATGTTTACGAACTCAATTTGGGTTGAGTTTAGGCTTTTCCCCTGGATAAATACGGCTAGGGTTCGCTTAGCGGCTTCACGATCTAAGCCGATGAGAGAACGAATAAACAGACCCAGCCCACCATCATTACTACGGATATTCACCAGATCCTCTGCACTCCCGACACCTTCTTCTAGGAAGATACGCTCTAGTTCAGACACATCCCAAGGTGTGAGCTGCTCGTTCTGTCTCAGCTTCTGGATAGCAATGTGATTTTCATGGAAGTCAAGGAAATGACGCACTTTACGCATAAACCGAGCTTTATCTGTGCCATTGGAAACGGCAGGAAGAGCAATGGCTACAGCCTCGCCTATCTCATCTTCAAAATCTGTGTAGACAATTTTACGACGCTCAAATTTAATGAGCTGGACGAGGTTGCGTAATCTAGTGCGGAGTCGTTCCAGGGTTGGTGCGCTTAGGTCTTGCCAAAATTCATCGGTTTGTACCGCGAGGATAAGTTCTAATTCATCAGCAACCATCGGAATATTGCCTAGTTCTGCTAACTGCACCGCAATCGCCTGAATGCGTCCTTGGTACGCCAAGAGCTTGGGGTCGCCACGCAAGAGGGCGAGTTGGGAGAGTAACACAATATAGTCAAATTGTTTGGCAGGTAAGTTATTATCTTCTAGGGAACTAGGCAAACCCGCGATGTGTTCGGTGAGTTCGGCGCGGTCTTCTTCGTTCAATTGCCTCCATATCTGTTTATCTTGATATTTCTCGACGAGGCGACGCTTCGGTCTGACGATGAAGTTCTCCAAACCCATGCCGGCGACTTCCGTAAACAGGCGGTCAGCCACTTCTCGATGTAATTCTTGCACTAGGTCGCCCTCGGTCTTTTCCAGTTCGCCGAGCAGGGCAACGCGGTTAATAAAGAGCTTCTGGCTCAGCGATTGGCCTAGAGCACCGTCTGAGGTAGTGGGATTTTGATTGAAAAATTCAAAGTTCTGACAGAAATCGAATACAAGAAAATCTTCTTTGTGCAGCCCTGGGCCGAATAAGTTAGGACATAGCCGGGTGCCGCGTCCAATCATTTGCCAGAACTTGGTTTTTGAACGGACTATTTTGAAAAATACGAGATTGACGACTTCGGGTATGTCAATTCCGGTATCCAGCATATCCACAGAGATAGCGATATGAGGAGACTTATCTGGATTGGAGAAGTCATCGATTAAGGATTGGGCATACTCTGTTTTATTATCAATCACACGGGCGAAGTGTCCTTTCAGATAAGGATAATTCGCATCGAAGCGTTCGGCGATAAACTCGGCATGGTTATGGTTTTTAGCAAAGATAATGGTTTTGCCTAAGCGGTCGCCTTCATTAACCTTTAGGCCGTGGGTCATGACGTGTTCGAGTACTTTATCCACCGTGTCTTTATTAAAGAGCCAATTATTGAGTGCTCCGGCTTCTACTCGGTCGGGTACTGTGCCATCCTCAGACCACTCTAGGGCATCCCATTCCTCTTGCTCGGCCTCGGATAACGCTTCGTAACTAATGCCTTCCCGCTGAAACTTCAGGGGTACGGAGATGGCCTTGGGTGGAACTAGAAATCCATCGGCAACGGCTTGGTCAAGGTCATAGGAATCCGTGGGAACGCCACGCTCAAGCTCAAAGAGTGAATAGGTGTCACGGTCAATCTCGTCACGAGGGGTGGCGGTGAGTCCAACTAATAAGCAGTCAAAATATTCAAAAATCGCCCGATACTTGCGGTAGACGGAGCGGTGGGCTTCATCAATAACAATCAAGTCAAAATATCCTGTGCCAAACCGCCGCTGACCGTTTTGGATTTCGTCAATCAGACTCAGCATGGTGGGATAGGTGGATAAATAGAGGCGGCCTTCGGTGGCTTTTTCGGTGATGAGATTAACGGGTGCGGTTTGGGGTAGGTGTTTTTTGAACGCATTGACTGCCTGGATAACAAGCGCAACACGGTCAGCCAAGAAGAGCGCACGTTTCACCCAATTGGCCCGCATGAGTTGGTCGATCAAGGCAATGACGGTGCGGGTTTTACCGGAGCCGGTGGCCATGACCAGGAGTGCTTTACGCAGGTTATCTTTCTCAAAGGCTTCACCGATGCGGCGGATGGCGCGGGTTTGGTAGTAGCGTCCAGCGATGGTGTGGTCAATATCTACGGTGCCGAGGGTTTTCTTGAGAGTGCGACGCTGCTGGAGAAGCATCAATTCGTCTTTCTTCAAAAAGCCTTGGACTGAGCGAGGCGGGTAGTTGGTGTCATCCCATAGCCAATGGTCATAGCCGTTGGTGTAAAAGATAATCGGGCGTTGCTTGAATTGTTGCTCTAGGCTGTCGGCGTAGAGTTTGGCTTGTTGTTTGCCGCTGCGGGGGTCGTGGCGGGTGCGTTTGGCTTCGACGAGGGCGAGGGGTTTGCCATCGTTACCCCAGAGGATGTAATCCACATAGCCTTTGCCGCTGGGATTGGGCATTCCGGTGATGGGAAATTCACGGTCACGGTCTTGGTCGAGTTGCCAGCCTGCTTCCTGGAGCAGTAGGTCAATAAAAATATCACGGGTTTGGGCTTCGGTGTAGTCGTGGGTATCGGGTGTGGTTTGGTTGGCGAGTTTGGCAGCGGCGATTTCTTCTAAGAGGCGATTGAGTCGGGCTTCGAGTTGGGCGCGTTGTTGTTCGGTTTGTTCACGGGCGGCATCGGCTTCTTCGAGGGCTTGGGCGGTGGCGTCATAATAGGCTGCCACATCTTTAAGGCGTTTGAGGGTGGTGATTTCGACTTGGGTATTTTGGGGTAGAGCGTCCTGGACGAACTTCAAGTCGGCGGCTGGTTTTTCGCCTTTGGCATAGGTACGCACGAGCCAATAGGAGACATGAAAGAGTTCGCGCAGGACGTTGATGGCGTTTTGTTGGGTAACGGGTCGGGTATCGTGGACGGCACGGTTGCCGAGGTCTTTGATGATTTTGGCTTTGGTGAATATGGATTGTCCGACGAGGCTGATAAACGTTGGTTCGTGGATGAGTGTATTGAGGTTGTCGTCGTAGGGTCTGCGTAGGGCGCGGTCATGGTCATACATCCAGTTGATAATGGTTTCTAGGGCCAAACGACTATAGAAGCAGGCGGCGCGGGGGTCGGATAGGGCACTGGCTTCGGCGCGTTGGGCGTGTTCAAAAACGGAGTTAAATTCTGCTTGGAGGAAAGCGAATTGGGACATGGCGGCTCCTATAGTTCTCCTCGGAAGACGTGATAGCCCGTTGACTGACTGATGTATCTTCCTGCCCGGTTAAGGCCTGTGCTGCCCACCATACTATGCTCTGCTTTTCATATAGAGTGAAGATGCTCCCATATTATAAGCTGTGTTTAATATGGGTCGTCCTATCCGCCATATTATAGTTCTCCTCGGAAGGCGCGGTGTTGGAGAGAGGAGAATAACGCATCATATTCAGCTAAGGAACGACTACAAGGTTCTTTAATTGTTTCGATTCTTTGCACTCGGCTTGCAAATTCTTGTTGGAGAGAGAAAGGAGGAATTTCAATTAGAACATCCTGTAGCTTTCCTTTAGAAATGTTTGGCATTGAGCTAGCTGAACCACTTGCAAGTTTTTGTATTTGCTGTCTTTTTGATGGATAAATTAAAAGTTGATGGAGAAAACAGGGTTCAACCTCACTAATAGAACGCAAGCGAAATCTGAAAATCAGATCTGATATCATAAGTTTGGGACGAGTTGACTTAACATGGACGCAAGCAGCCACTAAGCCATAAGTATTTTTCCTAGTAAATAGTAAATCCCCATTACAGACTTCAAGTGTTGGGTCAGCTTGAATATTTGGAGGAAGTGCCTTGTTTTCTAATTGATTGTATTCACACCAAGTTACTGCTCCAAGTTTTAAGACACCCCACTCACTTTCCGCAGCAGCACGATCAAGACATATAGGACTCCATCCACTATCAATGTTCTCTAGCAACTTGCTAAAAGGAATTCGAGACCACCCTTTTGGATTCGTCACCGGATCACCAAACATCTCATAAAAAATAGCTTGCCCCAACTGATCAAGTCGGTCGAGGGAGCGTTGGCGTAGGCGGCGCAGGGTATCGGCTTGGTCGAGGATTGCGGCGATTCGTTTTTGTTCGGCGAGTAGGGGGAGGGGGATTTCTAATGCTCGCAAAACTTCAAGTGTAATGCCTTTTACTGTTGCTCCTGTTGCCTGTCGTTCTAGCTTTGACGAATTTACTAGAAGAGCATGAAGAAGATAATGTGTATCAATATTAGGCTTGGGAAAAAGTGCCTTTAAATCTTGATTGATAGCAATATCAATTAGGTTAATTGCCGCCTTGCCTACAGCCATTCTTGTTGGAACAATTATTGCCCCTGAAGGAATAATGTTAGTTGCAGAATTTTTAACACCTAGCTGAGTAATAGAGTCCGCTGTTGATATTATTTCGGTTGATTTAAAATCTTTTACAGATGCCCAAGGAATATCACCTCTCCAATATTCTGGAACTGATTTATCAGGTGTCCCTCCGCCCTTAATATCGACTATCTCTCCTAATTTTACTGTTTTCATCCCATCAACTCCGTGTAGCGATAGGAAGCAGTTCCAATTCAGCCAGCACTTTACGCACTGGCAAATACTCATCACGGTTTATTCGCAACAGTTTTATAGTCACCCGTCCAATTGCCGTTAAAGGTTGAATCATACTATCTTCCACCTGGAAGCAAAAATGATCAACCCAATTATCCTTTCTAGGGTTAAAAAGTCTTACGATATCGCCAGATTCTGGATCAATTGAAGCAATATCACTACCCTTTGCTTGATTACATAACACGCAGGACAACGCTAAATTTTCTAGATCAGTTGACCCGCCATGTTTTTCTGCAATCACATGATCGAGCTGATGATGAGCTAAAACAACCATTTCAGAAATCAAGCAATACTCACAACAACCCTGAGCACGAGCAAATACAACCTCTCTCAAAGCATTAGAAATGTAAGTTTTACTCATTTAGCTTGCTGTAATTTCAACAGGGCCTGAGTTTTAGCTAATCGTACAAGATGCTCAATAAACTCATAGTGCTGCCATAAGATGCGATCACCAGCATCCAAGCCTTGAGTACGATTTTTATCCAGCAGCGCGTCAACTTCAGCCTGCACCGTGGGAGATAACCGTAGAGCTAAAATCTCTTGTGGCGATGGTAGCTTAGCTAAAAACTCTAGAATCTCAGTCAGGCCAGAAAAATCTATGGACGGATTAGCGTCAAGTTCACGCAAGCCTAGCATCAAGATTTGAGGTAAGCTCTCCTTACGAGATCCCAAAGTCTTAGCCATTTCATCGGGTATTTGGAGCGTAACTTCCATCACTGCTGTTCCCTGAGATACGACTTTATGGATATGTTACCTTACGCCTCTTCAGTTCGTTGATGCTTTTTGAACCTGGGCTACCTGATCCACGGATAAGCCCAGCATTTGAGCGATTTCCTCTACACTAAAGCTCCGTGCTAATAATGCAGGTACTGCTTTAAGCTTGCCTTTGAGTTCCCCTTCGAGCTTACCTTTGAGTTCCCCTTCAAGCCTGCCACGAGCTAGGGTTTCCTTTTCCCATTCCAGATAAGCTTGGTCTAACCGTACCAGCATCTCATCCTCCTCTTTAGTTCGTTGATGCTTGTTGGGCCTGGGCTACCTGATCCACGGATAAGCCCAGAATTTGAGCGATTTCCTCTACCCTAAAGCTCCGTGCTAATAATGCAGGTACTGCTTTAAGCTTGCCTTTGAGTTCCCCTTCAAGTCTCCCACGAGTCAGGGTTTCTCTTTCCCATTCCAGATAAGCTTGGTCTAACCGTACCAGCATCTCATCCTCCTCTTCGGGCTGTTGGTTCCTTTTGCGCCTGATTTTCCAGGCTGCCACTAATCTCAAGACCATCATACGCAATGGATCATTGGTCGCAAGGCCAAAAATTTCTTGCAGTGCTGTCTCCTGGGTCCCTTTGCGCCCCAATGCCCGTAAGGACAAAGTTTCTGGTGTGCTGGCAATTGATGAATCGCTACCAAAGCCGAGCGTAACCCCTCGGGCATAAAATACACTCCCGCAGGCCAGCCCTCCCTAGGGTATGCTCCAAAACTTTGCAAGGTTCTAACCGACAGCGTTGGGGCAATAATCCAAAGCATCACCTGTTCGGATTCGAGTAGTTTCTGGTCTTGGGCCAAACTATCGCGGTAGCTGACATCAGGATTATCCACCCCGTGCAGCGTCATATTCATCGAACCAATGCGCAACATCGTCGGGTCAAAATCATACCCGTGGAACATCTGCTCATGAAAATGCTTACGCTGTTGTTCCTTGCGGAATAGAGAAGGATAGTGCTCACGCAGATATTCACCCGCAGCCACCAAAAAGCCACAGGTTCCTGCCGCCGGGTCACAAATCACATCATTGGGTGTGGGCTGGGTCAACTCCACCATCAAGCGAATAATGTGGCGTGGCGTGCGAAACTGACCATTTTGACCAGCGCTAGCAATCTTACCGAGCATGTATTCATAGAGATCGCCCTTGGTATCGCGGTCTTCCATCGGGATTTTGTCCAGCATCTCCACGGTCTTAGCCAGGAGTGCCGGATTACTGAAGCCCAACCGCGCATCCTTCATATGGCGACCGTAGCTTGAACCCTTCTCCCCCATCGTGCGTAAAAAAGGAAACACACGCTCATCCACCACTTCCATCATCTGGCGCGGCTCAAAGTTCTTGAAGTGTGACCAGCGCAGGTTATCACTACCCTCTGGAAAGATACGACGCTCCATGGCAATGCCTAGGGCCTCGGCCTTGCTCTCCTCAAGAGTCTGTAGATCGTCTAGGCGTTTGATAAAGAGCAGGTAGGTGATCTGTTCGATGACCGACAACGGATTAGACACCCCTCCAGAACAAAAGGCATTCCAGATTTGGTCTACCTGGTTACGAATTTCACCGATTAACACTAAGGCTTACTCCCCATCCGCTGGTTTTACCTGATACCTAAAATACGACCTTTTGAGCTGTGGCATCATATCGCCGCCCTCCATCTGCGCCATTAGCTGATATGAACAGCAAATAACCGTTTACCTTAGAAAGTAAAGTCGGTATGGGGCAGCAATCTAAGGTTTGAAGCAGTAGCTCTACTAGCTCAAATTGAACTGTGCAAACCTGGATACGCTGTGTTTTGTATGGTACATTGAGAAAGCGGTCAAAGTTCAATTTAGCTCAAAAAAAGCTCAATTGAGCTAGACAACAGCCAGGATCACCATGCGCTCGTAGCTCAGTGGATAGAGCATCTGACTACGGATCAGAGGGTCGGGAGTTCGAATCTCTCCGAGCGCACCACCCATATCAAGCTACAAAAGCTTCTGGATCTATGGCAGGGAGGGTGCTAATTTTTCAGCAGGATTTGAAAGGAAACAAAATAGGGTGATAGTAGACTCGATTTTAGTTAAGCCGACCCACTTACCCTAGGAATTTTCAGCAGAGATGCCAGCTAAAATTTTATCGAGAGGGTAGACTTTTCGGACTTTCTTAGGGCCTAGCCTGAGTTCGTGCAGTCTGTAAGGTTGCAAACGCAGTTGGGTCAATAGTTACCTGTCCACCATCGGTAAGCGGCGCATTGACGGGTAGTTCGATTTTGCCAAGGACAATTACTTGGGAGATGCCCGATTTCACACTGACTAGCGTCCGGGCGACGATCTGCAACTTACCACTGGCATCTCCGCCCCGCCGCCCTGAACTGAAGAGCTGGGAGCGGGCCTGTTGGAGGGTCAGGCTTAATTCCTCAGAGGTGATCTCGGGGGCAACGGCAATGACAACCCTGCCGCGTCCCCGGTCAAAGACCACTTCATAGGGTTTGGCCCCTTCCACCTTGGGCCGGGTCAGGGGTGCAAAGGTCAGGGCGAATAACCCAGCCGTCAACACCACTAAGAACCCGGTATAGCCCACGACCTTGAACCGCCAGGGCTGTTTGGTCAGTAGGCCAAAAACCATGGCAAGCGCACTGAGGACCAACCCCGCCAAGGCAATCTGACCAGCGAGGCGGAAGGTCTCCACTGCCTATTCTTCTTCCGTAGCGGTGGCTTCGGGGACTTCTTCGAGGGCCGCTGTCTGCTCAGCTAAGAGCTTCTGACGGAACTTCTCGGCGCGGTCTTCGGCTAGGGCATAGACCTGGGCTGAATCCTGGACCATTTCGCCCGGGGTTTCTTCCAGTTGCTTCGTCGAGAGGGAGATCCGCCCACGTTCGGCGTCTAGGTCAATGACCATGACCTTGATCTCATCCCCGACGTTGAAGACACTATGGGGAGTCTCGATATGGTCATGGGAGATTTCAGAGATGTGCAACAGGCCCGATACCCCGCCGATGTCAATGAATGCACCGTAGGGCTTGATGCCCCGGACCCGGCCCACGACCACCTGGTATTGCTCCAGCTTGTTCATGCGGCGTTCCACCAAGGCGCGGCGGTGGGAGAGGACCAAGCGGTTGCGCTCTTCATCCACTTCCAAGAACTTCAGGGGCAATTCCTGGTCAATCAATTCTTCCTTCGGCTCCTTGGTACTCAGGTGCGAGCCGGGAATGAAGCCACGCAGACCTTCGATACGGACCAAGGCCCCGCCCCGATTGACGGCGAAAATCTTGGCACGGACGGTCTCATCCTTAGATTGGAGGGCACGGACCCGCTCCCAGGCTTTCATGTATTCCAGACGGCGAATTGAGAGGGTAAGCTGGCCCTCCTCGTTCTCTTCCGTCAGAATAAAGAATTCGCGCACATCCCCTTCATTGACCACTTCTTCGGGGTTAACGACCCGGTTAATAGACATCTCTTGAAGCGGTAAAAAAGCGGCTGTCTTCGCCCCAATGTCAATCAGGGCACCCCTCGGTTCTAGGCTGAAGACCGTACCATTTACAATATCGCCGGGGCTGAAATGATAGTCGTACTGCGATAGCAGACGCTCAAAGTCTTCTCTGGTAAAACCAATGTCCGTGGTCTGGACCAAGGGATTCCTCCTGATGGGAAAAAATAGGGACAATCCCTAGTATGCCACAAGTTCTCAGGCAATGTTGCATACCTACTAGACAAGCAAGAGGAATGTCTGTATTCTAGGAAAGTGCTTCTGGTAAAAGTAGCTTTTTACCACGGAAACTGTGAGGCTCGGCTTCACAAGTCCTGCACACCTTTGCTAGACGTTGTTGCCGCGTGGCGGTGTAAGACAGGGTTACTCATGGGACGCTCATTGAAGAAGGGGCCATTCGTTTTGGTGGCACTCCTACGCAAAGTTGACCGTATGAATAGCAAGAACGAGAAGCGTGTGATCAAAACTTGGTCACGGGCTTCCACAATCTTGCCTGACTTTGTGGGTCATACCATCGCTGTCCATAACGGTAAACAGCACGTACCTGTGTATGTCACTGAGCAGATGGTGGGTCAGAAACTCGGGGAGTTCGCTCCGACCCGTATTTTTAAGGGTCACTCGGGTGGTAAAGACAAGAAGGCCAAGCGGTAATCCAGGAGACCGATCATGCCCGCTACCGATGAACGGCTCGAAGCCAAAGCCATTGCCCGCTACATCCGCATGTCGCCGACGAAAGTACGCCGGGTCCTTGATACGATCCGGGGCCGCACCTATCAAGACGCGCTGATCATGTTGGAATTTATGCCCTACGCCGCTTGTGAACCGATCCGCAAGGTGCTGGAATCAGCCGCCGCCAACGCTGAACACAACCTCAACCTTGATAAGGGCGGCCTCATTGTCAGTCGGGCCTTTGCCGACGGAGGACCGACCTTGAAGCGATTTAAGGCCGGAGACCGGGGCCGCGCCCGTCCGATCCGTAAGCGCACCAGCCACATTACCATTGCGGTCGCCACACCCGAAGAGGAGGAAAGCTAATGGGACAGAAGATTCACCCGATTGGGTTGCGACTGGGCATCATCCACTCGCACTCCTCCCGTTGGTTTGCCTCGCACTTGAACTACAGTACGTTGCTGAAAGAGGACACCAAAATTCGTGCCTACATCACCAAACAATTGGCGAGCGCGGGTTTGGCGGGGATTCAATTAGACCGCAAGGCCGAGCAGGTGGAAGTAACGATCCGTACTGCCCGTCCTGGGGTGGTGGTGGGCCGGGGCGGGGCCGGAATTGAGAAGTTGCGCGGGGAACTTGAAAAGCTTCTAGGTCGTAAACAAATTCGTATTAACGTTCAAGAAGTTCCCCGCGCCGACGCTGAAGCGGCCTTGATTGCCGAGTACATCGCCAGTCAACTCGAAAAACGGGTCGCTTTCCGCCGGGTTATCCGCCAGACGATCCAGCGTGCCCAACGCGCCGGGGTCCAAGGTATCAAGATCATGGTGGCTGGACGGCTCAACGGGGCGGAGATTGCCCGGACGGAGTGGACCCGCGAAGGCCGCGTTCCTTTACATACCCTCCGCGCCGATATTGATTACGCCGAGGGCCGTGCCCAGACGATCTATGGGGTAATTGGGATCAAGATTTGGATTTTTAAAGGTGAAGTCTTGCCCACCGAAGACCGGCAGGCTACCGCCCCGAACCAAGCCCCTCCCAAACGGCGCAAAAAACTACAGTATGACGTAGCAGCGGAAGAGGGGTCCTAATCATGTTGATGCCCAAACGGACAAAATTTCGGAAACAACAACGCGGGCGCATGGGCGGCAAGGCTACCCAGGGCAACCGGATTAATTTTGGTGATTTCGCCTTGGTCGCCCAGGAACCTTGTTGGATGACCGCCCGCCAGATTGAGGCAGCCCGTCGCGCCATGATGCGCTTCATGCGTCGGGGCGGGAAGGTATTTATCCGCATCTTCCCTGATAAACCCGTGACCCAACGCGCCGCTGAGACCCGGATGGGTTCAGGTAAAGGTGCGCCGGAATATTGGGTGGCTGTCATCAAGCCCGGTCGGGTCCTCTTTGAGATCCAGGGCGTTGAAGAGATTACTGCCCGTGAAGCGATGCGTTTGGCGGCTCATAAGTTGCCGATTCATACCCGGTTCATGACCAAGGCGGACTTCCCGGCTCCGGAGACGACGACTTTGACCGTGGAACCCCTAGCTCCTGAGGTGGAAGATGGCCCTATCGAAGATTAGTGAGTTGCGGGAACTGAGCGATGAGGACGTGCGCGAAGGTATCCTCTCCTGCAAAAAAGAACTCTTTGAACTGCGGGTCCAAAAAGCCACCCGTCAGCTAGAGAAGGTCCACACCTTGGTCCATGCCAAACATAAGCTTGCCCAGTTGATGACCGTGGCGGCTGAGCGCAAAAGGAGTCTTCCCAGTGGCTAAGAAAGAAAAAGTAGGGGTGGTCGTAAGCTCTGCCATGCAGAAAACGATTGTCGTGGCGGTGGAGAACCGTTCGCCTCACCCCAAATACCGCAAAGTCATTGTCCAAACCAAGCGGTTCAAGGCCCACGACGAAGAGAATCTCTGTAAGACGGGGGACCGGGTGCGGATCTTAGAATCCAAGCCCCTCAGCAAGACAAAAGCCTGGGTGGTCCTGTCGAAGTACGATCCGCAGGGTCAAGAGATTGTACTTTATCCCGACTTGATGCCCGTCGCTGCTGTAATTCAGATGGCTCCTGAACCGACGGTCAGGCTAGAACCCACGCTTCAAGAGTTAGCCGCCATCGAACCGCTAGCTGAAGAAACCGTGACTGCGTTAGTAGTAGCTGAAACGGTCGTCGAGTTGGAACCGACCGTTGAGACCATACCTGAGGTAGCAAAGACCTATGGGGAAACTATCGAACCTACCCCTGAGGAGGAAACCCCATGATCCAGGTCCAGACTAGACTTGCCGTTGCTGATAACACCGGGGCACGGGAACTGATGTGTATCCGCGTCCTCGGCTCCACTGTGGGTAGTAAGGGCTTGACCACTGGCGGCGGTGGGGGCAATAAACGCTACGCCGGGGTTGGGGATGTGATTGTAGCCGTCGTCAAGGATGCCCAGCCCAATATGCCCGTCAAAAAATCCGATGTTGTCCGGGCCGTGATTGTCCGTACTGTATCTTCGATTCGACGCTCTAACGGCATGACGATCCGGTTTGATGACAACGCTGCGGTCATCCTTAAAAAAGACGGCAACCCGATGGGCACCCGTGTTTTTGGTCCGGTCGCCCGTGAACTGCGCGATAAGAACTTTACCAAAATCATCTCGTTGGCCCCGGAGGTGTTGTGATGGCAACTAGTAACAGTAAGCCCCACTTCAAGATCCATGTCAAAACCGGTGATACCATCCAGGTCATCTCTGGCAAATACAAGGGCAAAGTCGCCAAGATCCTGCGCGTCCTTACCGAAACTTCCCAGGTGGTCGTGGAGGGGGTCAACCTCGTCACCAAGCACGTCAAGCCTCAGGGCGAGCAACCCGGACGCAAGGACCGCAAGGAAGGGCCGATCCATTCCAGCAAGGTCATGCTCTACTCCGAGAAGCAGAAGACCGCTTCACGGGTTGGGTTTCGGGTGACGGAGGACGGTCGTAAGGTCCGTTACCTCAAGAAGACCGACGAAGTCCTTGACCCCAAACCTAGGAGTTGATTATGTCTGTCACAGCTATCAAAGAAGCGACCCGACTTAAGGGAATTTACAACACCATCGTCGCGCCCCGGCTCAAAGAACAGTTCAAATACGAGAACATTCACCAGATCCCACGTCTGACGAAAGTTGTCATCAACCGGGGGGTCGGAGAAGCTGGTGCCAACGCCAAGGCCCTTGATATTTCGCTTAAAGAGATCGGGATTATCACGGGTCAACAACCCGTCATTACCCGTGCCAAAAAAGCCATCGCTAGCTTCAAGGTCCGCGCCGGGATGCCCGTCGGGATCATGGTCACGCTGCGGGCTGACAAGATGTACGAGTTTATGGACCGCCTGATGAATATTGCCCTGCCTCGGATTCGGGACTTCCGGGGGGTCAACCCCAAGTCCTTCGACGGGCGTGGCAACTGCACCTTGGGGCTGAAGGAACAGTTGCTTTTCCCTGAAATCAGTTACGAGAGTGTGGACAAGATGCGGGGTATGGACATCATTATCTGTACCACCGCGCCCAATGATGAAGAGGGCCGTGCGTTGTTGACGGAACTCGGTATGCCCTTTCGCAAACCCTAGGAGTAGCAACCATGGCTAAGACCTCAATGATTGAGCGCGAAAAACGGCGGTCCAAGCTAGTCCTCAAGGAAGCCGATAAACGCCTCGAGATCAAAGAATCCCTCCGCACTGGAGAGGACCCGATGGTGGTTCAGGAGCAACTCCAGAAACTCCATCGTAATGGTGCCCCGATCCGTCTTCAGCGGCGTTGTTGGAAGTGCGGTCGTCCCCGTGCAGTGTACCGCGACACGGGTTTATGCCGGATTTGTTTTCGGGAGATGGCCCACGACGGATTCTTGCCCGGTATTGTCAAGGCCAGTTGGTAGGAGAAGCGCATGAAGACTGCTGTAAACGCCCATGTCACCGATACTGTTGCCGACCTGCTCACCCGTGTCCGCAACGCTAATATGGCCCGCCACCAATCCGTGCGTGCCCGTGCTACCCGCTTGACCCGCGATATCGCCCGTGTCCTCTATGAAGAAGGCTTCATTCTGGGCTACGAAGAAGTGGGTGAGGGCATTGCGGCCCAAGTCGAACTCTTCTTGAAGTACAAGGGTCAGCAGCGCAAACCGATTATTACTAACCTCAAGCGCATCTCTCGCCCCGGTCTCAGGGTCTATAGTAACCACCGGGAACTGCCCCGGGTGTTGGGAGGGATTGGCATTGCCATTATCTCCACCTCCTCGGGGGTCATGACCGACCGGGAAGCCCGTCGCCGGGGGATTGGCGGCGAGGTCCTCTGTCACGTCTATTAAGGAGTCGCTATGTCACGTATTGGTCGCCGTCCTATTCCGGTCCCTGCCAAGGTCAACATTACCCGCCAGGACCAGCACGTCACCGTCAAGGGCCCTAGGGGTGAATTGTCACTCACGATGGTGGATGCGATGAACCTAGTTGAAGAGAATGGCATTCTCACCGTGGAGCGCAAAGATGAGTCCCGCACCTCCCGCCAACTCCACGGCTTGACCCGTACCCTGGTTGCCAATATGGTGACAGGGGTGACGACCGGGTTCTCCAAACCAATGCAGATCGCGGGCATTGGCTATCGTCTCCAGGTGCAAGGTAACAAGCTTCAAATTACGGCTGGGTTCTCCCACCCGGTCGAAGTCGAGTTGCCCACGGGTATCACGGTGGAAATTGAGGCAAAGCCCGGTCCCATTGCGGGCACCCGTAACCAGCAGGGATTTAACTTTGCCGTCAAAGGGATTGATAAACAATTGGTGGGAGACGTGGCGGCTGAGATCCGCGCCCTGCGTCCGCCTGAACCCTATAAAGGTAAGGGTATTCGGTATCAAGGTGAGCGCATTATCCTCAAAGCAGGTAAGTCCGGCAAGAAATAGCTGACGTACCGCTGGGCTATGATAAAAACCACATCCTCAAGGTGTCCGATGCGTCCCTTTGTTGCCTTGACCCTGGCTGTGGTATTGGGTTGGAGTTACCCAGTCTTGGCCTACCGGACTCTGGTGAGTGTCCCCACTGAAGTTAGCTCCGGTCCGGTGCAACTTATTGGGGTATCGAGTAGCCTGCAAGATACTAAGCAATCCCTCAATAGCCTCTGGGATACTACTCTTACCCTACGCCGCGAACCTACGCCAGACTTGCGCCTAATTAGTGAGGTCGAGTTGGAACTACTCTTAATGGGTAGCCAGGGTGAGACCATTGAGCGAGTGGTCACGCGGGTCAGCATCAGTGGTATTTGGCAGAATAATGAAACTCGTCAGGTGCGCCTAGTCCGCAGCTACTTGGGCTGGCCTGCCACCGGACTCCAGGGGCGTGTCCTCCAAGTCAAATATGCGACGGGGGAGCCTTGGCTGGAACCGGTGACGACAGTAGTTACAACGGACCTCGTCCCGCCGGATGAAAGTGAAGAAGTCAGCATTAATCCCAGTGCAGCCGACACGCCCTATATCCCGCCTACGGTCCTTGGAACTGGCGGGAGTAGTGGCGGAGGGGGAAGTCCTGCGCCTGCGGTCCGTCCGACCCGTCCCCGCGCCGTCCGTCCCCGGCCTACAGCGGCTCCCGCGCCGAGTAATCAGTCTATCAACGGCAATCGGACGGCTACGCCGCCTAGTCCCTTCGCGCCATCTATTTTTAGTGGTCCTGGCGCAACGGGTACTAGTACGAATGGCAATACGAATAGCAATACCAATCGCACAACTCCGCCCGGTGCGCCGGTCCCCGGTTCAATTCCAATTGGTTCATCTCCGCCGCAACCCGGTGGGGATGGCGAGCGATGAGACTCGCCTTAATTGATTACGGGGCCGGGAATTTGCACTCAGCCCGTCGTGCCTTTGAATTTGGGGGTGCCACTGTAGAGGTGACAGCGGACCCAGGGGTGTTGGCTCAGGCCGATGGATTGGTTTTACCGGGGGTAGGGGCTTTTGACCCGACCATGACCAAGCTAGAGGGGCTGGGGTTACGAGAGGTCATCTTGGCACAGGCCCGCCGTAAACCCTTACTTGGTATTTGTATCGGCCTTCAGGTGCTTTTTGAGGGATCTGAGGAAGGGAGTCGGCCCGGTCTGGGCTTGATCCCGGGGGTCTGTCGTCGCTTCCACCCCGAACCCAGCCTCAATGTGCCCCACATGGGCTGGAACCAGTTGGAGACCGTAGCCAATCCGCTCTGGACTGGGTTGGCGGAGCGGCCCTGGGTCTATTATGTCCACACGTACTTCCCAGTACCGACGGACCCCAGTGTGGTAATTGCGCGGAGTCAGCATGGGCATCAGTTATTCTGCGCGGCAGTCCAGCAGGGACTCGTCTGGGGCACCCAGTTTCACCCCGAGAAATCCAGTCAGGCGGGATTACAGATTGTCCGTAATTTCCTGAGCCAAGTCGCCCAGACTGCCCTCAGTCACTGATGATTCCCTGATGATTCCCTGGGCACAGTTGCGGGGTCAGGAGCGGGCTGTCCAATTACTTACCCGTGCCATAGCTCTAGACCGGGTAGCCCAAGGTTATTTATTCTGTGGCCCCCAGGGGGTCGGTAAGGCGCTAGCGGCCCGTCTTTTTGCCCAGGCTCTCCTACAAGATGACCAGTCTCAACCCCCGGACTTGCTCTGGCTGGAGCCGACTTACAAAAAAGGGGACCGACTCTACACGGCTGAGCAAGCCCAGGGCCTAGAATTCACCCAACTCCCTCAGGTCCGCCTTGAACAGATCCGGAACGCGGGTCAATTTTTGAGCCTCCGTCCTTTGCGGGCTCTTCGTAAAGTGGTGGTGATTGAGGGGGCGGAGACGATGCAAGAAGCCGCCGCCAATGCCCTACTCAAAACCTTAGAAGAACCCCTGGGTGCGGTCTTGGTTCTCCTCGCGCCTCAGGTCCATCGGGTCTTGCCCACGGTGCGGTCCCGGTGCCAACTGGTTCCCTTCTATCGGTTGTCCGATGCCCTAATCCGTGAACTAGTTGGCCCCAATTACCCGCCGGAAGTTATTACGATGGCCCAGGGTAGTCCGGGGGAGGTAGTCCGGCTCGCTCAGGAGCTCGCCCGCGTCCCGCCCAAGCTCCTGGATGCTTTTTTACCGTGGCCCCGGCAACCCCTCCCGATGTTGCAGCTAGCCCGTGAAGTTGAGGGACTGGACCTCAAGGCCCAACTTTGGCTGGTGGATTATCTGCAACAAAAACTATGGGCGCAAGGTGAACAGAAGGCTCTCTTGCCCCTGGAGCAGTTACGGAAACGGCTGACCCGCCATGTCCAACCCCGCCTCGCCTGGGAAGTCGCCCTCCTTGAAACTCTGTCTGCCCCCCACTATCCGGTACACTGAAGGGCGGCGACGGTGTAGGCGTTGATCCTCTCAAAAAATCCTCTGTGGCAGTTCAGCCGTCCCCATACGATGATTGGCACGACGTTGAGCGTCCTGGGTATCCTAGGCGTTTTTCTGGCGGAAACTCAACGGATTAGTGATTCGGTCCTCTGGGTTCTCGGTATTGCTCTCGTCAGTTGTCTATTGGCGAATGTATACATTGTCGGGCTCAATCAACTCACCGATGTGGCAATTGACCGCATCAATAAACCCTACCTGCCCCTCGCCCAAGGGACCCTGCAACCCGAGCAAGCCCGCTGGATAGTGGGGGTTTGTGGTGGCGTCGCCTTGGGGCTGGCGTTGCTACAGGGGGGATTCCTGTGGGGAACAGTGCTCGTTAGTATCTTGATTGGGACCGCCTATTCCTTGCCGCCCTTGCGTTTGAAACGGTTCTCAGGCTGGGCTTCGCTCTGTATTTTGGTGGTGCGTGGCGTAGTAGTTAATTTGGGGCTTTATGGCTATTTTGCTCAAGCTCTGGCTCCTTCTGTAATCTGGCCCCCCCGTCTTTTAGCTCTAACAGTGTTTATGGTGATTTTTGGTATCGTTATTGCTCTATTTAAAGATATCCCCGATACCGTAGGCGATAAGCTCAATAATATTCAAACGCTTTCGGTCCAGTGGGGACGGACGGTGGTTTTTCGACTGTGTATCGTATTTTTAGTCCTTGATTATCTGGGGTTGATGGCTTTTGGGCTGGGGACGACGTTCTGGAGTCCGGCAGGAATAGTCTTATTGATTGCCTCCCACGTCTTACTGCTGGGGTGGCTCGGCTACCAGAGCCGGACGGTTAGTCAGTTCACGGAGTTTTATCAATTTATTTGGCGGCTATTTTATTTGGAATACCTGCTCTTTCCCTTGACCTGTCTGCTATGAGGAACCCATGACGCAACCCAAGGCTGTGGTCCTGCTCAGTGGGGGACTGGATTCGAGTACGGTCCTCTACGGGGCCAAAGCCCAGGGCTATCAGCTTTTTGCCCTCTCCTTTGACTACCAGCAACGCCACCAGCGTGAACTCCAAGCGGCCCGAGCTATTGCTCACCAAGCCGGGGTGACGGAACACCGCGTCATCCAGTTTGACCTGCGCCAGTGGGGAGGGTCGGCTTTGACCGGCGAGACTGCCATACCCCAGGACCGTCCCCTGGCTGTGATGGGTGAGGGTATCCCCGTCACCTATGTCCCGGCACGGAACACGATTTTCTTGGCCTTTGCCCTAGCCTATGCCGAGGCAACGGGGGCGGGGACGGTCTTGCTCGGTGCTCACATTCAAGACTATTCGGGTTACCCGGACTGCCGCCCAGACTACTTAGCGGCAATGGGCGAGGTCTATCGGCTCGGGACCAAGGTTGGACGGGAGGGACAACCTATTCAACTCATTGCCCCCTTAATCCAACTGAGTAAACGCGAAATTATTCAACTAGGGGACCGCCACGGGGTGCCTTGGGCCTTGACCTACAGTTGTTATCAAGGAAGGGAACTCGCCTGTGGACGCTGTGATAGTTGCCTCTTGCGCCAGCAAGCCTTCCAGGACCTAGGCCGCGAAGACCCCATAGCCTATGACACCCCCAGTTAGTTACTCCGCATTGAGCGAAAGATGGCAGATTAGAGATGAGATATCTTAAAAGTAGCTCGCTGGTGGTCTTCATGAATCGTCTGTTGCTCCTACTAGGTACGCTATTTATCCTTTCTGCCCTACCCATCCAAGCTGAACCCGTCCCGTCTGAATCTGTCCCGACTGAACCCATCCGAGTTGAACCGGCCCAAGCCGCACGGATTAGCATCTCCCCCACGGAATTAATCCGGCCCCGGACCCTCCCGATGCTCTGGAACCAGTTTTTTGCCGATGATACCGATAATGTCCGGCCCGGAGTTGTCAACGAATACAAAGTCGCAGTCCAGCCCGGTCAGACGCTCTATATTAATGTCATTGCCCTGGATGTCGGGCGGCGCAACCTCGTCTACATCCATGTACCCGAAGCCGCCACGGATACCACGGCGCGGCCCCGCACCTACCGTTGGTCTGGCAATGTCCCCGGCAAAACCGAACTCACCCTCCAAGTCTGGAGTGAATGGGATTCTCCCTATGTGCTTGAAGTGACCCGTAAATGATGATTTAAAAGGGGGATTGTGAGTACTTTTTAAAATCTGTTTCCTCCTTAAGGGCAGCTAGGGAGGATCGCTTCTGCCTTGGTTCCCCACGAGTGGGGCGGAGGGGCCTCCTTGCTGAGGCAGCGCATAAGTCGGGGACTGATGAGTATAGGTAAACTATAAGAACACTGAACACGGAGTTTGTCATGAATATTCTATGGCTCGCACAAGCTGTGGAAAGTAATAAACCAGCGGATGTGGCAAGTCTAATCACCACGTTTGGGCCAGCCGGACTTTTCACTATTTTGCTACTCATTGCCTCGCCCTTTCTATCCTCTTCGATGAAAGAAGCCCATAAAGATGACCGCCAAGGACAGGCACTGGTTTTTCAGGGGGTGTTTGTCGGGGTCTGGGTTGTGATTGCTGGTCTCACACTCTATATCGTTTGGGCCTGGAATCGGGCGACCACTCAAGAGGCGATGATCCAGGGTGAATTCTCTGACCTTGTCGCCCCCGCCAAAATTACTAGTAGAGCGTTTCGGAATGACCCTGCTTTATTCCTTAGTTCAGAAGTGCAGGAGAATGGACGGATTACCTACGCATGGCTGCTCTTACCAGGTAAAAATCAAAAAATTAAGTTTTTTCTGGACCGCACCCCGCCTTGTAATCCAAAGAGCATTGGCGGGAGTGATGTTTGTTCAGAGGCTAACAATATTACCAAATATGAACTGATGATCCATCCTGACTTCTACAAGAATAAGGTACAGATTGACTACGATTCAGAAAGTAAAAAGCTATTTCTTGCCAATTCTGAGGAACCCGAATTACTCCAAATTAAGTCCTTGGATGACCGTCAGGAGCC
The DNA here is from genome assembly GCF_013285555.1 of Candidatus Cyanaurora vandensis. GTDB lineage: Bacteria > Cyanobacteriota > Cyanobacteriia > Gloeobacterales > Anthocerotibacteraceae > Cyanaurora > Cyanaurora vandensis. Next base: position 7,294 of record NZ_JAAXLT010000074.1, on the reverse strand, counting down.
GACTGAAGATGACCGTCAAGAGCCGATAGTGACGGGAAGCGCATTGGATAGTTCACTTTTCGCTTGGTTGAAGCAGGTCGGGGTAGCCTACGCTCAGTCAGCCTTACCAGCTAATAAGGCGAACGACTACAACAAGCTTTTGGAAGCCGATGACCTCAACATTCGGCTGGATGCCCGCGCCAATCTCGCCGCTGAGGGCCACAGTGCCCTTGGTTATATTCAAAAAATTCTCAGCAATCCGCAAAGTTCCTATCGCTTGCGGTTGGGGGCCTTGACTGCCCTCGGTAAGATGGACCGCAAAAAAGATGGACTCAATCCTAATTCCCTCAGTGATCAAGCCCTGACCAATGTAATTGAGGCTAGTGCTGATCCCGATAGTGCCCTGCGACGAGCAGCGCGGGGTGTAATTTCCAGGGCCTACAGTCCAGAGATGGCAAAAGTCTTCGAGGAAGTTCTCACCGAAGCCAAGGCCGAATCGAGTAAGGACCAAGCCCAGAGACTTGATGACCTCGCTTGGTCCGGTTTGCAGATGTATTACCAAATCGGGGTTGAGCAAAAAGATCTATTCAGAACGCGCCGGGATGAACAGCAGATCCAAGCGTCCTTGCAAGCCTTTGCGCGGGGCTGGCAATTACGGTCTGAAGCCAAACCAGAAAGTCAATATATCTTTGCCAAGGCCCTTTATGGACACGGCTTGGCTCTCCATGACCAATCCGTAATTGCCAAGAGTCCAGCTTCGAGCAAAGCAGCCCAGGCAAAGTTTCGAGAGTTCATCGGCTTCCTGACGCAGGTAGGCCAGAACCGCTACCCCTACCCGCACCACCTTACCCAGGCAAAAAATTACATCATTAACCCTGTGGCGGCGAGTTTGAGCTAAGCCAGCCCTGCCATCTGGTCTGTTGCCCGAATGAGACGGTCAGTGATCCCCGGCTCAAAAGCGGAGTGTCCCGCATCGGGAATGATATGAAACTCAGCCTCGGGCCAGACTCGGTGGAGGTCCCAGGCATTTTTGAGAGGACAGATTACGTCGTAGCGGCCATGAACAATCACTGCCGGGAGATGACGAATCCGATTTACATTTTGTAAAAGCTGGTCATCAGTTTCAAAGAAGCCCCGGTTGACAAAGTAATGACACTCAATCCGGGCAAAGGCGAGGGCGAAACGGTCCTGTCCGAAGCGGTTGAGGGTCGCCGGGTCCACTTGTAATTTACTGGTCGCGCCCTCCCAGGTACTCCAGGCGCGGGCGGCTTGTTGACATTGCTCGGGGTCCGGTCCCGTCAAGAGCCGATGGTAGGCCGTCACGAGATCATGGCGTTGGTCAGGGAGAATGACTTTCACGAAATCCTCCCACAGGTCTGGGAACAGGTTAGAGGTCCCTTCCTGGTAGAACCAGTCAATCTCGGCCTTGCGTATTAAAAAGATCCCGCGCAATACCAAAGAACGCACCCGCTCAGGATGGGTCTCGCTGTAGGCCAAGGCCAAGGTGCTCCCCCAGGACCCGCCAAAAACATGCCAAGTCTCAATCTCTAAATGGACCCGCAACTGCTCCATATCAGTCACTAGGTCCCAGGTCGTGTTCTCCTCTAGACAGGCATGGGGGGTACTTTTGCCACTGCCGCGCTGGTCAAAGAGCACAATCCGGTAAACCTCAGGATTAAAGAAACGACGCAGGGTACCCTCGGTCCCGGCCCCCGGCCCGCCATGGATGAAGATGACCGGCTGCCCCGAGGGATTGCCGGAGACTTCGTAGTAAATTGTATGCAGCTGGGAGACTGGGAGTAGCCCCTGTTCATGGGGCGCAAGGGGCGGGTAGAGGGTACGCATGGGCTGAGTCCAATTTCTTTTAGTTTAAGGGCGGGACCTGCCAACCTTTGAGGACCGTGGCTTGTTCAGTTGGAGTCAAATTCTTGCTCTGGAGGAGGACCCCGAAGCGGCCTAATCCGGTGGGGTCCATCAAGCGGTGGATGGCTTGGTGACGCTGTAAGCCTTGGTTAAGGGATAACGTCGCGTCGTCGCGGAGGTCTGCCAACCGCTCGGCTAAACCCAGGGCCATCAAAAAAAGTCCCTGCTGGGTAAAACCAAGTTTCTTCAGGCCACACTGCTTTCCGTAGCGTTCGAGGGCGGTGAAGTCCACATGGGCGGTCAAGTCCTGTTCCCCCAAATACTGATAGGGATTGCTGTTGGTGGTGTGCTGGTGATAGCAGAGGAGGGTCCCGGTGGTGCGCCCTGGGTGATAGTAACGGGGCGCAGCATAACCATAATCAATCGTCAATAAGTAGCCCCGCGCCAGATGCGCCGCCACTTGGTCAAGCCAGTCCAAGGCCGCCAAGTTCACCTCACTCTGATAGCCCGTGGGATAACTGTCAAGCTCCACCCCAATCAACGCAAAATATTCTGCCAGCCGGGGGGTGGAAGGCTCGCCGAGAACCTCGGTGAAGCCATCGCCAACCGTGACGTAAATCTCCTGTAACCGCCCGTCCTGGATCTGGAAACGGTGGACCGGGAACGCATCCACCAATTCATTGGCGAAAAAACAACCCGTCACCGTCCCCCAATCCGTCCCCAACCAGCGCACTGGCTGCCCGACCAATTGCTGTTGTTGTTGACGGGTCAAAGCCGGGGACCGCTCAACAATGGCGTAGTCTAGGTTCTGATAAAACTCTGGGTGGACGCGCTCCAGGTAGACCAGGATATCCCGCGCCAATAACCCCTGCCCCGCCCCCATCTCCACAGCGGTGAAATGCGTCAGCCCCAACACCTGACCCATCTCAACTAACTGTTCAGCTAGCAATTCCCCGAAGTCAGGACCGACATGAGGCGAGGTATAGAAGTCTCCACTTTTACCAATCTGGGTCCGCTGAGCACTGTAGTAGCCATAGCGCGGTTCATAGAGGACGTAATCCATAAACTGGGCAAAGGTAATGCGCTGGTTGGGTTGCTTGTGAATCCGCTGCACGATGAGGTCAGCGAGGGTCTCAGACATCGTTTGGTCCCTGGAAGTATGCTTCCCAGGTTGCCACCCATTGAGCGGCGATGGGTGTACCTTCCGGCGGGAAACTAGTAATAAAAGTTTTATCCGTGGTGGGGTCGTAGGGTCCGGCCTTGATCTCCAGTAGGGCCGTATCAGGGGTAAGGGCGACGAGGGTATGGTAGCTCCCGGCAGTAAGTTCTAGGCCCTTGGTTGCTCCGGTGGCACTGAGGCGAATAGCGGTTTCCACCGTCCCATCCTCCGTCAATGTCAAAAACCCCAATTCTCCTTGGAGCACCAGAAAAAACTCAAAACCCCGCCCGTGGCAGTGGGGCCGCACGTAGGTCCCCGGTTGTAGGACATTCACAAACCGTTGGATCGATTCCTCTAATTCATGGAAGTTATAGTTTTGGCGCAGACGGGGCTGGGCACGGGCCGCTGTTGCCGTCTCATTAAGCAGGTTTTGGGTAAGGAGTTTGAGGGGCTGCATAGTAATCCCGAGCAGTGGCTCCATGGTACTTTTTTGACCTCAAAAAATTACTCCATACGAACAAATTGCTGTTGATGTAGGCGAGTAGCTCTGTAGATGGAGCAGGAATGATAAGTTCTGAACTCAACTTGTCTCCCCAGAGAGAGGGGGACCGCTGAGCTAGCCCTTACTTTAAGGTCATCTTGTTGATTGAGGCTTAGACATGAACATTTTGGCTTGGATCTTGTTGGGGCTAATCGCGGGCGCGATTGCCAAAGCTGTCTATCCCGGCACTCAAGGCGGCAATATCTTCAGCACGATTATCCTGGGGGTTATCGGTGCTTTCCTGGGCGGGACCCTGGGTGTCTTTTTGCAGACGGGCCAACTCGCCTTGGCTTCACCCAGCTTGAGTATCACCGGGATTGTTGTTTCGGTGCTGGGCGCGATGCTGGCGATTTTCCTCTGGGGCCTCTTCACCCGTCGGTCCACCCCGTAAACCGTTTTACTTTTTGCCTAGACCCGGGAAACATCCTGGGTCTTTGTCGTATCAGGGTCTATCTTTAGATAGAACTTTTTAGGGATAAATTTAGGTTAATTCGATATAGCTGACTCCCCGTGAATTCTAGCTAGACAATTTAAGGAGGAGGGGTTGGAATTTAAACTGTTTTTTAAAAATTTGACGCTAGTACGGCACTCGGTTTTGGCAGGGCTCGTGAGTTTAGTTTTTTTTGCCCTGGCTGGGTTTGGGATTGGGCACCACGAGATGTGGCTTGATGAACTCCAGGCATGGCAGATTGCCCGGACTAGTAACTCCCTAGGAGAACTCTTTGCCAACCTGCGCTATGAAGGCCATCCTGGGCTCTGGCATCTGGGCTTATTCCTACTGAGTCGGTTCTCGCCTGAGCCTTGGCTGATGCAGGTTTATCATCTGTTCTTGGCGACGGCGGGGGTGTATATATTTGTCCGCTATGCACCTTTCACCAGCTTGCAACGGGTTTTGTTTGTGTTTGGCTATTTCACTTTTTACGAATATTCCCTGATTAGTCGGGGTTATGGGCTGGGAATGCTACTGATATTTATTTTCTGCGCTCTTTACCAAGCTCATAAACCTTATCGGTGGCTAGTTCTAGTCTTGGTCTTACTGGCAAATACGAGTGTCTATGGACTTTTGATTGCTTTGACCCTCGGTTTGGGGTTGGTTCTGGAACCTGGTTGTCGCGCCAAACGCTGGTGGCTTGCGACAGCGGTCGGGGCGTTGGGGGTCGTCATCCTCCAGGTCCTCCCGCCGCCGGATAAAGTCTTCGGCGGGGATTGGCAGTTGCGGTTTGACCTCCCGTACCTAGCCCAGATCTTGAGCGTGGTTTGGCAGAGCTATCTCCCTATTCCCCAATTCACCCTGGAGTTTTGGAATACGAACTGGTTATTGGCGGCTCCGGGGGGGTTGGGCTGGGCCGCCTTGGGTTCCTTAGGCCTGGGGCTTACTTCCTGGCACTACCTTGGTGGACATCCCCTAGCGCGTCGGGTCTATCTACTGGGTTCTAGTGGGGTCCTTTTATTTACCTACTTGGTCTACTACGGTTCGCTGCGCCACCACGGACACCTGTTTGTGTTGTGGATAGCGTGTTTCTGGTTGAGTGCCAAGACTCCAGCCCCTGCGGGCCGAGACCAGTTCATCAACGTGGTCCTAGGCGTTCAAGCCGTGGCAGGAGTCCTGGCTTTTAGTCTGGATGTGCGCTATCCCTTTTCGACGGCTCAGGCTATGGCGCGGTTAATTCAACAACAGGACCCAGACTGGCTCCTCGTCGGCAGCCGTGACTATGCCCTGTCTCCAGTGGCGGGCTATCTGGACCGGGCCATCTATTACCCGGAGAGTGGACGCTTTAACCGCTTTGTCGTCTGGGACCGCGAACGTCAGCAGGAGTTGAGTTTCACCGACTTGGCCCAACGCGCGACAGCGATGGCTGACCAGCAGCAAAAGAGTGTCCTTCTTGTGGTCAACTACGTCCCCATCACCTTTAATCGCACCTTACCCACCGAAGAATACATCTGGTCTAGTCAACCGCTGCCCTTACGTCTGGAACCCCTGCCGGTTGACTTACCGCCCAGCATCCTCGGCGATAGTGACTTCCGGCTGTATCGAATCAGGCCCCGCTAGTCATCACCATTGGACCTGTGGGTTTGGGGAGTATTTGGGTGGGTTCAATCGTGACCGCTAGTACCCCACCAGGGAGGGTCGCAGCGGCGGGTAACTTAATGAAGACCGTGCCCTGGGGACCGGGAGTAAAATCACCCCGCGCCTCGGGTTGGTTTGCAAAGACCCGCCACAAGCGATAAACCTGACCCTCCGTCAAGGGCGGTAAATTTTGGAGGAGGAGGACAGCCTCACTCGTGCCTGGGGTAATCAGGATGCTCCCGGAAGCTTGAGCCCCCTCTGCCATACCTTTCATGGTGACGAGTTGGGTCTGGGGCTGCTGGAGCATCGCTAAGACATCGCGCTCCTGAGCTAGTTGAGCCTGGGTGGTCGTCAAGCCCTGACGCAGTTGGTAGTTATCTAGACCTAATACGACTACGCCGACCGCCGCCAAACCGATTAGGGCTTGGGTCCAAGGGAACTGCCGGACGGGTGGAGCCGTGGCTTGGGCGGCTTGGAGGATACGGGCGCGTAGTGCAGGCGTAGGTCCCGGCTCAGTATCAGGTAGAGCATAGGGCAAGAGTCCCAGGGTCGCCTGCAAGCGTTCTACCTCGGTATCGAGGGCGGGTTTTGCTTGCAGGAGTTGATTAAATAGTTGCTGCTCCTCGGGGGAGAGGTTCCCTAGGACATAACCAGCAATGAGTTCCTGTTCGGGTTGAGGGAATATAGTCATCCTACAAAGTCCTGCAAGAGTTGACGGAGCTTGAGTAAGCCTTGACGGGCGCGGGTTTTGACCGTACCCAGGGGGGTATTGAGGGTATCGGCAATCTGCATCTGGGTCAGCCCGTCATAGTAGGCCAGCTCTAGGACTTGCCGTTGATTGAGGGGGAGTTCCTGGAGGGCAGCGCGGACCTGGGTGGAGCGTTCCCCCAAGGCGGCGTGTTCAAAAGGGGTCGTTGGGGGGGTAGGCACATTCTGGCTCCACTTCTGTAAAAAGCGCAGGTTAGAACTCCGTGAGCGGAGACGGTCAATGGCCCGCGAACGGGTCAAAGTCAACAGATAGTTACTCAGGGAACCCCGGTTAGGGTCGTAGCCCTGATTCTTCCATAGCATCAAAAAGATTTCCTGCGTCAGGTCCTCAGCTTCTGAGACATTGCCCAAGACGCGCAGAGCCAGACGGTGCACCAGCCCCCCATAGCGGTCATAGAGGACGGATAAGGCCGTAAGGTCGCCCGCCTGTAAACTCCGAAAAACCTCACGGTCTGGCGTAACTGGCATCGTCAAACCTTTTAAGAAAACTGGGGCGGTAGGGTCATCATACCGGAGCAAGGATGCCAAGGTCCCTCCCCAAAAATAGCTGAATCAAACCCGCGACAATTGACCTTACTTGACCTGACAACATCCACAAACTCCGGGGGTCTCACTATTGGAATACGCGCTCAGGAACGGCATGGATTACATGGGTTCACAGCATTGACCAATCAGCCCTCGTTATGACGCCATCTGTAAACTTGCATGAATGAGGATGTAACAGGTGGTTGGGTAGAACGTAACATTGAGGAGTAAACCTTGGGTAACACCAATGACCGCTACTCTTGAACGCCGCCAAGCGCGCTCCCTCTGGGGTCAGTTTTGCGACTGGGTTACTTCCACCAACAATCGCCTCTACGTCGGCTGGTTCGGCGTCCTGATGATCCCCACCCTGCTGACCGCTATCACCTGCTAC
>NZ_JAAXLT010000073.1 GCF_013285555.1 Candidatus Cyanaurora vandensis | reverse complement strand
GCCTAGGGTCCGCTCTTGAAACCCTCAACTGGGGCTGGGGTGGTTTCCTTTGTTGCGGTCGGTGGCGGGGGCGGTTCCCTTCGGTGCATAGCGACAGGCGGTTATGGGTCTACCATAATAGGTTTCGCGCTGCGCTTTCAAGTTGCAATATTCCGCCTTGAAATCGCGGGGGATGTCACTATTTCTGTAGATATCGGCAATCATTTGATATCTACCCCAAATGGGTTCCAAGACTGAGGATTCCAGGTGGGCTTGGAACTCGTCAGGGCGCATCCCCCGGTTGAGGACCGCCCCAGTGGACCAATTGATATAGATCGTGGCGGACTGAAAGTCATAGAAGTCTTTGCCAAGTCTGCCCACCAGTTTATTGATAACCGGGGTATTTAAGATGGCCTCCTGAAGATTCACGCCAATTTGGGCCTCGGGACCCACCCACTGATCGATTTTCCCCTTGCCCTTCAAAATTTTACCCAGGTTCAGCCCGTATAAAGAGAGTTTCTTGATTTCGTTCTGGGCGTACTCGGGCAATTGAGCCTCCATCTCGGCCTTTTGTATTTCCGCTTCGGCTCTTTGGCGGGACTGGTCATAAACACCCACGGGAGCGAGTTGAGGCGCGGCGGAGAGCGGCGCGGTCAGACAAAATAGTATGCCTAGGCGGAGTAAGCGCATCCAGTCATCTCATCGGGTCCGTCCAAATCTTAAACTGGAACCCAGAGGAATAAATTCAATGGTAGAGAGATCCTAAAGGAGTTCTCCCTAAGGAATGGGCGGAGGAGTCCGGCTAACCCGCGCCCGTTGCAGGAGCCGCTGAGCAGTGCAGTAGCCGATAAACCGGATGTAGACCGTTTCGCCTGGAACTAGGGGACCCTCGGCTTGGTGGCGTTGGGGGTCGTAGGGGACCGCTTCGCCCACGGTGCCAATAGTCGCAATCTCCCAACGTTTGAGTAACTGGGTGAGGGCCAAAAATAAAGGCGTGACCTGACGGGCGGGCCACTGGGGGGACTGCTGGGCGAGGTAATGGGCGGTCGGGTATTGGGTCAAGAGGGTTTCTAACTGTTTGAAAGTCTGCTCCCGGAACTCCTGCGCTAATTGAGGAGCCTGGGTAATCAACTGCTGCTGGAGCCGCTGGTACTCTTGCTCTAGTCCCGGATTACCCCAGGTGAGCGGACTAAAACCTGCCAAGAGTTCCAATGGAGAACGCCCCAGCGCGAGGGCCAGGGCGTGGAGTTTGACTGGGGGGATGTGGTGGGCTTGCTGTTGCCGCAATCGCTTGATTAAAAGTTGACCCACCCCGCTCTTTTGGGCCAACTGGCGGTAACTAGGAATCTGGGCGACCCCCATCCAAGCCCGTAACTGGACCTCAGCCCGTACTTGGGCCTCGGCGGGGGCTGTCATTTACTTAGTGCTCGCCTTGAGCTTGGCGGCTTTTTCAATCACTTGGTCAATCCCGCCCACCAAGTAGAAAGCCTGTTCAGGTAGGTCATCGAACTCACCAGCTAGGACGCGCTTGAAGCTGTTGATGGTGTCGGCGAGCTTGACATAGACCCCATCGGACCCAGTGAAGATCTTGGCGACAAAGAAGGGCTGGGAGAGGAACCGCTCCAGACGACGGGCACGGCCCACGATCCGGCGGTCATCATCGGAGAGCTCATCCAAGCCCAGGATGGCAATGATGTCTTGCAACTCTTTGTACCGTTGGAGGGTGGACTGGACCCCACGGGCCACATCATAGTGTTCGTCGCCCACGATATCGCGCTGGAGCATCGTCGAGGTGGAACCGAGGGGGTCTACGGCTGGGTAAATCCCTTTCGCCGCTAAACCCCTGGAGAGCGCCGCTGTGGAGTCGAGGTGGGCAAAGGTGGTGGCGGGAGCCGGGTCCGTAAAGTCGTCGGCGGGCACATACACCGCTTGGACCGAGGTAATCGAGCCACCAATGGTGGAGGTGATCCGTTCCTGGAGGTCGCCCACGTCGGTACCCAAGGTGGGTTGGTAGCCAACCGCTGAAGGCATGCGGCCTAACAGCGCGGATACTTCCGAACCCGCCTGAATAAACCGGAAGATGTTGTCAATAAAGAGCAACACGTCCTGTTTGTTCACATCCCGGAAATACTCCGCCATCGTCAGCGCGGTCAAGCCGACGCGCATCCGGGCTCCGGGCGGCTCGTTCATCTGACCGTAAACCAGGGCTACTTTGGAGTTGGCGATGTTCTTCTCATCAATAACCCCAGATTCCTTAAATTCGTTGTAGAGGTCATTGCCCTCGCGGGTACGCTCGCCCACCCCACCGAAGACCGACAGGCCGGAGTGTTCCTGGGCAATGTTGTTGATCAGTTCTTGGATCAAGACCGTCTTACCGACCCCGGCTCCCCCGAAGAGGCCAATCTTGCCGCCCTTACGAAAAGGGGCCAATAGATCAATCACTTTGATCCCGGTTTCAAGGATGGCGGGACTATTCTCAAGTTCTGTAAACAGTGGGGCCGAGCGGTGAATGGGCAAAAAGTCGGTCGCAACCACATCGGCTCCCTCATCCACAGGTTCGCCCAAGACGTTAAAAATTCGACCGAGGGTGACCGTGCCCACGGGGACGGTAATCGGTGCGCCAGTATCCAAGACTTTGGTGCCCCGGACGAGGCCATCGGTGCTGCTCATGGCAACGGTGCGGACCCGGTTATCTCCGAGGAGTTGTTGGACTTCACAGGTAATCTTGACCTTGATGTTGCCATCATTGGTTTCAATGCGGAGGGCATTGTAGATCGCGGGCAGATTTCCATCAGGAAACACAACGTCCACCACCGCGCCGATGATCTGGATGACTTCGCCAATATTCTCGGTGACCGTGGTCGCCATGGAGACTCCTGTTCTTTAGTTCATCGTTCATCACTCACTTTAATCCAGACCTACCCCTAGAGCAATGCACCGGGACCCTGCCTAGGGACTTCTCCGTACTTGTTTTACGGGGTTCTTGTGATGGTGGGCAGGGTGGGGTTTCCCTATGGTGAGGACGGATACTCACAATCAGGTGGTTATGGTCAGTAAAGGTTGGTGGGCAGTTGGTTTGCTGTGGATGATGCCAGTCCTGGCCCAGGATTTTTGTCCCGGCCCCCCGCCTCTGGACAAGACAATTGCCCTCGTTCCAGCCACAGGCCTCTCCTATAGCACCGACGCCGGCCGGACCAACCCGATATCTCTCAGCGGGGCAACCGTAGCGGGTAAAGTCTATGTCTTCACCACCCCGACCACCGACACCAGCCGAGTCGAATTCTTCCTCAATGACCCGGATTTTAGCGATAACCCGCTGCGGACGGAGACCGCCGCCCCCTTTGATTACGCCGGGAGTGCCAGTAATGGCAACGCCAACGCCCTCGATACAATTACCCTGACCGATGGCAGCCACACGGTAACGGCCCGGACCACACTGACGGGGGGAACCACGGAAGCCATAGACGGGACTTTCACCGTCAACAACGGCCTACCTCAGGGATTCACCCGCTTCACCTGGAAAAATTGGACCGCCGCGCCCCTCACCCGGAGCGAGGCCCAAGGCGGGGTTATTGACGGTAAGCTGTACGTTTTTGGCGGCTACCCAGACAGTCGTTTCATCCCCACCACCCGCGCTGACCGCTATGACCCCGTGACTAATACTTGGCAACAGATAGCAGATATGCCCAAACCGACCACCCACGGCGGGTTCACCGCCGATGAACGCCATGCCTACATTGTCGGTGGCTACCAGGGCAAGCCAGGGGGCCAGGGCGGACAGACCTTCTCGACCCGTGAGGGCTGGAAGTACAACATTGAGACCAATACCTGGACTGCCCTGCCCTTGTTGCCACTGGCACGGGGTTCTGGGGGATTAGTGCTGTTGGGCCGCACTTTGCACTTTTTTGGCGGGGTGGACGGTCAACGGATTGATAAGGGCGACCACTGGATCTTGTCCGTGGACGGAGGAACCGCTTGGACCCGTGCCGTGGCCCTCCCCAATCCCCGTTCCCATCTCGGGTCCGTGGCCTTGGGCGGACTCATCTATGCCATCGGTGGTCAAAAGAGCTATGACAACTACGCCATTACCCAACCCACGGTCCATGTTTGGGACCCTGCTAACCCCGGCCTCTGGTCCCCGCGCGCGAGTCTGCCTAAGCCCCTGTCTCACATCGGCGGCTCTACTTTTGTGGTGGGCAACCGGAGTTTAGTGCTGGGGGGCGAGATTGCCCACAGTAGTGCTGTTGCTGATACCTGGGCCTACGACCCGACCAGAGACCAATGGCTGAGCTTGACTCCCCTCACGACCCCCCGCTACTCAGGGATAGCTGGAGTAATCAACAACCAGATCTACTACACCACGGGTACCCTCAAAGCCAATACTTACCGGGGTACGCCCCAACCCTAGGCTTTACTCAAGGATAGGACGGCAACCCTGGGGCATATGTTTACAGAGCCGCAACTGGTTGCCCGTCTCGTTCCATTGCACTTCATCAAAAATCTTTTTGAGGATATAGAGGCCGCGCCCGCATTCACTATGGAGGTAATCTTCTTTGGTAAGAGGCTCCTCATTGAGCTTGGCTTGACAGTTAAAACCCTCGCCTTCATCGGTGATGATCCACAGGTAATGCTGGGGCGTGATGATGAAATAGACCTGTACCGCTTTGGTTGAGTCCCCTTGATTCCCGTGTCGGGCTGCATTGACGAGAGCTTCCTGTAAACCCAACCGCAGCTCATAGCGAAAATCGGGCCGCACATCACAGAGGAGTAATCCAAGAATAGGCTCTAAATAAAGGGTAGAGGAAAAGCTCAAGACACTAGGGCTATGGACAGCTCGTCGTAGGGAGATAAATACCACACTGGACCCGTCTGCCGGTACTGCATTGGGACACTGCAACGAGATGGACAGCACGGTAGTATTCCTGTTGAAGTAGCGCGTTCTATTCCCATTTTAATAGACCCAATACCCCAGGAACCTTTAGGCAATATAAAAATCCACTATCGCTCTGATAAGGTAACTCCTTTAGAATAGAGCCTGTCAACGAGAGCATTTAATGCGGTGGTTGAATTTATTCCTCTGGGGTAGCTTCCTGGGACCCGTCCAAGCACAGGTCATCATCCCCCAAGCCAGTACTCCACAACGGCTAGAGCAACGCCAAGCCGCCCGTAACGCGCTCATCCCGAGTAACTATGACCTCACCCGCCACCCCGCCACTGAGCAGGCCCATTGGCGCGGGGTCCTCTGGAGCATGACGCTGGTCCAACCGACGGACCCCCCGGCCTTAGCTGCCCTCGCCGCTCTCCTAGACCTCGGCGCAACCCCCAACCCCGCCCCTGCCCTCCAACCCACGCTCCAGCAGGCTCTCAAAACCAGCGCGGCCCTCTATGTCCGTCCGGTCCAACCCGAAACCCGGACGGCCTACGCTTTCATTCCGACAAAACTACAAAATATCTTGCAGGTTAGTCGTGAACCGGGTCTTATTGCCTTGGCCTTAACCACCTTGACTAAGGGCGGGAGCGACCCTACGCCTTGGCTGGCCCCGCTCAAGGACCGTCTACCGCTCTGGTTCATGGACCCCCAGTTGCGGACCACCCTGGAGGAGTTGAGTGCCCCGACTGTCCCTTTACCCCCGCTGGGCGACCTCTTGAACCACCAAGTTGCCAGTCTGCCGCATTTTTATTTACTGTGTCGGCCTGACCGTTCTGTACCCTGTTTGGGTCTCCTCAAGGATGGTCAGGGGCAGTTCTTGCGGGAGGCAGAAGGGTTGTGGTCGGTGAGCCTGCTGGCAAAATCGGTCTATCCCCTGGCTTGGAACTTCAATAGTGGCGAGACCCCCCAGGGTCTGCTGCGGTTGGAGGGGTTGAAGCCACGGGGTCCCAGCGAATTTCGCGCCTTTGGGCAGTTCCCTTCGTTTAAAGTCTTTTTACCCTTTGAACCGGGGGCGACTCAGTTTATTCCTGGAGTTCCTGCCAATACGCCCTTGGATTTGGGGATTTACCGGAGTCTCTGGCCCCGTTCTTGGCAGGATTATCGGCCCATCGAACAGAGTTTTTGGGCCGGTCGAGTGGGCCGCAATCTCATCCGTATCCACGGCAGCGGGGAGGACCCAAGTTTCTTCTATCCCCAACCTGTAGACCTCCCCAACCCGACGATTGGTTGCATCGCCGCCCTAGAGCAGTACGGCCCGGACGGACAACTCCTGAGAGCCGACCTACCCCGCCTCTTAAATGCCTGGGATAAAGTCCAACCCGGCGGCTCCCTGGGTTATCTTTGGCTGATTGAGGTCCCGGCGACCACTGACCAGATGGTGACTTTAGAAGAGGTGGCTCCTTTGGTACCGCCCTCTATACCGTCCTAGACCCCAATCTGTTCGCAATACTCCTCGACGGTGAGGGTATCATCGAGTTCACTGGCGTCGGTCAGGGTGACTTTGAGGAGCCAGCCATTCTCGTAGGGGTCATCGCCCAAGGTAGCGGGGTCATCCATAACGGCAGTATTGACGGCGACGATGCGGCCCGTCAGGGGCGCATAGAGGTCTTCCACGGCCTTAACTGATTCCACGGAGCCGAAACTCTCGCCTTTCTTCAGTTCTGACCCCTCCTCCGGGAGTTGGACAAACACAATATCCCCGAGTTGGTCTACGGCGTAGGCGGTAATGCCGATGGTGACTTGGTCGCCCTCAACCCGCAGATATTCATGGCTATCCACGTATTTCAAATCCTTGGGAAAATCCATGCTGGCCCTTTGCTCGCTTTCTTGAAAATTGTACCGTCCCCTCCCCGCTGTCCCCCACAAATTACGTCCCCTGTCCTGTGATAGCATCCATAGAATATTTGAAACCCTTTTCCAGGCGGAGGCCCTCAGTTGATCCCCATCCTTGACCTGAGCCAGCAGACCGCCCAACTCCGGCCTGCGCTCGACCAAGCCCTAGCGGACCTATTAACCAGTGGACGGTTCATCCTCGGTGCCCATGGGGAGGCACTCGAACAAGCGGTGGCCCAGACCTGTCAAACCCGCTACGGCATGGGGGTGGCTTCGGGAACCGATGCCCTGCACTTGGTGTTGCGGGCCTGTGGCATCCGTCCCGGTGATGAGGTGATCACAGCAAGTTTCAGTTTTATCGCCACGGCGGAGGCCATTTCCTACTGTGGAGCCACCCCGGTTTTTGCCGATATTGATCCGCATACGTTTAACCTGGACCCGGAATCGGTGGCCCGCTGTATCACTCCGCGCACCCGGGCTATCCTTCCGGTCCATCTTTTCGGACAGGCGGCGGACTTAGCTCCCTTACTAAAGTTGGGTCAAGAGCACCACTTAGCCATTATTGAGGACTGCGCCCAGGCCATCGGGACTTTGTATCAGGGCCGGGCAGTAGGGAGTTGGGGACTAGCGGGGTGTTTGAGTTTTTATCCCACCAAGAACCTGGGTTGTTTCGGCGATGGTGGGATGGTGGTCACGTCCTCCTTGGGGATCAAGTCACGAGTCCGGCAGTTGCGGACCCACGGGCAAAAAACCCGCTATCTCCACGAGGAAGTGGGTTATACCTCCCGCTTGGATGAGGTACAGGCGGCAGTGCTGCGCTTGAAACTCCCCCATCTCGCCCAATGGAACCAGCAACGAGCCAAGATTGCTGATTTCTATAACCAAGTCTTTGCGGACCTCCCGGTTGTTACGCCCTACTGCGCTCCCTATTCCAGCCACACTTATCATCAGTACACCCTCAGGGTCGGTCATCGGGAGCGGGTGGTCGAGTTACTGCGTGAGTTGGGCATCGGTACGATGGTCTACTATCCAGTTCCCATTCACTTGCAACGCGCTTACCGTCATTTGGGTTATGAGGCTGGGAGTTTACCCCACACGGAACAAGTTGCCCGTGAGGTTTTGTCTTTACCGATCTTCCCGGAATTGACGCAAGACCAGCAAGAACAAGTTGTCCAGGCCGTCCGTAAGGTCCTCTGGCAGTTGCCCCCAGACCCTGAATTCCGCAGCTGAGGCAGCTTGAGAAAGTTGATCCCTTGACCTAAAGTGAAAGAGTGCAACAACGGGGTACAGCAATGAGTCGGGGCGAGAATAAAGCGAGTCAGGAAAGCCTGGAGGCCATGATCCACTTCTCTGAGCAATATGCTCGCAAGTCGGAGACCTATTTCTGTGTGGACCCGGTGGTGACAGCGGCGGTGGTCGAGGGCCTCGCCAAGCATAAGGATGAACTGGGTTCGCCCCTGTGCCCCTGTCGCTATTACGCAGATAAGGAAGCCGAGGTCAAAGTGGCCTACTGGAACTGCCCCTGTGTCCCGATGCGCGAACGCAAAGAATGCCACTGTCTATTATTTTTGACCCCGGACAATAGTTTCGCCGGGACCCAACAGGTTTTTGAACGAGTGGAAGTCTCGTATCACGACTGATGGTCCCAGCGCAGTTTTGGCAGGGATTGGACCAGTTTAACCACCGGGACTACTATGCCTGCCACGACACCCTAGAGGCTCTGTGGATGGAGTCGGGTCAACCGTTACGCCTCTTTTATCAGGGGATTTTACAGTTAGCCGTGGCCTACTATCATCTCGAAAATCAGAACTGGGCGGGGGCGGTCACCTTATTAGGGCAAGGGATTGAGCGGTTGGATTACTTTTTGCCGGAATACCTGGGTGTAGATGTTGCGGGCTTGGTTCAAGCAAGTGGGGAGGTCCTAGATGCCCTACATGAATTACCGGACCAAGACTTGAGCCAGTTTCAGTTTGTTCCGCCCCAGATTTATTACCAGCAGGAACAGCTATAGCAATCCGAGTTGAATTATAAAATCTCAGTAGCTCGCCAACCGCCGCCCCGCCGCCCCGTGAACGGGGGACCAAGGCAAAAAGGCTCTTATTCTTGCTCCCCTGCTTGCAGGGGAAGGGCTGGGGATTGGGGGCGGTGGTTGAGCCGCCCGACGCTTTTTACAATTCCTGTAGGGCTGCTATACAGGATATTTAGCTTGCGCATCTTGGCTGGGTGGCGGATGTGTTTAGGACGACTTACAACTATCCGTGTAAGACGTAGTATGTGGCTGAGGCTCACCCAACTGGCAAGGAACACGGCTATGCTCAGCAAGAATTCCTGGTGTCATTTCCGTCGCTCAGCCTTGGGGCTTGCGGCAACTTTGATGTTAACGGTCTCTGTACAGGCGCAGATTGACTTTAGCCCAGCGCAAACAGTCAATATCCGCGACCGTCCCGTGGTAGTTGTGACGGGTGACTTAGATAACGATGGCGACCTGGATTTTGTTACAGGGTCAGCTATCTATGACCGCTACTACGATTCCAGCGTCACCACCTCGCTCAACAATGGGAACGGCACTTTCACCAACCGCAGCCAATTCCTGTTCCCCAGTACCAATTACTTGCTCACGGACTTAACGCTGGGCGACTTTGATGAGGATGGCGACCTGGATGTTGCCTTGACCTCAAGCTCCCAGGTTTTCGGTTCACCCTCAGTAACGCTGTTGAAGAACCGGGGTAATGGGACCTTTGGCTCCGGCGAGCGCATCTTTACCCCCGTCGGCTATCCCTACGCCATCGTCAGTGGGGACCTGGATAGTGATGGTGACCTGGACTTGGCTTTTAGCTCTGCCGGCAACAACCGGGTGCAGGTATTACGCAACAATGGCAATGCTACTTTTACCACTGGGCAGTCCTTTGGCGTCGGGCGTAATCCCCGGGGTCTAGCCATCGGTGACCTCAATGGCGACGGGGACCTAGACCTCGTTACCGCCAACCTCGACAACGATACAGTTTCGGTGGCAGCCAACAACGGCAACGCGACCTTCGCTACCCCCACGGCGGTGACCGCCGGAGATGGACCACGGGGCGTTACGCTGGCGGATTTGGACGGAGATGGCGACCTGGATGTGACCACCGCAAACAACAAAGGCGACAACGTGGCGGTCCTCCGCAATCAAGGGAATGGCACCCTGGCTAGCCCCGTGTTCACAGCGGCGGGGAATGGACCGTCTGAGATTGCGGCGGGGGACTTCGATGGTGATGATGACTTAGATTTAGCCATAGCTAACCGTTACAGCGATAACGTGACGGTCTTGACCAACCAGGGGGACAGTACCTTCACGGGGCCTCTCGTTTTCGCCGCTGGGAATGGTGCGGTAAGTGTGGCGACGGGGGATTTGGACCAGGGGGGCGACCTAGACCTAGTGGTGGCGAACAGTATTTACGGCGACGTCTCGGTTCTGTTCAATACCACCGCCACCTTTGCCCCCAGTATCAGCAGCTTCACGCCGACGGGTGGCGGCGTTGGGACCGTAGTGACGATTACTGGGACTAACCTCGGGTCAGCCACAGCGGTGCAATTCAATGGGACTAACGCGCCTTTTCAGGTCATCTCCGATACTCAACTCCTGGCGGTAGCCCCCCCAGAATTGACCAGTGGCCCCATTACCGTCGTCAATCCGGGCGGCACGGCGACGAGCACCACCAGCTTTATGCGGACTGCTACCCCGACGATTGTCGCCCTGAGTCCCCAGCGTGGATTTGTCGGCACGGTTGTAACCATCAATGGGACCCGGCTCAGCACGACCAGCGCGGTCAGCTTTAATGGAGCCCCGGCGGTCTTTGTGGTGAACTCAAACACTAAACTCACGGCTCTGGTGCCCGAGGGGGCCAAGTCCGGTCCCGTTACCGTCACAACCTCAGAGGGGACGGCAACCAGCCCGCTTGACTTCACCGTCACGGCACCCCTGTTGGTCTTCACCCCGCCCGTAGATTACCCCGTCACAGCAACCCCGGTTGTAATTGACCGAGGCGATCTAGACGGGGATGGTGACTTGGACCTCGTTACAGCCAGTAATGTTGCTCCCCAACCCAGTTTGATTACTGTCTTGCTCAATGCTGGCAACGGTACTTTCGTTAATAGTGGTGACTTTCCCCTGGGTACAGAGCCTTTCAACTCGCCGTTTGAGAGTGAGGTGGGGGACCTGGACGGGGATGGGGACCTCGACCTCGCCTTCACTACCTCCGACGGAACCTATGTATTGTTTAACAGTGGGGTAGCCACCTTCTCCCCCGCCCAACAGTTAACCACGGGCTTTACCATTGGTCTCACGGCGGCTGACCTAGATGGGGACCTGGATTTGGATCTCGCCGCCACAAACCGCGACTTGGATACTGTCACAGTCCTCAAAAATAACGGTAACGGCACCTTCATCCCCCACACGCTCGCTACGGCATACTCCCCCCTAGCCATTACCAGCGCGGACTTAGACGGCGACTTGGACCAAGATTTAGCGGTATTGAGTGCCTTTGGGGAGCTTGCGGTCTTCAAAAATAATGGCAATGCCACATTTGCACCCCCATTGTTGAGCCTAGCCGACAGCAATGCTAACTCCCTTGCTCCTGGGGACCTTGATGGCGACGGCGACTTGGACCTCGCTACGGCAAACGGAAACTCCTTTAACAGCTCAGTCCTCCGCAACAATGGCACTGGCGTATTTGCCCCGCCCGAACCGGTTAATCTTCAGGGTCCAGGGAGTGACGGTAATCCTGGTTCCGTTACGCTTGGCGACCTAGACCAAGACGGTGACTTGGACTTAATCGTGGGTGAAGTTTTCACCTACTACGTGAATGTCCTTGCCAACAATGGAGATGGTACGTTCAATACGCCCCAAAGTGTTACTACTGGCTACAACTCAGAGGCAGTGGCGGTGGGTGACTGGGATGGGGATGGGGACCTGGATATCGCCACGACGGATACCTTTCAAGATAATGTCCCGGTGGTTTTCAACATCACGGTACCCCGAGCCGCTCTCACGAGTTTCGCGCCGACTTCGGGCACCATGGGTACGACCGTCTTCCTGACGGGACGCAACTTCACCACAACCACCGCCGTTACCTTCAACGGTACCCCGGCCCCCTTCACCGTCCTCTCAGCCACCCAACTTCAGGCAATAGTTCCAGTGGGTGCGACTACGGGTCCACTGACTGTGACCAACCCGAGCGGTACCGGTCCTAGTGACAGTCCGTTTGTCGTTATTCCCTAAATCTCGCGGACCAAGTTTCCCGGGAGCAGGGGGGTGAAACTCCGCGACTTTCCAGTGGACGCTGTACTCCTGGTTAGCCAAATAGGTCAGGGTATAGTTGACTCGGGAAGTTAACAAGTATTGGTAGTAGTCGAGTTTAGTAAAACTCATGGGCTGAGGGGCAGGTCACGGCTCTGCTATCCGACCGACTCCTCTTGCTCTACGTCAGTCCTGAGTTTGTTGGGCAAAGCGACTCAAGTAGACTCTTTCCCCCTCTTTTTAAGGGGGGCTAGGGGGAATCTCTTGGGGCTTTTCTTTTGTCACCACAACCTCTGGGAAGCCCCTGCCTTCAGGCATGGGGAGGAATAGGAGCGCAAGGCGACAGAGTTCAATACCCCTGAGCTTTACCCTCTTGCGTACAACAAGAATGGGTGAGGTATCATAGAGCTATGAACTAAGCCCTTACTGTATCCTGCAAGCTCAACCCGTCGCCCGAACAAGTCGTAAAGATTGAGGCGACCCTCAAAGCTTTTGCAGATGCTTGTACTTGGATTAATCTCAGCACTCCTGAGAGACTGACCAATAAGACCACGATGCAGAAGCAAGTGTATCCACAGGTCAGAGCGTTGTTTGGATTGTCGGCTAACCTGACCATTCGCGCTATCGCTCGGGTGTGCGCTAACCGCAAAACCGCTCGGATAAAAAATGCTGTTATCAAGAACTTTGTTCCTACCAGCATTGACTACGATGCAAGAATCTTCTCTTTCAAAGCAAAGGATTGGACCGTTAGTTTGACGCTTTTGGACAGTCGGGAGCATTTCAGACTTGCCCTTGGCAACTATCAACGGGGCTTGCTCAAAGGTCAGCAACCGACTTCTGCCACCTTGAACAAACGCAAGGATGGCAGTTACTACATCCAAATTCAAGTTAAACCCTTGCCACCCACCGTTAAAGAGCCTGTGGATTGCCTTGGGGTTGACCTGGGAAGAACCGATATCGCTCACACCAGTGCCGGAGGCCAATGGAATGGACAGCAGTTGACTAAAGTGCGTGACCACCACGCCAATTTGAGAGCGACACTTCAACAAAAAGCCTCGAAAGGTACAAGGAGTACAAGGCGACGATGCCGAGAACTCTTGCAACGACTGTCGGGCAAGGAGCGTCGT
>NZ_JAAXLT010000072.1 GCF_013285555.1 Candidatus Cyanaurora vandensis | reverse complement strand
TGGTCTGTTGCTGGGGGCGGGGCGGGGGCGGCGTATACAAGTAGGAGCGCACGAGGCCCCGTTGTTCGAGTTCCCGTAGTCCTTGCTCTAAGCGGGGGACGTGTTTACGCAGTTCACGCCAAGCCACATCCCGTTGCTGATAACGGCTGAGATGGGTCCAGAGGGTCTGAGCGGCAGGCGGGAGTAAGGTGGGTTCACCCGTCAGCCGTTCGACCCGGCGTTGGGCACGGCTGAGTAAGCCCGGCGGGAGGGCACATTGGACTACCTGCCAAAGCGTGGCGTGATAATAGTGAGCCACCCGCGCCAACAATTGCCAATAAGCGGACGGCAAAAAACCCCGATGCAGAATACTCTCGACGGCTTTGAGGGGAGTGTCCAGGACGGGTGCATCCTCTAGGACACAGACGACGATCCCCCCCAGACTCCGCCCCGCAAACGGTACCCAGACTCCATCTCCCGGCTGGACTTCCCCGGTCCAGGTATAGGTAAAGAGACGGTCTGTCGTCGGGCAGTCCACCAACACTTGCACAAAAACCACAGTCAAGTCCTAGGGTCAATCTTCCAGTAATACCCTAGATTTAGCGGGACTGACTCCTCTCATCGCAGGTAATCCAATGCAACGAAGGTTTCTGTTTTACTATGAACTACCCCGCATTTTCTGTTCAATAGCTCTAAGCGTGTCTTGAATCTTACGCTCCTGAAATTCTGGATCAACATCTTGAATGTATTCTACTGCCGAAAAGCCGTCTCCCCGCTTGCGATTTTGCGGCGGTTCAAGCGACTCGATCAGTAGTGCCTCTAGCGTACCAATCATCGCTGCAAGATTTATAGCGACAGAAGCCTTATCCAGACCACCTTCCGATGTAACGTCGAGCAGACCGAACCAAGAAAATCGATTCCAGCGACTACTAAGTCGGTCAATTGTGTGTTCACATAGTCGCTTTCCGAGCGGTCGATCAATTGACCTACCTACATATACAACCGTGTGTTGGTCGTAAAGTATATAGATTCCCTTCTGCTTGCCAAAATCAATAGCCATTGCCATTGCCTGTTGCTTACCGTACATCTTCGGTTCATTACGCCAAACCACTAAATCTCGCTGCCAGTACATTCCAAACGCTCGAATGATTGAGTCTGAATTTTCAACGTCTTTCTCGGTGACTGGAGGCAGTGTCGTCACTGGCACAGTTGGAGTGGTAGTGGTTACCGATGATGCCGTTTCCTTTAGCCCGAACACACCGCGCCCTACCTTGATGAAGGGCGACTTATCGCCTTCGTACTTTATGGACCCGTTTATCTGTGCATTCACTGTTGAATGAGGTGTTGCGCCATCAGTCTGATAGTAGCCCTGTGTAAGTATTCGTTCTGAAATTTCGGCGTACTCAAGAGGTATCCGTGCTTCTTGCAACACACGGACAATTGCATCACGCCAAGTTCGTTCCACGTAGAGGCCTCCTGAAATCTAACGTTAAAGGTGAGCCACGTCTGCTGTAGGCATTGGCTCTAGTGCCTAGTTAACCCTTATTTCCAATACTCTCATACTGCTTTTTAAATAACGGGAGAACTGCCCGGAAATTTTCAATGAGGTCTTGTGCGATGAAACTGGCTTTGGAAACCGAACCGCGTAGACACCTCAGCGGTCTGCTTCAGGCGGCCTTATCACTTCAAACTCAGGATGTTCGATGGGCCAAACCACGCCAGCGCGAGTACCATCAGGCGCAATGACAAAGCCATCACCTTCTTCTTCTTGCTCTAACCCTTCAAAAGCAGTGATGGCTCCATAAACCAACCGTCTGTTTGCGACTCTTCGATGATGGGGAACCCACAATACACAGGTGCGCCAGAGGGCCGTGCAAGAAACGCTGGTAAGTCAGCATCTGCGGACTTCGCGTTTGGATCAAGAATCAGGGGGTGTCCTTCCATGTTCTTTGGTTAACCAGTGAATACAAAGGCTTTGAATATAGCAGACTTGCCCCTCCTAGAAGATAGTTCTACGACTTAGAGAGAACTGCGATGGGAGGTATCCCTGCGGAATTGTTATGGTAAGTTCATGTATTCATTGCCATCAGATCGGTTCCTCTGCCCCTCGTGCCCGGTTTCTCGCTTGGGTCGGCTGGCAGCCATGCCCTTGATGGAGGTCTTGGCATGTAGTCTCTGTCGGCACATTGTTGAGGTAGACCCTGAGCGTCAGATGGTGGGGATGGTGGGCAGTGCCCCGCCCTTGGTTAATCAGGGGATCAAGATAGACTTTAATTGGGAAATTAGCGCGGCCTAGGGCCTGGATTTCCTGTTCCCCAGGCTCTAGGGCGTACTGATAGACCTTGAGCATCGGGGAGTTAACAGATTGGACGTAGGCCAGGACGGGGGTTGTTAGGATTAGCGCGGTAGCTACAGCAACCAGTTTGTAAAGATTGAGCATGACTTTACTTAGCAGACCTTCCGGATTTTACGCTACTTCACTCCCAGGAGCTAGCCGTATTTACCGTTAAAGATGACGATAAATATAGGGGACACTCTTCACCCCGAAGACCTGTTGGTCTTGACTGTCATAGAACCGTTCGGCAATTTCAATCTGGCCCTGACCAATCTGCTCATGGACCGTGATATATGCCGAACCATTCAAACAGGTACTACACTGACGCGGTGGCAGTTCACCCGCGAATATATCCGTCTCAGGGTTCCAGTAATAGGTCACATTACAACAGTCATCTGTGGTCAAGTCAGCAGCAGAGACGACTTGTTGTTGAAGCGTGAGTAAGGGTTGGATGAGCAGTAAATCGCTCTGGGCCTGGGGTAGCAGATGCATTCTGAGTTTGGTCGCCTGCGGGGAGAGCGCGACGAGTTCGAGGACCCGCAATCGCTTCATGTGAATCTGGTTGATATGGATCTCTTGGCGGAAATAAAAAACGAGGGGACTCAAGTTATGCAAAGCGGGCGCGGGCAAGATATCCAAGCGGACGAGGGCATGGACATCGGAAACCGAGTTGAGCGAGTTGCGCTGGGTATCCTGACCATCGAACTGTTTAAATTGTTCTTCATTGGAGAAGCTCCCCGCGAGGTAGTGAGCCAATTGCTTAGCAGTAGTAAAAGCTTCTGTGTCCATCCCAGTCCGCGTGTGGTGCTTCCTCAGTGTACGGCAAGCGGCGGCCCCCTCCCACACATCAAACCGGGAAGCACCGCCCATGCCCAGTCTAGAAGCCCTCTTCTGCCCTGGCGATGACTTCTGCCCAACCTTTACGCCGTCCCGACAGCCTGAAGCACCACAATCGCGCGCGCTGGGCCTCAGCGAGATGATGACCATTGTGATTGCCTTCCATCAATCCGCCTACCGCCACTTCAAAGCTTTTTATACCCAGCCGGTTTGTCAATCTTGGCGCACAGCCTTTCCCGGTCTGGTCAGTTACTCCCGGTTTATTGAGTGGCTATCTGCCTCTCTGCAACTGCTCAGTGCAGAATTGCCCTTGCCAAAAAACAGTTATAAGCATTAAAGTTTCACCCAGCTTTTCGTTTGTTTCTCCTGGTACACCTATTTTAAAGGTTTGTAGATCCGCAAGTGCTGTAATCATTAATAAACGTGTTGTAATTAGTGAAGAACCATATGCTTGTTCTGATTTTTTCTCTGATTTCCTGAGATTGATTTATCTAAGTTGAGCTAAGTAGATTTTCCAAAATGTATTCCTTTTTGTCTTAAAGATTCTACGTCTTCAAGGTTTTTCTGGTCCAAATTTATCCCCTCTAGCCACATTTTTGGACAAATAGGACTAAGCTGACACGCATCTAACTTGCATTTATAGAATTACCTTTATTTTTAATCCTGCGACCCCA
>NZ_JAAXLT010000071.1 GCF_013285555.1 Candidatus Cyanaurora vandensis | reverse complement strand
TTTATCTGGGACCAGACGCAAAGTTGGTGGGGGGCGGCGGGGGCGGCTCTGGCTCTGGGGTTGGCGGTGACGACTAAGGGACCCTCAGCTCTGGTTCTCGTCGGGAGTATTTTTGTCCTCTACAAGCTTTGGCACCGTAAACCCTTGCCTTCCCTGGGTGGGCTCTTGGCTTTCGTGCTGGGAACGTTGGCTCTGGCTGGTAGTTGGTTTGCTGCTGAGACGCTGATCCACGGACCTTGGTTTGTAGAGTCGTTTCTTCAGTACCAACGGCGGATTACGGCTTCAAGTGACGGGCATCCTGGGTCTTATTTCTATCATTTAATCGTCTTTGGTCTAGGTTGCTTTCCCTTTGCTGTCTTCACGGTCAGCGGGATGGCTCTCAAGGTGGAGGAACCCCTGAGACGTTTTAAGGACCTCGCCTTGGTCTGGTTCGCGGTGGTGTTGCTCATCTTCTCATTGGTGGTCCAGACCAAACTGCCCCATTACACCTCACTGCTGTACCTACCGGGGAGTTTCTTCGCTGCCCTGCGCCTGGATTACCTAATTAGTCGCCGCCAACGCCCTCACCCGCTGGAGTTGGGCTGTTTAGGGTTGACCGGGATTTTGCTGGGGGCGGTGCCGAGCTTGGTCACCTATGTCGGGCAGCATATTGATCTGTTGTATCCATATCTCAAGGACGACCCCCTAGCCTTGGCCTACATCAACTTGCCCGTTACTTGGCCCATCTGGACCTATCTACCCGGTGCTTTATTGTGGCTGGGCACGATAGTGGGGGGGTGGCTCCTAGCGGGGAAGCAAATTCGACGGGGGGTCGCGGTCTTGGGAGGGGCGACCCTGATGACCGTCAACCTTGTCTGGTTCTCTCACATCCAACGTTTCGGAGACTACGCCCAGGGCAGTACCATCACCATGCTGCGTGGACTCAAGGACAATCCTGCCGCGCTGGTTTTCTTCGGTCCCAGAACCTACGTTCCGCCCTTTTATGCCCGTCGTGCCTTCTATAATCCAGCCGATGAAGAAGAACTCCAGCAGTTGTTAGTGTCTCTAGGCAACCGCCCAGTGCAGATGATTGTCCGCCAAATAGACCTCACGATGGTCGAGCGGGTGACTCCGGTGCAATTACTGGACCAGCAAGGTCCGTTTTTGTTAGTTGCAATTGATGGGCCGCCGCCGTCCGCATCAATTCCGTCGGCGCGGGGGTCTGGGTCCACAGGGTCAAGGCTTGGGCCGCCTGCTCCACCAACATCCCCAGCCCCCCCTCAATCCTGAGTCCCCGCTGGCTAGCCTGTTGGAGTAATGGAGTAATGCTCGGCGTGTAAACCAGGTCGTAGACCCAGCAATTCGCCGGGAGGAGGTTCATTTCAAGGTCTGTGAGGGGCGAAGCGAGGGCCTGGGGATGACCCGCCATGCCGAAGGGCGTACTGTTAGCGACGAGACTAGTCCGGTTCAAAACCGCTGGGGTGAGGACGGTCAGGGGTTGAATAGTGGGAAAGTCACGCTGGAGTTGTTGGAGAGCCGCCGAGTTACGGCCCCAGACGGTCATAGACGAGAAACCCAACTGTTGACAGCCATAGATTGCCGCCCGGGCCGCGCCGCCACTACCGAGGATGAGCGCGTGTTCCCGCTGAATTAAGGTCTTGAGGGGGGCCACAAAGCCTAGATAATCCGTGTTCTCGCCCCACCAACCCGCCGGGGTACGGACCACGGTATTGACCGCGCCCAGCTTCATTGCCGCCTCACTCAGCCCAGCTAAGTAGGGAATAACCGTCTGTTTATGGGGAATCGTAACGTTGAACCCCCGACAACCCAAGCTCCACAACCCACGTACTGCCGCTTCTAGTTCAGCACTGGGAACCTGAAAAGGCAGATATACCCAGGCCCAGGCCAAATGTGCCAAGGCCGCATTGTGCATCACCGGAGACAAACTATGGCCTACCGGGTCCCCCACCAAGCCCAAAAATGGGCTCATCAGCGGCCCAACAGCTTCAAGACCCCGACCCCGAGGGCATAGAGGACAAAAACCGCCGCCGAGAGATAGGTTTGGGTCAAGGGGTCCGTCGAGGGCGTAACCACCGCCCCAATCACAAAGGAAACCAGAATCACATACCGCCAGAGCTTCCACATCCGCGTGGAGTTGATTACCCCCGCCAGCCCCAAACCGACCTGGAGAATCGGCAACTGAAAAATTGCCCCCGTACCCAGCATCAAGACAAACACAAAGTTAAAATAGGCCCCGATGGTGTAGTTCTGTTCGGCAATAGACTCACCGTAGCCGACAAAGAAGTTAAGAGCCGCTGGGATCAAGACATAACGCGCAAAGGCTAAACCAATCAGAAATAAAACCCCCGAGGCCGCCACCACGGGTTTGACAAACCGCTGCTCCCGACGACTCAATCCCGGCAAGACAAATTGAATAACTTGAAATAAGACCACCGGGGAAGCCAGCAAAATCCCGCAGTAGGCCGCCACACTCAAGGAAGCAAAGAAGATCTCGCCCGGTGTGGTCTGGATAAACTTGACGCCCAAAGTGAGAGCAGGCTGCTGAAGGAAACGTAGTAGCGGTTCAGTAAAGACAAAGCAACCCACTGTCGTGACCACCACACTCCCCACCGCCCAAAATAACCGCCCCCGCAACTCACCCAAGTGGTCGAGGAGGGACATTTCCACTTCATCGGGGAATTCGTCTTCTAGGGTTGTTGTGGCGAGGGGTTCTTGCTCAGCATCTGGCTGGGAAAGGGTCATACAAGATACGAAGTCAGCTTTTTCATCTTACTCGCTGGTCTACTCGTACCTAAGTAAAATCCCCCCGCTAAGCGCGAGGGGATACTTCAACTCAGCTTACCCAGGGGCGACTTCAGTGCGGCGGCGGCGGATGCGCCCCTCCAAACTAGGCGGAGCCACGGGCTCGGGTGCGATCGCCATAGCGAGGGCCAGAGCGGGTAGTTCCGGTGCAGTCGTGGTAATAGGACCGCCCGTTGTCTGGAGTTGAATCAAGACCAAGGGGCGGCTCGGTAAGTAGTTGCGGAGCTTAACTTGGACCGCCTTCTCGATCGCAACGCGCAGACCTTCCCAGTCCACGCCCCCGGCCCGAGCAAAGGTAGACCAACCGTTGAGGACGGTCATACCGGTGGTTTGGGCGAGGTCTTGCTCCAGTTTTTGCATCCCTGGCGTCCGAGCGACAGCCCGGACGGTCACCGAGGGTGCAGCGAGGATCTGACCCTGGTTGTTGACCGCCACGGCGACCACAACCATGCCCTCTTCGGAGATGCGTTGACGGTCCTTGAGAACTGTGGGTTCAACAATCCCGACGCGGGAGCTGTCGAGTAACTCAACCCCAGAGCGCACGCGGTCCACGACTTTAATCTCGTTGGCTGAGACGGCAATCACATCGCCGTTCATCGCAATCACAATCCGTTCTTCGGGGACCCCCATAGACATCGCGGTGCGGGCATGGGCACGCAGCATCCGCAATTCACCGTGGGCCGGGAAGAAGAATTTGGGTTTGGTCAGGGCCAGCATCATCTTGTGGTCTTCCTGCGCACCGTGACCGGAGACGTGAATCCCCTTCTCTTTGCCGTAGATGACCTGGGCACCGAGTTCCATCAGCTTGTCAATCGTCCGCACCACGGGGATCGTGTTGCCGGGAATTGGGTTCGCCGAGAAAATTACCGTGTCGCCCTGCTTGATCGAGACCTGTTTGTGTTCACCCTTAGCGATCCGGGTCATCGCTGCCAACGGCTCACCCTGCGAACCCGTGGTCAAGATTAGGACTTGGTTATCGGGCAGAGTACGGCAGACGTGGATCGGTTGCAGTAGTTCTTCCGGGTAGGTGATGAAGCCCAATTGCTTGGCGGTCGCCATTACGTTGAGCATCGAACGCCCGAGGACTGACACTACCCGGTTATGCTTCTGCGCTAGTTGCAGGGTCATGTTGACCCGGTGAATCGAGGAGGCGAAGGTCGTCAGGATAATCCGGCCCTTGGCAGCGGCAAATTCGCGGTCCAAGTTCGGGAAAACGGCCCGCTCTGAGGGCGTGAATCCTGGGACTTCAGCGTTGGTGGAATCCGAGATGAGGCACATCACGCCCTTCTCGCCGTATTCCGCTAACCGTTGGTAGTCGAAGGTCCGACCGTCCACCGGAGTATGGTCAAACTTGAAGTCCCCAGAGTGGATAATCACGCCAGCGGGAGTGGTGATGGCGAGGGTATAGCTGTCGGCAATCGAGTGGGTGTTGTGAATATACTCCACCTCGAAATAGCGACCTGCCCGGATCTTGTCACGGGGACCAACCCGCGTGATATTAACCCGGCCCAAAAGCCCAGTCTCCTTGAGCTTGCCTTCCAAGAGCGACATCGCGAGGCGTGGTCCCCAGATCCGGGGAATCGTCAAGCGTTGCAGGTGGTAAGGGATACCGCCGATGTGGTCCTCATGCCCGTGGGTGACGACCATGCCCACAATTTTTTCCTGGTTTTCCTGGAGCCAAGTCATATCCGGGAGAACGATATTCACCCCGAGCATCTCGGAGGAGGGGAACGACAGCCCCCCATCCAGCATCAAAATCTCGTCTTCATAACGGAAGAGCCAAGTGTTCTTTCCGATTTCACCCAAGCCACCCATGGAAATAATCTGTACGGAGGAGGCCCCGTTCGTGTTGGTCAATGCCATAAATCAGTTGTCCTTCGACGTGTGGTTGTAAAGCTGGTATAGACCGTTCAAAGTTTGGGCTAACGAGCAGTTAAACTGCTTCCGGTGCCCCAGCAAGGGATATCAAATTCAGTACCACTTCAGCACGGGCCGCTGCCCAAGAGCTTTGCACTCTGGTCTGACCGATGCGTAGGCTGTGACAGAAAACCTTGATTAGCAAAACCTCTGCTCCATTCCCAGCTTCCTCTCCCCAAACCCCCGGATTACATTCTTTGTTGCCCGTGGGATAAAGCAAGCGGGACTCCAGGAGTACGTGGTGCAGGAGATTGACAGGTAACTGTGCCTATCCTACTCCCTAGGATGAGACCACGGCAACCACTAACGTCAAACCGTCTCCATCCAGGCGAGACCTTCAACAAGTTTTTCGTGCATGACCATGAAATTGGGAGCTTGGTAACGTCTGCCGTGACCGGGCAGGACCCAGGTGAATTCGTAATTTAGGAGACGACGACTCGACGCCACCAACTCAGGCCAAGAGTACCAACAGGCTCCCCGAAAAGCACGTAACTGTTGCTCCGTCTCAAACCAAGCCAAGTGATCGCCCGTGAACAGAAATTCTTGAAAGAGCAAGACCGTGTGGCCCCGGGTGTGACCGGGCACGGGCAGGATCGTCAGGTCAGTCGTAAATTGGATGGGCTCAGTCCCGGTCAGGATATGTTCCACGGCGCGAGTATCGGTCGTGATGTCGTCTTGGTGCAAAATCCGTTCACAGCCAAAGTGGTCGTGGAACCGTTGGTGGTCCGCCACATCGTCACGGTGGGTCAGATACAAATACTGCAAGCCACCCAAGGCTTCCAGACGCTTGACCAAAGGGGCGGCGAAGCGGGGCGAATCCACCAGCACATTGCCCCCGGGCCGCTGGATCAAATAACTCGCCGCGCCGTAGGAATCTTCACTGTGATACCCGCAATGGGAGACTGGACCCGCAATCGCCACCGGAAAACTGGACTGGGCAGCTTTGATATCCTGGGGCGGAGCGACGGTTCCGATGGAGGCAGTGGGACAGGCCAAGAGAGCTTGGAGGGCCGCTAGGCGTTCTTGCTCGTTGGTGGGTTGGTGGTGGACTGCGGATAACCCATTCACCCGGCGGTAAATCTCCGGGGCCATCCAACGACAGGTGTCACAGTCAATACAGGTGTGGTCCACGTAGAGATCGCCCACTACGTTCTCAGCGCGGCGTTGGGTGAAGTGTGCCATGGTCGCCCCCAAGAGTGCTACTTCTAGCCTAGCGGGGGAACGGTGTCAGCCCCGCCCTCGCGGATCAGACCCACCAGATAACTCACCACTTCATTGACCGGGGCCTTCTCCGTCTTACCCGTCCGACGGTCACGGACTTCCACAAACCCCGCCTTCAAGTCCCGGCCCACGGTCAAACGGTAGGGTAAACCAATTAGGTCCGCATCCTTAAACTTCACCCCCGCCCGCTCGTCCCGGTCATCAAGTAAGACCTCAACCCCGAAGTCGCGCAGGTCTCGGTAAACCTTCTGAGCAAACCGTTGCTGGTCTTGGTCGTTGAGATTGGGAATGACGAGATGGACATGGTAAGGGGCGATGGCAACAGGCCAGATGATGCCGTCCGCGTCGTGGGACTGCTCCACTAAAGCCGCCGCCAACCGTGAAACCCCAATTCCGTAGCAACCCATAAGCACAGGTTGGGGAACGCCCGTCTCATCCGCGAAAGTCACGCCCATGGGCTGGGAGTACTTGGTTCCCAACTGAAAAATATGACCCAGTTCAATGCCTTTGGCACTCTTTAGGAATGCGGTAGGCAAAAGATGGCACCGATCGCCCGCTTGAGCCATGTCCACATCCACCACCCTCCCCAGGGTTAACCCGTCCTCATGCCAATTGGCGGCAGTCCAGTGGTAGTCCGGCTCGTTACAACCCGTGCTGAAGAACCGCAACTCAGCCGCCGTGGGGTCTACTAAATGTACGCCCGTTTTCAAGGCATTGGGTCCTAGGAAGCCCGTGGGTACACCTGTCAGGGCGAGAACCTCTGTTTCTGAGGGTAAACGCAGGTCCAACGCTTGGACTTGGTTTTTGACCTTGGTCTCATTCACCTGACGGTCGCCCCGGATACTGACCAAGACCGGGAACTCTTGGCCGTCCTTGAGGGCCAAGTAGAGAATATTTTTAACAATCTGGGTGACATCTATGCCTAGGCGTTCCGCCTGTTGTTGGCCAGTTTTGAGACCCGGTGTGGCGACTTTCTCACGAGGACCAGGATTCGCCGCAGGAACTGCTGCTGGCGGTAGAGAACGGGCTTTTTCGACGTTGGCAGCATAATTCGCCTCGTCGCAATAGAGGATCGTGTCCTCGCCAATCTCGGCTAGGGCCATAAACTCATGGCTCCCCGACCCACCAATCGCCCCGGAATCCGCTTCCACCGCCCGAAAATTAAGCCCCGTCCGTTCAAAAATCCGGGTGTACACTCCGTACATATCCCGATAGGTCGCCTTGAGACTTTCCTCATTGGCGTGGAACGAGTAGGCATCCTTCATGATGAATTCACGACCGCGCATCAGCCCAAACCGGGGCCTACGCTCATTGCGAAACTTCGTTTGGATTTGGTAGAGCGTGAAGGGCAGTTGCCGATAGGTGGTCAGACTCCCCAACACAAAGTCACAGACCGCTTCTTCATGGGTCGGCCCCAGCCCGTATTCCCTTGCTTGCTCCCCAGTACCGTCCTTGAGCGTAAACATCAGCCCCTCCGCCCGGTAGACCTCCCACCGCCCGGAAGCCTTCCAGATCTCGGCGGGGTGTAACTGAGGCAGGAGGCATTCTTGGGCATGGATGCTGTCCAACTCTGCCCGGATAATTCGTTCAATCTTCTGAATGACTCGCCAGAGGAGCGGCCCGTAGGTGTAAAGTCCCGCCGTCTGACCCAAGGCCCGGATGTACCCCCCCCGCAACAACAATTGGTGGCTGAGGGCTACCGCATCGTTGGGAGCCTCGCGCTGGGTCACAAAGAAACTCTGGCTGAGCCGTGTCATAGGTAAGTCCCCACCAAATATCCTTCATCATTCTGCCGGGGCAACACGTTCAACCGCCCCGCATCGGCACAATACTTGAGGTCTTCTAAGCACCCCAGCCCCAGTAACCGTTGACCGTGGCTCGCCTGTTTCAGTAATCCCAACAGGTCCCCTTGCCACTGACCATAGAGCGCACAGGCGGCAACCGTCTCATCATTCCCCGGCTCCCCTAGTTCCCAGGCCACCGCCCCCGCACAGCCCGTGTCTTCGAGGGAATAACTACCCTCCCAGCCCGAACCGACCAGCCAGACGGTCTGGAACTCTTCTTGTTTAAGGAAATTGCGGACCACGCCGAGGTTAATAAAAGCCGCTGTAATGACCACGGTCGTCTTCTGAACCGCTTGGAGGGCACGGGTACCGTTGGTGGTGCTCATCAAAATCCGCTTCCCTGTGACCCGCTCAGGCGTGTACTCAAAGGGCGAGTTCCCCATCTCAAAACCCGGCACGCCTTTTCCGCCACGCTCTCCCGCCTTCAGACAGGTCCCCAGCGCAAAACTCGCCGCTGTCTGTTGCAACTCCTCTAGGTCCGCGAAAGCCCGGATACCCGCTGCTCCATTGTGTAAGGCCGTGGCAATCGTGGAAGTGGCCCGCAGGACATCAATAACCACAGCGCAATCCGGCAAGCTCTGGGTGGGTACGAGCTCTGGTGTGTGATAAACAAAAATCTTCATCCCGTTTCCCCGGAGTGACAGAAGCATAATACACGGATCAGGGTTGGCCTCAAGAATGCACTTCCTTGACCAAGTTCCGGTTCCAGTCGGGGACTTCCACCACGATGTCCCGTGTCCTATCCGGGACACACTGACAGGCCAGCCGCGACTTCCCCATCATGAGATGAGGAGCGTTATCTAACATATCCTCCTCATCCTCAGAGGCCGGATTACAAGCCGTCATCCCCTCGCGCACAAAGACATGACAGGTGGAGCAAGCACATACCCCACCGCAGGCGTGATCAATATCTATCCCATGACCCAAAGCAATATCGAGGATACTCCCCGGCAGACCATTGTGACCGTAGGGCAAGCAGTCGGGGTCCACCTCCACCTTTACCCCTGTGTTGGCAAACGTAATGGTGTATTTCTGGTCTGGAAGCGTGTACTCCGCCTCGCCAATGTAAGGATTCGTGCCGCCCATGCCAGTTCTCGGTCTTTCCTCCATCCTAGGGGAAATGAACAGTTTCCTCTGCCTAGCTTCTATGAATCAACTTATCGAACTTCTTAACGTTATATGTAGAATTGAACCTAAGGTGATGCCACTAAGACAGGTTTGGGTACCATACCATGCCTGATCCCCGTAAAAACGATAATTGGCACACTAAAACGTGACAGTTATCCTAAATTTGGGTTGATTCTGTGAGATAAAGCACAGACAGACCTAGGTGGGGTAGTGAAATATGGGCTAGGTAATTCACCAAGGCAAGGAAGGATGGCACCCATGAAACAGCTTGAATTAAAAGAAAAGCAGCTTATTGTTTCCAGCCGGGACCAACAGACCGACCTTCCCGCTACCCCCACGGTCTTTGAGCTCTTGGATGCACTCCATCTAGATCTACATCGGTATGCTGAAAAAGCCGGTCTACGGTTGGCGACCCACAACAGGTGATCCAGGCTAGCTATGTGAAGTGTTGATGGTTACAGGGTAGGCAAAACGCTCCAGGGAATAATAGGGGCAATCCTTTCCTACATGAGCTATGAATTCATCCTCCGCCTTACTCGCCCCCTTGCCAACTGCACTCAGTCAGGACGAGCGGACGAGGACCATCCTCAAGCAGTTACAGGACCTCCAGCGCGACATCTCTGCATATGCCGAACGTTTGGGTATAGACCCGGCGACGCGCTAACTTGAATCCCCAGTTATAGGTTTGGTGGTGACGGGCCGTCGGTTGTCCTGGCTCTCTCTGTCACCACTAGGGGGCTGGAGCCGTCCCCGAGGGTCTGAGGTCTATGGGTTGTTCCAACTTTGAGCCGTCCGCTTTTTTTAGGTAAGCGCGTACCGGGTATAGTCTTTTCCCGTCAGATTTTTCCGGGCCACGACCTTTTGCTGTGTGCGTTGCCCAAAAGTCCCCGGTCCCGGTCAGTGTGGCGACTTTTGCTAAGTAGCTTTTACCCGCCTCCTCAGACCGGAATCACCCTACCAAGTGCCGCCCGTCCTTTAGCTCCAGTACGCACCGCCACGCGCCGGGTTCTCTGGACTTACACACGGATAGCAGTAACTCACGGGTAACGTCTGCCACCGGGTTAGGGATAGTTATCTCTGACATATTGGCTATCTTGGTTTCTGTCTCGTTAAAGATGATCTTTAGGTAAGCTTCGGCTGGGGCTGCCAACCGGGGAACCGCCATAAATACCGCCTCTGGGGTCGGGGGATTATCGAATATCAGTAACTCCCCCGCCGCCGCTGCCACCGTGGAAAGGTCTTCTTTTCAAGTATAGGTAGGCCCTCTTTAGGATCTACCGTGATTAGTCCCCTACTGTCTCGCTGGGGTCTGAGGGCTTCGAGCGCGTCAAGAAAGCCTAGCCCATCTTTGTTCACGGTTAGCCAAGTCCTTATCTTTACCCACAAGCTTGGCTTTAGCCTTGTCTTTGGCCCACCCTAAGCGGTTGGCTAGGTCCTGTAGGGCGGCAACTAGGTTGCTCTTAGTGATGTTGTCACGCAGCATGAAATACCCCCGGCTTCTTCCTTTCCATTAATCTCTTTTCTCCAATAAGTAATTAGTTACCAGAATCTCACGAATTACACCTCTTTTACTACCTTTTGAGTTTATCATCCGAGTAGCGTTGACACGGCACAGGTTGAATTCTGAGTATAGTTTACCGAAGAAATTATCTAGTTCATCTGCATTTGTAGGGTCTGAATTACTGAGCATTAGCTTTACACCTAGATGACTAATTTTTTCACAAAATATCCCTAGTCGAATTTGTTCTTCATCATTAAAATCAATCTTAGCGTAAGCTTTAAAACTGGCAGTCTTACTGACAGGGCGATACGGCGGGTCTAAATAAAAAAATGAAGTAGAAGATGCAAACTCTACAGACTTGGAGAAATCACAACACTTAATGATTACGCCACGAAGTAATCTTGAAGCATTGGTAAGATTTTCAACATCGCATATAGTTGGGTTTGCATAATCTCCAAAAGGAACGTTAAAACCGCCTTTTGAATTGACTCTAAATAAGCCGTTAAAACAAGTTTTATTCATGAAAATTAACCGAGAAACTTGTTCTACACAAGTCGAATAGGAAGTGGATATATTATGAGTGGATATATTATTGAGGTGCGACTCATTATATCGGTAGCGCACAGCGTAGTAATAAGATTCTCGCGCGTCGGGTGAAAGAGCAAGGTATTCATATTCAATTTTTTTTAGTTCCTCGATGAGCTCATCCACGTGCTGCTGAACTACTATGTATGCTTTGATAAGTTCATTATTCACATCAAATAAATAAAACTCTTCGCAAGGATAATGCTGAGCAACGTAAAAAAAGACGGCTCCCCCACCTAAAAATGGTTCAACATAGGATTTTATATTCCCCTTTTTTAGTTCTAAAGGAAGATAGGTGTCAATGGTTTTCAAAAGCTGACCTTTCCCCCCGGCCCACTTTAAGAAAGGCTTGACTGGACGGGAACGCGGCGGGATAAGTTGCATAATTTGTATTTTGCCATAACCCGTCCCTAGAGCAAGTAGGCTAAGTCCGAGGCCCCAGTGGGGTAGGCAAAGAGGAATTCCTTGAGGTCGGCAGTCTTGATTTTGGCTTGGATGGCTAGGGCCAATACATTAATTACTTCACTGGCGTGGGGGCCTAGGGCATGGGCACCCAGGATATAGTCCTCGGTGAGCAAGAGTTTATAAGTAGCGACTCCCCCGGCTACCGCTCGTGTGGAGGACCACGTTGAAGCATCTTCGTAGCGAGTGGTGTAGACGATCCCCTGCTTTTGAGCTTGTTGTTCCGTGAGACCCACAGACCCTAGGTTGGGGATGGTGAAAACCACACTGGGAATAGCTTCAATCCGCAATTCTCGCCGTTGCCCCAAGAGATTCGCTGCGACCACCTGCGCTTGATGATTCGCTAAGGGTGTTAGTTGGGGTAAGCCTGTCGCCGCGCAGTCCCCAGCCGCCCATACTTGCGGGTTGGAACTCTGTAAGTAGGCATTGACTTGGATACCTTTTTTATCATTAGCAACTCCGGCTTGCTCAAGGTCGAGGTCCTGGATATCTGGGGCGCGACTGGCTCCGTGGACGACGAGATCAGCGTTGAATTCCGCCTCATCGGCATGGACGATTAGCCCCCCCGCGCCTTTCGTAATCCGCTTCACCTCGGTGTTACAGCGGATTTCGATGCCCAGGTCCGTACTGGCTTGAACCAAAAGGTCTACCAAGTCCGGGTCAAATGGTTCTAGGGGTCGTTCGCCCTCATGAATGACTTGGACCTGACAACCTGCCTGACGAGCGACATGGGCAAACTCCAGAGAAATATAGCCGCCGCCGATAAATAGAATTCGTTTAGGTAGCTCAGCGAGCTCCATAAATTCATCGCTGGTCGTCACTAATTCTTCCCCAGGAATGCCCAAGGGTGCGGGTTTAGACCCGGTGGCAATGAGGATATGTCGTCCAGTAATCGTCTCCTCCCCCACCTGCAACATAGTCGCGCCTGTGAATCTAGCCGCGCCATGGTAGACCGTAATGCCCAACTCGTCATACTGGGCTTGCCGCTGGGGGGGAATCGGCCCGGTGAAGGTCCGTTTGTAA
The DNA here is from genome assembly GCF_013285555.1 of Candidatus Cyanaurora vandensis. Taxonomy (GTDB): domain Bacteria; phylum Cyanobacteriota; class Cyanobacteriia; order Gloeobacterales; family Anthocerotibacteraceae; genus Cyanaurora; species Cyanaurora vandensis. The sequence goes on along the minus strand of NZ_JAAXLT010000071.1, from coordinate 4,673 downwards.
GCCATTAGCGCGGGCCAATCCAAACCCACCTCCCCAGTCAACCCCGGTAAGCTCCGCACACGCGCCAAGGCTTGGGCGGTCTCGACCAGGACTTTCTTCGGATTGCAACCCCGTAAGGCACAGGTCCCGCCCAAGGGCCGCATTTCCACCAGCGCAACCGACCAACCCTGAGTCCGACAAGCCTTAGCCACTGTAGACCCCGCCGCCCCCGAACCCAATACCACTAAATCAAACATTTTCAACCTCCCTTAGCGAATTCAGGATACAAAGTCATTCCCCCATCCACATACAGAATCGTGCCCTGCACATAATCAGCCGCCTCCGAAGCCAGCCAGACCACTGCCTGAGCCACATCCGCGCCGACCCCGACTCGTCCACTGGGAATAAGCTTCAACAGTTCGGCCTCCGCCTCGGGCGTAGACCAAGCCTCTTCGTTAATTGGAGTTTTAATTGCTCCGGGCGCAACACTGTTGACCCGTATTCCCTGGGGAGCTAATTCCTGGGCCACACTTTTCATAAACATATCCAACCCCGCCTTACTCGCGGCGTAATTACAGTGACCCGCCCAGGGAATGACCGTATGGACTGAACTAATAAAAATTATCTTGCCCAAGGCTCTAGACTCCGGGCGTGGTCCTTGCCGCAAAAACTCCCGCGCCGCCGCCCGTGTACACAAAAAAGCCCCAGTCAAATTACTGGCAAGGACAGTCTCCCATTGCGCCAGGGTCATGTCTACCAGCTTCGCGTCCTGTTGTACCCCAGCATTACTAACCAAAAGCTCAAGGCTGTCAAACTGCCGGATGGTCTCCGCGAAAAGTTGGGCGACCTGTTCTTCTTGGCTCACATCGGCGGCGAGGGCGATCGCTTTGCCCCCTTGGTCCATGATTTCTGTGACGACCTGCTGGGCTTTTTCGGCATTTGAGCGGTAATTGACGACAACCTGTGCCCCAGCTTGACCCAAGGCTAGTGCGATGGCCCGACCAATCCCTGAACTCGCTCCGGTGACGAGTGCTGTCTGTCCTTTCATCCTGGGTTCCAGCAAAACTAACCCAGAGGTAACACGAGCAACTGACCCCAGCCGCCTACCTGGGGGGAGAGGGCAAGTACACTGTGTAGATATTCCACCACGACTCCCATGCGCCTGACCGTCCACGGTTGGCTCCTTGTGCTCCTCACCGCTTGTACCCAACCCGCCCCTAAGCCAACGATTGCGTTAACGGACTGCCAACTGCGTGCCCCTGGGTCCTCAGAGCGATTAGCGGCGAAATGTGGCAAGTTCCGAGTGGCAGAGAACCGCACGACCGGGCTGGGCCGTCAAATTGATCTCAACCTTGCCGTCTTACCCGCCAGCAGCCGTGCCCCCCAAGCGGACCCGTTATTTTTCATCCCTGGTGGACCCGGGGAGGCAGCCACCCAATCTTTTTTGACCCTAGCTCCGGTCTTTGAACGTATTAATCAGGACCGTGACATCGTGCTGGTAGACCAACGGGGGACGGGGCGTTCCAATCCCCTTACCTGTGCTACGACTGACCTTAAAGCTTGTCTCCAGAAACTCTCGGCGGACCCGACCCAATACACCACTTCGATTGCCATGGCGGACCTAGAGGCCGTCCGCGCTGCTCTCGGCTACGAACACATCAATCTCTACGGCGGCTCCTACGGGACCCGCGCCGCCTTGACCTATCTCCGCACCTACCCCGACCGGGTCCGCGCCGTAGTCCTTGATGGGGTCGTGCCCCTGGATTGGACCTTGGGGCTTACGGTGGCTCAGGATGCCCAACGCGCTTTGGACCTAATCTTCACGCGCTGTGAACAGGACCCCGACTGCCAAAAAGCATTCCCCCAAGTGCGGATGGAGTTCACGACCTTGGCTCGTCAACTCGCGGCTCAACCGCGCCGTCTCACTGTCCCCCATCCGGTCAGTGGACGGCTTACCCCGCTCACGGTAGACCGGGCGGCTTTAGTCAGCACGGTGCGTCTGTTCAGTTACGTACCCGAAGCGGTCGCCTTGATCCCCTTGTTAATTCACACCGCCGCCCAGAGCGGAGATCTCCAGACCCTAGCGGCCCAGACCCTCTTGATTGGCGGTCAAGTGCAGGACGGAATCAGTGTGGGGATGTTTTACAGCGTGGTCTGTGCTGAGGATGTGCCGTTTTACCCCGTGGGGACTCCCCCAGTTCAAAGTAAAAGCTATTTCCAGGAATTTGGCGCGCAGTCCCTGGCCGTGGGTTGCCGGGACTGGCCCCGCGGTCAAGTCAGCCCCGACTTCAAAAAGCCCGTCACTTCCCGTACCCCAGTCCTGCTCCTCTCCGGGGAAGTGGACCCCGTTCCTCCCCCCGCCAATGGCACCCAGGCCAGCCGTACCCTAGCCAACAGCCTGCATATCGTGGCTCCCGGTCAGGGCCATATCGTCATCAGTCGCGGTTGCATTCCTAAAATCGTCACCCGTTTCATCAGCCAAGGTCAGGTCAAGGACTTAGAGACCGCCTGTGTCAAGGATCTACGGGCCGTCCCCTTCTTCTTAGATAAGGCAGGTCCCGCCCCATGATTGAAGTCCAGAACCTTCACAAGGCATTTAAAAAAGTCAATGCAGTCCAAGGCGTAAGCTTCCAGGCCCATGATGGGCAGATTACAGGCCTACTCGGTCCCAATGGCGCGGGCAAAACCACCACCCTGCGGGTCCTCTACGGGGTATTCAAACCAGACCGGGGCCGGGTAGAAGTAGACGGTTATGATGTCACCGCCCAGCCCCAGGCAGTCCAACGGCGCATCGGGGCCTTACCCGATAGCCGGGGTCTCTACCCGCGCTTGAGTGCCCGTGAGAATATCCGCTATTTCGGGCAACTCCACGGGTTAGCTGGGGAGGAGCTGGCATCAGCCGTCCAGGACTTGGTGAAATTATTAGATATGCAAGAATTTATTGACCGCCCCTGTGAAGGCTTCTCCCAGGGCCAACGGCTTAAGGTCGCCATCGCCCGCGCCCTAGTCCACCAACCCCAAAATATCCTCCTCGACGAACCCACCAATGGACTTGACGTGATGAGTACCCGCGCCCTGCGGACGCTGATTCTCCGTTTCCGAGATGAGGGGAAGTGCGTTTTGTTCTCCAGTCATGTCATGCAGGAGGTGGCGGCCCTCTGCGACACGATTGTGGTCATGGCCCAGGGCCGGGTGGTAGCAGCGGGTACTCCCCAGGAGTTGCGCGAGACCACAGGTCAGGACAACCTCGAAGATGCTTTTGTGGCGGCGATTGGGAGTGAGGAGGGCCTGGTGCTATGAACCGCATCCAAGCCGTATTCCAAAAGGAAATCCTTGATAGTCTCCGTGACAAGCGCACCCTGAGAACTTCCCTGCTCACGCCTCTCCTCGGCCCCTTGATTTTGGTCTTGCTCGTCACCCTCCAAGTCAAAACCTTCACCCGCAATACCGAGCAACTGCTCAGCCTACCAATAGCCCAACCCCAAAATGCACCCCACCTCGTCGCGTTTCTCCGGCAGGCCGGGGTCAAGGTCGTCCCCGCCCCCGCCGACCCCGAAGCCGCAGTCCGTGCTGGCGACCTAGAAGTAGTCCTAGTCATCCCGGCGGGCTATGGCAAAGACTTCCGGGCGGGTCAGCCCGCCACCATCCGTATTATCAGTGACCGCACTCGTCAGACGGCCCAAGTCACCGTGGGCCGGGTGCGCGAGTTGGTTCGTCAATACAGCCGTCAGGTGGGGGCTTTGCGATTAGTAGCGCGGGGTGTGAGCCCGACGATTATTCAGGCGTTAGCTCTTGAAGATGTGGATGTGGGGACTCCCCAGGGACGAGCGGCGGTTTTTTTGGGGACGATGCCGTACTTCATTATTTTTTCGGCTTTTTTGGGGGGGCTGTATGTGGCGATTGACACGACCGCCGGGGAACGGGAACGTGGCTCTCTCGAACCTCTAGTAATCAATCCCTTAGCTCGCTGGGAGCTAGTCCTCGGCAAACTGGGGGCGACTTTGGTGTTCACAGCGGTGGCGATGGCGGAGACGGTCCTAGCCCTAGGGATCACGCTCAACTTTGTGCCCTTGGATGAATTGGGGATACAGGTACAACTCAGCCCCTTGAGTTTGGCCCTGATTTTCTTGGTGACACTCCCGATTGCCCTCGTCGCGGCAGCCCTACAGATTTTGATCGCGCTCTTCACCCGCAACTTCCGCGAAGCCCTAAGTTACCTGCAACTCCTCCCCCTCGTCCCCGCTCTACCCGGTCTGTTGTTGGTGTTCCTGCCGATTAAGGCGACTTGGTGGATGATGCTGATTCCCACCTTCGGACAACAGTTACTCATCCTCCAGATCATCCGGGGCGAGCTAGTGAACGGTTTCTTTATCGCTCTGGCAACCCTGGCAACTCTTTTAGTTGGGGGAATTTTCACTGGAGCGGCGGTCTGGCTCTTTGGACAGGAAGAAGTCATTTTCGGACGGTGAAACCTATCCCGCCTTGGACGGCACATATTCTCTGCTACTAATCCCTACAATCTTTGACATAGCCTCGATGCCCCAACGCTGTCTATCGATTCATACCGCTATTTAGATTAATAAAACTCAGGACTTACGCAGAGCAAGAGGAGTGGGTCGGATAGTGGAGCCGTGACCTGCCCCTTAGCCGATGAGTTTTACTAAACTCGACGACTGCCAATACCGGTTAACTGC
>NZ_JAAXLT010000070.1 GCF_013285555.1 Candidatus Cyanaurora vandensis | reverse complement strand
TGACCGATAAGCAAGTGAGCGAAAAGCTCAATAATGTGCCTGCCTTTGCCATTGTCAATAAAGAGGGCAAGCCCCTGATTGTGCCCGTCAAAGAAAAAGATGCCAAGGAAGAAGTGGGCGTGATCCCAGTTTTCACCGATGGCGACCTCGCCTCTAAAAATTACGCCGAGTTCCAGAAGAACGCCCCGGATGCCAGCAAGCTCTACCAGATCATCCCGATCCGCCTGGGTGAAGCCTTTGATGCCGCCCGTACTGAACGGCAGAACAAGGAAAGCAAGATCCGCTACTACTTCCAGCCTGATCCCGAAGACCAGAAGAAAGCCCTCGCTCTGGCTAAACAAACCAAATCAGACATCAAAGAATTCCCTTGGATTCCCGTTTTCTTTTTAGGTAAAGGCGGTCAGCCCGTAGTTTTTACCAAGGGTTCAGAGCAGTCGCTACCCTTTTTCTTCAGCGAAGACGACCTCCAGAAACAGTGGCAACTGCTGAAAAAAGATAAACCCGACATGGCTATCAAAGCAGAAATTCAGGTGGCGAGCTTATACCAAATCCTTGACTTCATGCTTGATGCCAAAAATGATAAAGAAGCCCAAGCCATTACCTTCATTCCCGCCGAGGATGCTTTGAAGTACGTGGATACGATCCAGAAGAACCTGCCCTCGGGTTTCGCCAAAGATGGAGCCCCGGCCACAACCCCGGTCGCCCCCAAGCCCAATGAAGCTCCCAAACCCTGAGACCTTTCAGAATTGGCGGCAACAGTCTCGTCGTGCAGCTCTAGTTCAAGAGATTGACCCGATTGAAGTAGACCGTTTAATTCAGGGGGTCACGGACCTAGGGCGGTTGGAATGGACCGAACCAACCCTAGCCCCCTACCTATCCCGCCTAGAATCCCTCTGGCAGCGGCGGGTTTTAGAGCGCGTGCCCCTGCAATACCTGTTGGGCGAGGTGGGCTGGCGAGATTTCACTTTGGTTGTCCGGCCTGGGGTCTTGATTCCGCGCCCGGAGACTGAGCTACTCGTGGATTATGTTGTCCAAGCTCTTCAGGGGACGACTCCTGAACGGATCGTAGATGTGGGGACGGGGAGTGGTTGCTTAGCGGTGGGGTTGGCCCGCGCCCTGCCCGGTGTACAGGTACTAGCTGTAGATGTAGACCCCCAATGTCTGGTCGTAGCTCAGGAGAACAGCCAGCGTCTAGGGTTGACCACCATTGAACTCAAGCTGGGTTCCTGGCTAGAACCAATTACAGGTCTGGTGGACGCGGTGGTGAGTAATCCCCCCTACATTCCCCAGGCGCAACTTGCTGAACTTGCTCCCGAAGTGCGAGACCACGAACCCTGGCTTGCTTTAGTGGGCGGTACCGATGGTCTAGATGCCTTTCGAGAGCTGGTGTCTCAAGCTCCCCGTGTCCTTAAATCAGGGGGCTTATGGGCAGTGGAAGTGATGCAGGGACAAGCCGCCCAGGTCATGACGTTACTCCATCAGGCGGGTTATCAAGAGATTACCGGCCAACCGGATTTAGAGTGCAATCTCCGTTTCGTCCTAGCCCGTGCCCCTAGCGCAGCCCAGTATCACAATCTAGGCGAATCTTAGTCATCGTCTGGGGTTTAACTATGACAGTCTCTACCTCGGGTAAACGGCGGACCCCGGCACAAGCTAGAACTTCAATTTGATAATTGCCGGGGGCCAAGGTCAAAACCGACTCCCCCCTGAGATTGGTTGCCGCCCGTCGGACTTCTTTACCCGTCAGGTCTAGCACCCGGACGGAGGCCCCTGCCACGGGAGCCGCATTCTCAACACCTACCTGGGTGACAGGTGTAACGGGTCCGCGATAAACCTGGACTAGCAGCCCCGTATCCGCAGCTTGTACCATCGCCGCAACTCCCAGTAAACCGATTAAGCTGACCCGCCAGTCCATAGACCACCCACCAAAAAGGGAGCAAGCCCAAGCCTGCTCCCTTGCTTGACGTGCAGTCGAGCTAGTAAGTTTCCACGTGCCAGAAGCCCGCCTGTTTCAAGTCGTACTGGACCTTAGACCACTCTTGACCCGCCTGTTGCGCGACCTCGGCGTAGGCGGCATCAATTCCGGTCTCCATCCCGCGCAGACCACAGATGTAGGTATAGGTATTGCCCTGCTGGAGCCAGGACCATAACTCATCTACATGTTCGGCGATCCGGTTCTGGACATACATCTTCTCGCCCTTCTTATTCTTCTGTTCCCGCGAGACCGCTAGGGAGATACGGAAGTTAGGCAAGTGTTCGTACTGTTTGTAAAGGTCTTCATACAGCACATCTGTCGAGGTCTGGACCCCAAAGAACACCCATACTTGACCCTGCCAACCGCCGGGACGCTCCTCAAAAATATGCTTCAGAAAAGCCCGAAAGGGCGCAATCCCAGTCCCCGTGGCAATCAAGACTAGATTAGCCGTGGGGTCTTCCGGTAACAGGAAGTTTTTACCAACTGGGCCCGTGATGAGGACCTCATCATCGGGTTTGAGGTCACAGAGGAAATTGGAGGCCACTCCGCGCACTTCTTCTTTAGTCTCAGGATGGATATAAACAACACGCTTCACACACAGAGCCACGGAGCGTTCGCCGCCCTCATCACCCGTTCGCGTCGAGGCAATGGAGTAAAGCCGTAACTTGTGGGGCTTGCCCTTGGCATCAAGGCCGGGGGGGATGATCCCGATACTCTGCCCTTCGAGATACTGTAAGTCGCCATCCGCGAGGTCCATCACCACATGGCGGACATCGTTGGGGCTCTCATCCGGGGTCAGACGCTCAACTCGCAGAGCCTTACCCTTAAATGGGGCGTTGGGCCGATAGGTATTGACAGAGATTGCTTCGGTTCTGACAGTCGCATGGGCCATAAGTGCACGTCCTCAAGCGGGTAAGCAGTGACAACATGACCCCAAGAATACACCAGTCTTCTCAGGGGCGGCGATTAATCCTCGTCCACATCTACAGTATCTTCAGTCTCTTCATCAAAGAGTTCTTCGATTTCTTCCTCATCCAGGACAGGCATCTCGATGTTCTGACGGGCCACGACCCGTCCCTTACTCTGGAGCCATTCTAGAATGCTCTCGCGCTGAGCCATCGGCAGGATGGCTGCTTTTTCGTAACGCGGTTCTTCCCGGAGAGTCGGGTTACGCATGAGACATTACTATTTGCATTAACCCACTGTAATATCTTTTGTGTCCATCCCACAATACCGCTTCTCCTGGGGTCCACCAGCCCGCCGAATCAACCATTCATCCGTAATTATACTTAACTCAGATACTTAGGTTACTCTACTGTATTGCAGGTGACAATTCTCAGCAGAAACCACAATATATTGGAGCAATGAGTCGGGGTGCAGTCTTGGCCACGCGTAAAATCATGGTGTTAGATAGTTCCGATATGGGCCGCCGATTCTATGCTTTAGCCCTGCGCTCCCAGGGTTATGAGGTGGTTGTGGGCTCTGAGCTTCGAGACCTTGATCAAGCCCTGACCCTCCACACGCCCTTGGTCCTGCTCCTAGATATGAAGCTCCCCGGTCTGAGTCCCTACAGCCTTTGTGGTCAGTTGCAGACCAGTTTTCCTGCTCTATCGGTGCTCCTACTGGTTGAACGGGATACGCCCCTCGCTGCTGTGGAACAACGTTGGGCCATCAGCCGGGGAGCCGCTGATCTGTTGCTCAAAAATCCGGCTCAAGTCGAGGCGGTTTTAGTCCGGGTTAATCAGTTGATCCGGGGGATTTCCTCGGTAGACCGCCAGACCCTGCGCTCGGCCCTCCAAGGACTCCAGCCTACGCTCGCGCCCCGTCCGCTCTTACCCAGTCCCGTCCACGGTCCTGTCCTCATCCCCAGCCCTGCTGCGCCCTTGGCCTCACGCAGTCGCTTCCTCAACGGACTCCAGAACGCTTGGCTTGCCATTCAAACCAAAGCTCCCGAGGTACCTACCCCTCTCCCAATTGAGCCCGTCGTCCGTTATCGCGGTACCATCATCCATCGTCCAGAAATTTCCCTCCCCGTGGAGCTAGAAGCCCAACTTGACATCTAACCCCTGCTAGAACGACCAGCTATTCAACCCCAGCCACCAAGTCGGCGACGCCGGGAACCTGCTAGTTACAATTTCCGCCGTGTGCGGTTACGGCCCTAAGTGTTTGTACTGAAAACCTAAGGCTATTCTTGGGCCTGTGCCACCCGTAAAAGTTGTCATAATCTTTATTTCACGAGCTTTTATATTTTCTAAATGTGAAAATTACGCAAGATGGAGCCGAGGGATTAGCAGTATCGTAAAGGTGCGTTGTGGGTAGGACAGGGGAGTCGGGTATGCGTCGTGAGAAGGTTCTACTGATTGAAAAACATGAGTACTACCGTCTGCGCTTCGCTCAAGGCTTGGCTTCCCAGGGCTATGAAGTCGTCTGCTACACCTCAGCGCGTGATTTCGATGAATGTATCCAGCGCGAAACGCCTTATTTACTCATGCTCGATATGGGCCAAAACGGAATCAATCCCTACGATATTTGCCGCCACTGTCAAGATTTCTATCCGTGGATGCCAATTTTACTTACGGTTGAACGGAGAGAACCCATTGAACCCTTAGAACGACGTTGGGCCATTAATCAAGGAGCCACGGATATCCTCGTTAAGCGGGTTAACCAACTCGAAGTCCTCCTCCAACGAGTCCATGACCTACTGCGCCCCGGTACCCAGGTGAACCAACAGGCTTTGCTTTCCTCCCACACGGTAGAAGCCCCCGCCGTAGTTCATGAGAACTAAAGTTATCAAGAGCGGCGTAAAACCCCTAGCTTTAGCTATGGGCATATAAGCCGTATCAGCCAATGGCGAATAGGATATCTAAGCAACAACTTTCAGCTTAAATAAACTATAATAATAGTATGTTAGTCCTTGAGTCAAAGTTAGTCGCCACCTCTGAGCAGTTCGCCTTAATTGATGAAGCGATACGCACGTTCCAATTCATCCGCAATAAAGCCTTGCGCTACTGGATAGATACCAAAGGAGCTACCCAGTATGACCTAAATAAACAGTGTGCGATTCTTGCCAAAGAGTTTGAATGGGCAGGAAAGCTAAACTCGATGGCGCGACAGTCAGCAGC
>NZ_JAAXLT010000069.1 GCF_013285555.1 Candidatus Cyanaurora vandensis | reverse complement strand
GTCCAGGGGGAGGGGGGGGCGGTGGTCCCGACGGGCAGGGTGAGTCGGAGGGTAGCAAGGCCCGGTAAACACTCTTCTTTGCACTCTAGCCATTCGGTTTTGGCGGTGAGGGTGAGGGTTTTTGTATTGAGTCGGGCGGGGACTTTGATTTGGGTGAGTAAAAATATTTCGCCTTCGTAGCCGTAGGTGGCGAGGGGCGGGGTGCTGATGTATTCGGGGTAGGGCCATTGAATGGGACCGGCACTCAGGCCCTGGGGTAGTTGCCATTGGAGAGTGGTGGCGAGGCCGGAGTCGCCGGGGTTCTGCCAGTAGCTATGCCAGCCTTCGTCTAGTTTGAGTCTGAGGGCAACGGTGAGATTTTGTCCGGGTTGGACTGCGCCTACTGCCGCGACTAGCTCGGCTTCTGCATGGTCTGAGCGGGCGGGAGCCGCCCAGAGGGGGAACTGGCCCAGAGTCACTAAAAGCCCTAATCCCAACCACAACCAACGCATCATCATTTGTCCAATACGCTCTCTTCGTCAGCCTAGTGGTTTCAACCCCTAGATGCCAATACACCCCCACTGTCCAGTCTCTATAATGTTGTCACGGCTTCTGGAGACTAGCATTGACCGATTCTCCTGCCTCTAACTCACCATGTTGCCATTCATAGGGTTCAAAATCTCCCAACCGAGATAAATCACTGTTTAACCATGCCTAGTGTTCCTAGATAAGTTTCAAGAGCTAGCTGAACATGTTCTGATGGAACTCCATCAAGGGTAGCTAGGCGACCTAATAACCACCCTGGGAAGGTAGTGGTAATGGGTATGGGTTCAGAATCCTGCATTATTTCATCTCTAGAGATATAATTTTCCATTTTAAACATCCTCAATCCTGCTCTATTTATCTAGCGCACGGGCATGGAGGCTGCTTGAAGCCCCAACCCCAGGCGCAAATACGTAATAATAGATCGGCCTATTGCTGCACCCGCCATGCCCCGCCGTAACGATGTTCAGAAGATCCTGCTGATTGGCTCTGGTCCGATTGTGATTGGGCAGGCTTGTGAATTTGACTATTCGGGGACCCAGGCCTGTAAAGCCATGCGCGAGGAAGGTTACACCGTGGTCCTGGTGAACTCCAATCCCGCCACGATCATGACGGACCCCCAACTCGCCGACCGCACCTATATCGAACCCTTGACCGTAGATTTTGTAGAGCGCATTATTGCCCGCGAACGGCCCGATGCCCTGTTGCCGACCATGGGCGGTCAGACCGCTTTGAACTTAGCGGTGGACTTGGCCCAGGCCGGGGTTTTGGAGCGTTACGGGGTGGAACTGATTGGAGCCAAACTCCCCGCGATCCAGATGGCAGAGGACCGGGAACTCTTCAAGGCCGCCATGACCCGGATTGGTCTTAAGACCCCGCGCTCGGGTTTCGCCCGCACCCTCAGTCAGGCCCAGCAGGTGAGTCAAGAGATTGGGACCTTCCCTTTAATCCTGCGCCCCAGTTTCACCATGGGCGGTAGTGGCGGCGGGATTGCCTATAACCGCCAGGAATTTGAAGAGATGGCCCAAGCTGCCATCGAAGCCTCCCCCGTCAGCCAAGTCCTCATTGAAGAATCGGTCCTGGGTTGGAAGGAATACGAACTTGAGGTCATGCGCGACCTCGCCGACAACGTGGTGATTATCTGTTCGATTGAGAATTTAGACCCGATGGGCGTGCATACGGGCGACTCCATCACCGTCGCCCCGGCCCAGACCCTGACCGACCGCGAATACCAACGGCTCCGCGATGCGGCGATCAAGATCATCCGTGAGATTGGTGTGGAGACGGGCGGCTCTAATATCCAGTTCGCGGTCAACCCTCTGGATGGACAGGTCCTCATTGTCGAGATGAACCCCAGGGTTTCACGCAGTTCGGCCCTAGCCTCCAAAGCGACCGGGTTCCCGATTGCCAAGATTGCCGCCAAACTCGCCGTGGGCTTCACCTTAGATGAGATCCCCAACGATATTACCCGCGAGACCCCCGCCAGTTTTGAGCCGACGATTGACTATGTTGTGACCAAAGTTCCCCGGTTCGCCTTTGAGAAATTCCCCGGCTCTGAGCCCGTCCTGACGACCCAGATGAAATCCGTGGGCGAGGCGATGGCGATGGGGCGGACCTTCCAGGAATCTTTTCAAAAAGCTTTACGTTCGCTGGAGACGGGCCGCGCCGGATTTGGAGCCGACCGCACCCCGACCCAATGGGAGACTGGACAACTCGAAGGCAGTCTCCGCACGCCCAGTCCCGAGCGGATTTTCGCGGTCCATCAGGCTCTTTACGAAGGGATGACCGTCGAGCGGATTTACCAGTTGACCGGGATTGACCCCTGGTTTCTCCATAAGTTGCGCGAGTTAGTGGAATTTGAGCAGACCCTCCAGGCCCAAGGGGTAGATCTGGAGTTACTCGGACAAGCTAAACGCCTCGGCTACTCTGATCGGCAACTGGCCTATTGTTGGGGCTTAACCGAACCGGCCGTAGCCCAATTGCGCCGCGAACATAACCTCCAGCCCGTCTACAAAACCGTAGACACCTGCGCGGCGGAATTCGTCGCCTTCACGCCCTACCACTACTCCACCTACGAAACGGAAACCGAAGTCCAACCCAGCGACCGCCCCAAGGTCCTCATCTTGGGCGGCGGACCCAATCGCATCGGTCAGGGAATTGAGTTTGACTACTGTTGTTGTCACGCGAGTTTTGCCCTTACCAAGCACGGCTACGAGACGATCATGGTCAACTCCAACCCCGAGACGGTTTCCACGGACTACGACACTTCTGACCGACTCTATTTTGAGCCTCTAACCTGTGAAGATGTCCTCAATATCGTCGCGGTCGAAAAACCCGTGGGCGTAATTGTCCAGTTTGGCGGACAGACCCCCCTCAAGCTCGCTGTCCCCCTCGAACAGGGCCACGCCCCAATCTGGGGTACCTCCCCGGACGCGATTGACCAAGCCGAGGACCGGGAACGTTTTGAGCAACTCTTGACGGAACTTGCGATCCGTCAACCGCCCCACGGAATTGCCCGCTCTGTAGAAGAAGCGCGGGTGATTGCTCAGCGGTTGGGCTATCCGGTCTTGGTCCGGCCCAGCTACGTTTTGGGGGGCCGGGGAATGGAGATTGTCTACGCCGACCGGGAACTCGACCACTTCATCCGCTTTGCGGTCGCGGTGGAACCCGGTCAACCGATTCTCGTGGATAAATTCTTGGAAGAAGCGATTGAAGTAGATGTGGACGCGCTCTGTGACCGGACGGGCCAAGTCGTCATTGGTGGGATTATGGAACACATCGAGCAAGCCGGGATTCACTCCGGCGACTCCGCCTGTATCCTCCCCGCCCAGAATCTTTCAGCCGCCGTCCTGACCACGATCCGGACCTGGACTGCTGCGCTAGCCCGCAAACTCGGGGTCGTGGGTCTCATGAATATCCAGTACGCTGTCCAGGGCGAAACCGTCTATATCCTTGAAGCCAACCCCCGCGCCTCCCGCACCGTCCCCTTTGTCAGTAAGGTCATCGGCGTTCCCCTAGCCCAACTAGCGGCCCTCATCATGGCGGGCAAAACGCTCCAGGAACTCAACTTTACCGAAGAAGTCATCCCTCCCTACGTCGCTGTGAAAGAAGCTGTGTTCCCCTTTGCCAAATTTCCCCACACCGATATCCTGCTCGGTCCCGAAATGCGCTCCACGGGTGAGGTGATGGGGATTGACCGCGACTTCGGGCGGGCCTTTGCTAAGGCGCAACTGGCAGCGGGTCAGAAACTTCCGACCACAGGCCAGGTTTTCGTCTCCGTCAGTGACCGCGATAAACCCTTGGTCGTCCCGGTGGTGCAACGCTTACTGAGTCTGGGGTTCACGGTGATCTGTACCGAGGGCACCCGTCAGTATTTACTCGCACGAGATATTCCCACCGAGTTAGTCTTCAAAATCAGTGAAGGCCGTCCCCATGTGCGCGACATCATGCAGAACGGCGCGGTCCAATTGGTGATCAATACCCCGACGGGTAAAGAAGCCCGCACCGACGGTCAACTGATCCGCCGCACCGCTTTTTCCCTAGGTATCCCCGTCGTCACCACGATCAACGGAGCGTCTGCCCTCGTCAGTGCCATTGCTGCCCTTCAACAGGACACCCTGGGCATCTGCTCGTTACAGGAGTACCATGAGTTGCTAGGAGGCGTAGGTTTACAGGAACTTTATTAATTAATACTTGTTCAAGAATTAGTATATTTATGTCCCCGTACCGTAAAAATCATATAAGGAAAAGGGTAATGCCTGATTTGATGAGATTTTCACCAGAAATGCAGCAACTTTTGCAAGAACTAATTGTGATTCCTTACCAGAGTCAATCTACACTTACTTGGCAGACACAGGTCCTCCAGAATAATGGTGATTATTGTAGAAAAACACTCTTGGAGCAAGGTCGAGTTGACTTTACACAATCTAAATTTGGTCTTATAAGGTTTCCGTCTGTATAATTCGTATAGGCCTAAACGAATTGGCTCTTCCATATAAGTGGTGAACAGCTAAATTTAATTCGAGAAAGCTGCTAACAGCCTATGGCGCATATTGGTAAATAATCTGAAACCATATGC
>NZ_JAAXLT010000068.1 GCF_013285555.1 Candidatus Cyanaurora vandensis | reverse complement strand
GACCAGTTCTCTAAAGAATTCCTCGCCGGACTCCTAGACCCTTTTGGCACTACAGCTATTGATGTTGCCATCAATAGCGAAGTTAGGGAGATTGATTTACTGTTTACTCCCCTGATGGGAGCTGACCCCTCGGGCTTGGGGTTATTGGGGCGGATCTCGCCCAAACTCCTTGCATCATTGAACCCTACCGTAATGCTCCCACCGATGAGGATATCCGCATTTGTTTGATGCCTGTGGTTACGGGTGTTGGGCAAAGGCGGTGCAGGAAGTATTGGCGTTGCCCCAAACACTACCGGAGCGAGCGCAGGTGTTGCGGCTCATCAAGAACTGGCAAATTCGGGTACAACAGAATCAAGAGGCGGAGGAAGCAGAGATGGCGGTGCAATTGAGCCAAGCGTATCTAGCCTGGGAACAAGCGACTCTAGAGCAGGGCAAATTGGCAGGCCGCATTGAAGGGGAACAGATTGGGGCCGTGCGCGGCAAACTGGAGGCTGTGCCCGCCTTAGTGGAACGGGGGTTCTCGGCGGGGGAGATTGCCCAGATCCTCGGGCTTACCCTAGAGCAGGTCCAGTCCGTCCAACCCTAGGGACTAGGACAGACGGTCTGGCACACTGTCGTCATCACCTCAATACGGGTAGTTTTTAAGCGATGCCGAGGTATTAGATCTACTCGTAACTGGCACGCTGGAGGTGATCGCGGATGATCCCCACTGTAGCGTTGTCGCGGAACAATAACTAAATGAATTGGGAGGCCATTTGCTTAGGCGTGTACGAGACGGATGGAATTCGTCGTTGAGCTAGGGGCACGCAGTGGAATGATGTCCTGTACGACCTGCCGTTACTGAATACTGAGGGAGTCCACGCGGTAGAGACGATACAGGTGACGGGCAACCAGGGTCTGTCAAGCATTTTGTGTAAGTGAAATTCATAACTGAATCCTGTCATCGAATTCCACCATCAGGCGGTTTAAGACATAGCTCCAATTGTGCATGGGCATCGTCCACTTTTTTGATATGTTCTGGAGGGCCAAATACACTACCTTAAAAACAGACTGATTGGTCGGGAAAATCCGATGATTGCGGGTCACTTTGCGTAAGGTCATGTTTACCGACTCAATGGCGTTGGTCGTGTACATGACCCGACGAATATCCTCTGAGAAACGGCCCTGTGTCCAAAGAGTGTGGTCATAACCCAAAACCGTCCCTATATTTTGGGTTAGTTGAAAGGTCAGCGGGTCCACCTTCACAGTATTAAATCTCTAGCAGTAAGTTATGCAAAGCGGCGTTGATAAAAGTCGTCTGGCCCTGGGTCTCGGTCTTGCCGCCGTCGAGATGCATATGTCCACACAGGTAATAGCGGGGATTGAGGAGGTCTACGAGGGGCCGGAGGGTCGGGGTTTTGCGGTGGTACCAGCGGCTCTCCTCATCGAGGACCCCCTTGGGCGGCGCGTGGGTGATGAGGAGGTCCACCGTCGAGTTTTGATATTGCGCGACCAATTCATCCAGATGGGGTTTGGTCAAGGTCCAATTCCAGCCACAGGGCGGAGTATAGGGTACAGCGAGGACCCGCAACCCCCAGAGCCAAACCAGTTCCGATTGGGTGACGAAACGACCATGCTGCCAAGGTCGGGCCATCTCCGCCAACACGGAGGCGGAAGGGTCATGGTTCCCTGGTACGAATAGCCAGGGTTTCGCCAACTGGTCTACGGCGGTAAAAAATTGTTGTAACTGTTGGACTTCCTCCGCACCCCGGGGGTGATAGCCGCTAGTTTGGGCATCAGGTTTGGCCCCGGCCCAAGTACAGAAATCCCCACAGTTGATGTAGACATCCACGCCAGGGATTTGGCGGAGGGCCTCGGCTTGCAACTGGGCATCACCGTGATAGTCAGAACCCACCAGGATTTTCATCGCGCCTTACTGCTACCCTTTCTATAGTAAGTTGCTCACTAGTCAGGCGGTCTAGGAAGATAGAACTATGGCAATCCATCAATTTAACATCCATAACCCAGCCACTGGTGATCACTGGACCCTCAACGTCCGCAGTGACCGCTACTTGCTGGCCCAAGCCCAGGAGCAGGGCGTACCGTTACCGTTTCTCTGTGCCCAGGGCGTCTGTACAACCTGTGCCGTCCGCGTCCAAGTGGGCCGGGTCCACCAACCTGAAGCCTTCGGTATCTCTAGTGAACTCAAACAACAAGGTTACGCGCTCCTGTGTGTCGGCTATGCCCGCTCCGATCTACAGGTCGAATTGCAAACCGAGGATGAAGTCTATGACCAGCAGTTTGGCACCTTCCCTGCCCAAGCTCGGCCCGGTCTACCGCTAGATCTGGATTAACTTTCTTGGGCGATTTGGGTTAAAAAGGGACGGATTTGGTCAAAAAGTCCATAGTTCGCCGGCGGGAATGGGTAGTTTATCAAGTCCTCGGGTTTGACCCAGCGTAACTCCTGGCTGGCTAAGGGTCGGGGCGTGCCCGTCTGGTAACGGCAGTGGTACGCGCTGATGGTCAGGTCAAAGGTCGGGTAACGGTGGTCCAGGGTGACCAGTAATTCTCGGACCTCGACTGTAATTCCTAGCTCCTCGGTTACTTCCCGCTGGAGGGCCTGCTCTGGGGATTCATCCGCTTCCACTTTGCCACCGGGCAGTTCCCATAAACCCGCCATGGTCCCTTCGTCGAGGCGGCGGTCAATCAAGACCTCTCCCGCCCGGACAATCAGCCCCACTACGATCCAACGGTGGGGGATCATAGGACGGCCAGGACTTGCGCGAGGGCCAGTTCCATGTGGGCGAGATGGACCCCGCCCTGCAAATAGACGATATAGGGTTCCCGGAGCGGGCCATCCGCCGACAGTTCCAAGGTGCTGCCCTCAATAAAGGTCCCACCCGCCATTATCACTGGGTCCGCATAACCCGGAACTAAGTCGGGGACGGGTTCCAGATAGGAACCAATCGGAGAGGCTTGTTGGATGGCGCGGCAGAACTTTTGTAGTTTCAGCGGGTCTCCGAGTCGAATCGCCTGGATCACATCAGTGCGGACCTGGAAAGGACTGGGATTGACCGGGTAGCCCAATTCCTTGAAGGTCCAACTCGCCAAATGTGCTCCCTTGACCGCCTCCCCGACCACCCCCGGTGCCATGAAGAGACCCTGGAATAATAACCGATTGAGGTCCAGCGAAGACCCCCCCTCACGCCCAATTCCCGGTGCGGTCAGACGATAACAGGCTTGTTCGACATACTCGGTG
>NZ_JAAXLT010000067.1 GCF_013285555.1 Candidatus Cyanaurora vandensis | reverse complement strand
GTTTCCATTAATTCCACTCCCAACAAAGAGAGCAACAACCCCCATTGAAACCCTTATGGCGAGGGATGTCTAGGGGGAGTTAGCGACGGGTGGTTGAAGTAGAGGGTCATTGGGCAACAGGGAGGGAGAGAGAAACGGTCGAAACCTCGGCCCTGCCTAAGAACGACGGGTCGAACCATCGAATGCGGGTTAGGCGGATTTGGGGCACCGGGCGCAGCCGCATTGATATAAAACGATAGAACAACACCCTAGATGGTGTAGTGCGTCCGGGCTTCCAGAGGCGGTTCGCCGCCCCAGACCACCACCGTCGAGCGCAAATTAACCGGATAAAACCGCACCGAATCCTCCGGCAACTTACAGAGTTTTTGTAATCGTTCGCGCAACTCCTTAAACTTCTGCTCCTCGATATCACACTCAAAGACACTGTATTGCACCCGTTGCCCATAGCCTTCTAGGAGTTCCGCAATTTTCGTCCGGCGTTTGGTGAGCGGGATATCGTAGGCAATGATCCACAACATCAGCGCACCCGATAAACATCAAGCGGTACCTCAGGATGATGCAGATGACGAATATAAGCACGGACATAATAATCTACCAACTCCCAGCGATGGCCCTCCTGCGTCGGGGTAATCTGCACCTTTTCAGACATCTTCCGTTCAAACTCCGCCAGCACTAACCTCCGGCCTTGGTCATTGAGATAACATCCCCCGTCCCGATATTCAAACGCCTCCAACGAAAGAATACGGTTATTGACCAACGTGATGACCAGCGAGTCCAATAAAGCCGGACGAAATGGCTCAATCAAATCAGAGACCAGCGCAAGATGCTTGGGATTCTCCTCATGAAGATGACCCAAGTAAGGGTCTAGCGCGTAAAGTTCGATGACTCCCCGTAGATGATTCCAAAAAACCGAATAACAAAAACCCAGTAGCGCATTCATCGGATTCGTCGGCGGACGCTTAATTCGTTGTGTCAAGGTAAACGCCGGATTGACAATCAACTGCCCCAAGGCCGGGAAATACTGCGCCGCCGCCGCCCCCTCATACCCCCGCAACGTCGCCAAGTCAGACGCCGCCCCGATTTTGGACAACAGATAGAGCAGGATATTGAGAATGAGCGTAAGGTCTACCCCCGTCCGCCGTCGGCTCAACCGCTGCAACAAAACCCGCTGATTATGTACCTTGGCAGCAACCAAAACACGGGCAATCTCCAGAGATGAGGGAGATTCTATCCGTTGTTTTTGGAGTTGCCACTGCCGTCCCCGCCCCCGCGTCAACGGACTGAGACTGCCATAGAGCCAACCCGAACGCGAAAGATAGGCCACCGTCACCTGACGCAGGAGACACCCCCGCGTCACATCCAAAGTCAAGTGAGACCGCCCAAAAATCAAAATCCGCTCAATTAAAGGGAAAGGAATCTCCTGAGCTTGACCATCCTGCCGCAGGACTAGCAGTTGGTTGCCCTTTTTACTCACCTGCGAACCCTGCTCTAGGAGATAGAGACTAGTCACGCTCCACCTCCACCAACTCAGACGGACGGGTCCCCTGCAGAAACCGAACAATCCGGTCAGCCGTCAGGCCAATGACCAAACTAGACAAAGTTACTGCCAACGTACAGACCAGCACCGCCGCTAAGCCCAGAGGCGCAATCAACAAAATCACCAAAGTCGTCAACCCATTGAAAAACGCCACTAAACTATTACGGACCAGTTGCTTACGCATAACGCTAAATCTCCTGAGCTGTATGGATTGTTTTCCCGTTGTCTGCTAACTTGCTCCAATTTACTCCCTCTACCCAGAATTAGATCTCTGTATAATGCAGTGGTAAGAAACGACCCACCCGCTGCTTCAGGAGCCGCACTAGCTCTGGGTCCATGTATTCGTACTTGTCAGGAATGTTCAAGCAGATGACACGGGTATTGGCAAGGTAGGGTCTGAATTTTGCGTTGAGTTTACTATGGTGTACTTTTTCCATGACAAAGATAAGGTCCGCCCACGCCACGAGTTCCGCCGTCATTGGGTTTTGGGCATCATGATTTAGCCCAGCCGAACTACATTCAAGATCTTGCCGTACCGAGAAGACTTGTTCAGCAGTCGGACTCCGCCATCGATTCTGACTGCATACAAATAGTATGTGCTTCATCGTTGACCTTGTGGCCCTCATGCGTCGGGGTCAATACCCAATTCCCGCAAACGGGCCGCCAACACCTCCGCCCGTTGCTCCGCCTGGACTGCCCGTTGCTCCGCCTGTAGCCGCGTTCGCACCAACTCGTCGGGGCTGAGTAACTTCTCGCCTAGGTCTAGCCGGTAGAAACTAATCACCGCTCCTTCAACCGCCAGACGTAAACCCAGGACCGTCGAGCAAGCATCAATAATGGGCTGATACACGCCCTCGATTAGCCGATACCCCAGGAGTTGATTTTTAATCCATTCACCCTTGGGGTCAAAAAGCCAATACTCCAAGACTCCCAGACGCGCATAGATATCTTTCTTCTTCACTTGGTCATCTTGCTGGGTACTTTTAGAAGTCATCTCGAAGACCACTGCGGGCAGTTGCCCTTCTTCCCAGATTTTGTAACTATCCCGAGAACCACGGGCTACACCGGGAACGACCATTACATCGGGGGCGACCCGTGCTTTGGGGTTACCTTGTTCGTAGTAGAGAAACTGATTAGCCAGCACCGTGCCCTCCTGTGCAGGCGGGGTCTGCTGTTCTTGAGCCAAGGTCTGGAGGTAGGTCCGCAACACGAGCAGCGTAGTAACCATCGCCCAGAGGTGCATTTCCGTCTCAGCCATCGGCTCACCATCAGCAGTAGGATAAATGATTGCCTGTCGTTGCATGGTCGGACTCCGGCCCTTCATCCATCTATGGTTGCACTTGACTGGGTGTTTTTTGTCGTGATCCCTAAAATTAGGATGGGCTGCTATGGCTTGACAATGGGAGGTAGCAGTTTCACAAATTCGCGATGAATTCTTCAGATGAAACCTCTGCTTGTCGTAACAGACCTGCCAATGTACCGACTTTGAGTTCAGGATGTAGTGGCATAACACAACCCCTACTGCCACGACGCATCACAATATGACTTCCACTTTGGCGGACCTTCTCGAAGCCAAGGCGTTAGAGTACTCGAATTGCCGCCGCTCCCGATACGCGACCCTCCAGCCAGCCATAGAGCAGGGGCAACAGAAACAAAGTCAGGATGGTTGAGGAAGTCCCCCCGCACCACCAGCACTACCCTTCCTCCTTGCGCTGGGCAATTAGCTGCTCCAACTGGACTAGGGTCTGCTCATCTGCCCCGGCAAAATCAAGAAAACCGGACAGTAATGCGTCGCGCGAGGCAGTAGGTAGGTTTCTCAGCACATGGGTGACTAGACGCTGCTCGTAGGTCTTGCGGTCCAGCCTAGGTGTGCAAAAAAAAGCATGTCCGCGCGCTTGTGTCGTTCGAGTAAACCCTTTTTGTAGAGGCGGTCCAGGGGGTCATGATGGTTGTGTAGGCTAAACCACGGTTGACTAGTTCGCCCACTTCGCGCACGGAAGCCGGGGCGTGCAACCATAGAACACTCATGACCGCTTGTTCTAGTTCTCCTAAAGCACCCAGAGCACGCCGCTCGTCGCCTTGCACAAATCTTCCTGAGCGTGAATACCGTCCCAGCACAGCATTAACAGCTACTATCGTCAATCGTAATTTGTCGGTGGCTATGATACACAGGGATAGGCACCGAGGGGCACTGCGATGAATTTAGGTTGGCGCGGCCGGGATGCGCGGTGGGGGTGCCCTGCTGACTGGATGTGGGTAACGCCGAGCCAGAGGACCCTGTGGAGGACGTGCTGGTGAGAGCAATTGCGCGGTCTTTTGAACGGGTCTTGCCGTCGGTGCGTAGCCTGAAGAATCCCGTGTTTGCCCAACTCTATCTCGCTCAGACCATCAGTCTCCTCGGTGATGCCCTCACCTGGGTAGGTCTTGCGCTACTGGCCTTTCAATTGGCGGGTAAAGACTCGGCTTTAGTCCTTGCGGTGGCTCTGACGTTGCGGGTGACAGCCTTTGTATTTTTGTCGCCTCTCGCTGGGGTACTCGCCGACCGACTGGACCGCAAACTTATCCTCGTGGTTACTCACTTGATGCGGATGCTAATTGTCGGCCTCCTGCCATTCGTAGGTGCTATTTGGCAGGTCTATGTCCTGATATTTGCCCTCAATGTCTTTAATGCCTTTTTTACGCCTACCTATCAGGCCACCCTTCCCCTTGTCGTTGGTAAAGACGACTATCCGCAGGCTTTGGCCCTCTCCAGTGCGACCTACGAACTGCTGGGCGTACTCGGCCCTGGTATTGCTGGGGGTGTTGCTGTGCTGATTGGAGCGCGGCAAATTTTCTTCCTGGATGCCTTGAGCTTCCTCGTGGCGGCAGTCCTGATTTTCTCTTTACCCAGTCTGCTCCACAAACCGAGTGAAGCAACCGTCAAGCCGACGGTCGGAGTCTGGCGGGGTATTCAAGAAGGTACCACCCGGCTCTTTATGGATATCCCGATTCGCTACGCCTTGGCAATGGAACTAGTCGCTGCGGTCGCCGGGGCGCAAATCCTGGTGAATACCATCGGCTATCTCAAAGGTGGACTCCAGCAGGGTGACGTGCAGTACGGCTGGGTGATGGCTGCCTTTGGGATTGGTGCGACCCTCTCTGCTCTAGCCGTGGGAGCCCTTGACAAAAAACTGACGCGCACTAATTTCATCTTGCTCGGCGCGGCCCTCACGACCTCCGCCCTACTCCCGGCAAACGCTGTGGGCTACGTGCCCCTGCTTGGTCTCTGGCTCTTGGCTGGGGCGGGCCAGAACTGGGTCAACCTGCCCGCCCAAGCGTTGATTGCCGAACGCATCCCGAGTGCGATTCAAGGCGGGGTCTATGGTGCCCACTTCGCTTGGAGTCACCTCTGGTGGGCCTTGGCCTACCCGCTCGCGGGCTGGCTGGGTAGTTCCTTTCCGGGACAGTCGTTTCTGTATGGCGGTCTGATTGGCTTAGCCCTCCTCGCTATTGTGCAACTCACTCTGGCACCGCAGGGGACGCTGGGCTGGGCTTTTGCTGAACATGAACATGAGATTGCGGCGCCGGGGCAGCCGCGCAAAACCATCCGTCACCGTCATTTTTTGAATACGGTCGATTCCCATCAGCACAGGCATTATTGAGTGCCGTCGTTGAAGCACTACCGCCAACATCAATCATTTGACCTATGTCTATACCCATACACTCAATGAACTGTCAGGATGTTCCTGAAACCAGCTGACTTGGGTAGGATCTACAGGCTTGACCCAGTGGTATTCCTTATTCCTGCGGGCTGGTCGTTAAACGTTCGGCGAATTCCTGCTCTGACAACTCTGGATTCGTCCGCGTTCCAAACTGAGCAAAAAGGGCGGGGAGTACAACCAAAGTGAGGACTGTGGAGGTGCATAGCCCTCCCAGCACCACAATTGCCAAGGGTTGCAAGATTTCCTTACCCGCGCCAGAACCAATCGCCAAGGGCACCATCGCCAAACTAGCGGTCAGGGCCGTCATCAGCACGGGCGAGAGTCGTTCCAAGGAGCCCTCGACTAAGGCTTGCTCAAAGGCTTTCCCTTCCGCGAAAAGCTGGTTATAGGTCGTGACGAGAATAATCCCGTTACGGTTGGCGACCCCAAACAGGGTGATGAAGCCGACCAGGGAGGCCACGGACAGCACCCCGCCCCCCAGCTTCACCGCCACAATCCCGCCAATCAGGGCCAGGGGCAAGTTGGAGAGGATGAGGAGGGTAGAGCGCACGGATTGGACCGAGGTGTAGAGCAAGAAGGCAACCACCGCTAGGGCCAAGCCGCTAAAGAGAATCAGTTCCCGCGTCGCATTCTCCTGGGCTTCAAACTGACCGCCGTAGTCAATGTAGTAACCCGCTGGCAAGGGCACTTGTTCCTTTACTTCAGCCCTGACCTCAGCAATCAAGGAACCCAGGTCCCGGTCGGCGGCGTTGGCTGCGACCACAATACGCCGGGAAACATTTTCGCGGTTAATCGTGTTCGCGCCCTTGGCAAAGGTGACTCGGGCAACTTGGGCGAGGGGGATTTTTTGGCCATCGGGGGTATCCACCAATAGATTGCCAATCGTCTGCGGACGTTGACGGGCGGCGGGTTCCAACCAAACGACTAAATCAAAGACCCGTTGGTCTTCGAGGACCTGGGAGACGATGCGACCGTTAAAAGCAGTTTCGATGGTTTCCGCGAGGTCTTTGATCGTCAGGCCGTAGCGACTGGCAGCTTGACGGTTAAAACGCACATCAAGTTGGGCCACGGGTATCTGGGGTTCCACCTGGAGGTCCACCACGCCCTCAATCCCCTGCATCACGCCCTCTACGTCCTGCGCCAAGTCCCGCAACACGGTCAAGTCTGGCCCAAAAACCTTGACGGCAATCGCTGAGCGCGTCCCGGACAGGATCTCATCAATCCGGTGCGAGATAAAACCGCCGACATTTGCCGAAACCCCAGGAATCTTGGTGAACTCCATGCGGATTAGCTCTAATACGCGGTCGCGGTCCTCGACCTCCTCGGCAAGACGGACATCCAACTCCCCGAAATTGGTCCCGCCCGCCTCGTCATCCCCAAAACTCCGCCCCGCCCGGAACTGGGCCGATTCAATCTCGGGGTACTTTTTCAGGGCGTTCTCAATCGTGATGCCTACTTGTTGGGTGGAGGACAGGGCAGCACCGGGTAACTGGGAAACCGCAATCACCAATTCTCGCTCCTGAAACTCGGGTAAAAAGGTTTGTCCCAATCCCGGCAGCAACAGGAGTGAAGCCAGAAACGCCACCGCCGCACCCGCCAGAAAAGGCCAAGGACGGGCAATCGCGGTTTCTAGGATGGGTTGATAGCCAGCTTTGAGCTTACGCACCAACCAAGTTTCTTCCTCCGGTAGGTCCTGGCCCCCCAGCAGTAAGTAGCACAGAGCGGGCGTGACGGTCAGGGCCACCAGAAGCGAGGCCAGGGTGGAGAAGATATAGGCCCAACCCAGGGGCGTGAAGATGCGTCCTTCCACCCCAGATAGGACAAAAATCGGCGCGATAACCACACAGACAATCAGCGTGGCAAAGACCACCGACCCCCGGATCTGCGCGGACCCCTCGTAAATCACCGTCAAAATGGGCCGGGGACTATCCGCCAGATTGTTCTCCCGCAAGCGGCGGTAGACATTCTCAGCGTCAATGATGGCATCATCAATCACGCCCCCAAGGCAATGGCGAGGCCCCCCAGGGTCATCGTGTTGAGACCAATCCCGAACGCATTTAAGACCAAAACGCCTAACAGGACCGAGAGGGGCAAGGCCGTCAGGGTGATGAGGATCGTCCGCCAGTTGCCTAGGAATAAAAAGAGGACGACGGCAACGATGATGGCCCCGTCCCGTAGAGCCTCCACTACGTTGTCCACGGACTTTTCGATGAAGTCATCTTGGCGAAAGGTAGTAGCGACCTTGACATCCTTGGGCAGGCCAGCCTGGAGGTCCGCCATCGCCGCTTCAACTAGGCGCGTCACCGTCGGGGTATCCGCCTGGGGTTGGCGCACAATCGTGATGATAATTGCGGGTTTACCGTCCCAGGAGGCATCCCCGCGCTTGAGGGCTGAGCCGATTTGGACCGTTGCCACATCCGCTAGCCGGATGGGAGTTCCGTTGCGGGCGATGATGACCGACTCCTTGAGTTCCTCAACCGACTGGACGCGCCCGACCCCCCGGATGAGGAATTCCTGGTCAGCAGTTTGCAGGAAACCCCCCGGTGCATTGGTGTTCGCCCCCGCCGCTGCCTCGGTCACTTCAGCTAGGGAAACGCCATATTGTTTAAGCCGCTCGGGTTTCACTAGCACTTGATATTGCCGCTCATCCCCGCCGGAGACCAAAACGTTAGCGACCCCAGGCACAGCAAGGAGTCGGTTGCGAATCTGCCAATTCGTGGTGGTGGTCAGGTCCATCAGCGAGGTAGAACCGTCTACTACCGTCGGCACAGTCAAGGCGTACTTGAGAATCCAACCCAAGGGCGAACTCGGCGGCGAGAGGACAGGTGTGCCGATGCCATCGGGAAACCGGGCGACTGCTTGCTGGACCTTCTCCGTCACCAGTTGGCGGGCACGGTAGATATCGGTACTCCAATCAAAAACCACCGTTACTACCGAGAGGCCGATGGTGGATTTGGAGTAAACGGCTGTCACGCCGGCGGTACCGTTGAGCGCACTCTCTAGGGGCAAGGTAACGAGGGATTCCACCTCATCAGGGGCGAGTCCATCCCCCTCCGTCTGAATCACCACTTGGGGCGGGGCGAAGTTGGGGAACACATCCAGGGGCATCTTCTGGACGGTCAGAAAGCCCCAGACCATCAAAGCTCCTGAGACCACCACCACCAGCCAGCGACGGACTAGCGAGAAGTAGATGAGGTTGTTGAGCATCGTCTACGAGCCCTTATTGAGTTGCGGTTGATTGTTGCGCGTGAGATAAACACCGCCCGTGAAGGAAGCCGCAGCTACAACTAGACCGCCCAAGACCAAAACCCAGAGGGGCGCGTCTTGACCTGAGCTAGGAATTACTTCACGCTTAACAACTTCTTCGGCCTTTTCCCCGCTGGCCTTGAGCCCTTGCGCCCGCAATTGGAAGGCACGGGTGGTCACAACCATGTCTCCTTTCGCCAGCCCCGTCACCGCTACGAAATCAGCAGCCTCCTCAGTGACTTCAATATTTACGGGTTCAAAATTATCCGCACCCGTTTTCACATAGACCAGCTTTTGTCCGTCCACATCGAGTAGGGCACTGCTGGGGATGACGGGTACTGCCGCTCCCGCCCCCGTTACGAGCTTCAGGGTGGTAAATATCCCCGGCTTAAGTTCCTGTTTAGGGTTGGGCAATACCGCATGGATCTGGAGCGTCCGCGCGGCGGGGTCAAGCACCGGGTTAATGACTGCGACCCGTCCTGTGAAAACCCGGCCTGGTTGCGCCGTGGTCCTTACTTCGATCGGCTGACCGACCCTGATTTGGGCTAAGTCTTTTTCGTAGACATCCGCCGTGGCCCAGACCTGCGCGACATTGACGATCCGAAACAGGACCCGTCCCGGCTCCACCGCCTCGCCGCTGACGGCCTCTTGCATAGTCAGATAGCCGGATTGGGGAGCCTTAAGCGTGATTAAACCCGTCGTGCCGCCACTGCCGCCGAGTTGGCCTAACCGGGCTTGTAAGGGTGCATCTACGAGCCGGAGTTGAGATTGGGCGGCCTGTAACTCCGCTTGGGCACTGACGAGCGCGGCACGAGCTTGTTCTACCTCTTTCCCGGCGGAGATCTTGGCGGTGTAGAGTTCCTGTTCGCGGCGGTAGGTGCTTTGGGCGAGGCCCACTTGGGCCTGGAGACGCGTAATGGTTGCCTGGGCCTGACCGCGCTGCTGTTGACTAACCACCGCAAGTTCCCGGAGCTCTGGGCTGTCGAGGACGGCGAGGGCCTGTCCGGCCTGTACTTGCTGGCCCTGTCTTGCCAGGACCCGGACCAACCGTCCGCTAATGGGTGCATTGACCTCGGCGGTACGTTCCGGGATGCTCTCAATGCGGCCTGTGGCGATGATCCCTTGGGCCAGAGGGCGCGTCGTCACTGGAGCGACGGTAATGCCCATCTGCTTTTGCACCTCGGGGGAGACTTCCACAGCCTGCACCCCGCCCCCGGCTTCGCTAAATCCACCGCCATGAGTATGTCCCGGTGAGGCCAAGGCGGGAACAGTCCCCAGGGTGAGGCTCAGGAGCATAGCGAACGGGGCTGTCTTCAGCATGGTTTTACTCCGGTGTAGGGTTAGCTCTCAATGGGCAAACCGACCGCCTGCTCTAGGGCAGAGACGGACTGTTGGTACTGGTCAAGGCTTTGGAGGTATTGTTGGCGCACGCGATTGGACTGGGTTTGGGCCAAGAGTGCCGTGGTGAGGTCGGATCTGCCCCGCTCATAGCTCAACTGCGATAGCCGCTGGAGTTCACGGGCATTGACCAAGAAGAGTTGGGCAAATCGTTCTTGTTGCTGATGGGCCAACAGAAATTGACGGTAGGCAGTAGTAACTTCCACCGCAATCCGCGACTGTAAGGCTTGCTCCTGGGCACTCAAAAAACGGAGTTCCGCCTCCGCCCGCTGGATCTGACCTACTCCCTGGTTAGAAAAATTGAGGGGCACACTGAAGCCAAAGGTGGGACCGACCACAGTTTCGCCGCTTTGATTAGAGGTCTCAACTAACACGCCTAAACCTAAATTGAGGTTGGGTACGCGGTTGGCTTGAGCTAACTGAATTTGAGCGCGGGCCAACTCCTGCTGTCGCCCAAGTAAACCAAAATCCTGACGGGCACCCAGGGCTTGTTGCACTAAACGCGCCAAGATGACGGGCTCGGTCATGGGTGGGGCGGGTAGCAAGCTGGCGAGGGGAATGCCGTTGGTGCTGACCCTGAGCGAGAACTGGGGGGTCTGTTCGATGGGCTCTAGCGTTAGCTCGGTATCGAGAGGCTGGCCTAGAATCTGATTGAGTAGGGCTTGGGCTACTTGCTGCCGGGTCTGGTTGGCCTCTACTTCATTTTCAGCTAGGGCTAGTTCACTCTGGACCCGGATGACATCAAGTTGCGGTATATCCCCCACTTGAAAGCGGAGCTCAGCCACTTCCAGTAAGCGGCGGTTTAGGGCTGCCACTAGGGTGAGTTCCCGCCCTGCGGCCTCCGCCACGACCAATTGGGTGTAGGCGGTCCGTACGCGGGAGCGCAATTGCCAAAGCGTAAGTTGTAGCTCCCGTTCGGTCACACCCAGGGACTGCTCAGCCACCGCGATCCGTGCCCCCCGTTGACCGCCGAGTTCTAGTTCTTGGCTGACCAGCGCAACTTGATACTGCTGCTGGTTAGGTAGTAGCTCGGTACTCAAGCCCACGATAGGGCTAGGAGATACGTCGGCAATCACCCGTTCAGCTTGGGTCACCCCTAGACGACGCTGGGTGGTGAGGAGGTCAGGATTCTGGGCGAGGGTCAAATCTAGAGCCGCCTGGAGGGTCAGGACGGGCGGGGGGCTTAGTAGGGTATTGGCTTGGGCGAGAACAGGTCCACTCCCCAAGGCAATCCCTAAAACTATCGCAATTAAACGCATCCGCACCGCTCAACCTTTGGCTCAAATTGAGCATACTTCAAATTTGAAGGGCCTGCAAACCATCCTAGAATAGCCCATTCCGGCAAAAAATGAACACATCATGAAAAATAACCACAGGAAGATAGGTTCAAATCGCTTGACCTCGCCCCTACACTGAAAAGAGCAAGCATAGGGATAGCTGTGGACGCAACGAACTTACACGCCATCTTTCGCCCCAACCAGCCCGGACTCAAGAAAGTCCTGGGTGACCTAGAGGCCGAGATCATGGAAGGGATGTGGGCTGCCGACCGTCCGATGCAGGGCCGCGACCTCCATCCCCAACTCCCGACCGGGCACGCCCTGTCCTACAGCACGATTGTTTGTACCCTGACCACCCTTGAGAAAAAAAATCTCTTACATATGGTCGCCAAAGATGGCAAATCTCGCATCTACATTCCGACCATGAGCCGAGAAGACTTCCTCCATCAGACCTTGGGCCATGTCCTCGACAATATCCTGGAGGCATTCCCTGACACGGCCTCCGCGATTCTTAGCCAGCGCCGAGAACCGCACACCCTCGCGCAGCTCAGGCAACTCACCGAGCGCGTCGCCCAGTTAGACACCTAGGAGGAGGGCATGGTGGGTATGCCTGGGTACGACATCTTGACCCCGATTGGCGGCGGACTGTTGCTGTGTATCGGTCTCACTTTTTGGCTCAAGCAGCGATTAGCTAATAAGCCCTGCTGGGATGACCGCCGCCAAGACCATCTGTTAGTACTATTTCTGCCTGTACTGATCGGTAGCTTGGTCTCGTGGCATCTCTTTCAGGATATGGAAGTCATGGGACACCCGCCCTGGGAAGCAAGCTGGTGGGCCTGTCCGCCCCTGTTGGGCTTGGTGCTGAGTCTTGGTCTGTGTTTGTTTGGGATGACCTCCTACCTGCTGCGTCACAGCTACTTGGGCTATCTACTCTGGAACTGCTCACGGGAAGATAGCGAGGTGAGCCAAGTGCAGGTGCTCGTCAACGAGATGGCGCAGCGGGCCGGTGTAACCCCGCCTAGAGTTCGTCGTTTGCTCAGTACCAAGCCCCGCGCCGTGGTAGTGGGCTTGTTTAAGCCCGTGTTGTATCTTTCGAGCTGGTACTTCAACCATTTCCCCCTGACCGCCCTCCAGCCTGTTCTGGCCCATGAATTGGCGCATATTGCCCGTCAGGATAACCTCATTGCCGTCTGGGCTTCAGGACTCCTCAGTGGTAGTTTTTGGTCCCCCGCCAGCTGGCAGAGCTTTCAAGCTTTGCTACGGGAGCGGGAACTGGCTGCTGATGAACTCGCTGCCCGCTACACGGGTGAGCCGCTCAAGCTGGCGCGGGTCCTGCTCAAGGTGAGCGAGGCCGATCTGATCGGTACGCCGTTGCCCGCTAGTTCCTTTGAGGAATATACAGACTTGGAAGCGCGTGTCGAGCGTTTGATTGAGTTACATCAAGCTGGTTCCCTTGCCGGTACGCCAAGCATGGCAACGGATAAACTCAATTTTTTTAGCTTCCTTCAGGTCTGGCTACTGATTGGGGTCGCTTTTCTCGCAACGAACGTCTTACCTCATTGGCTGCAGTTACCTTAAATTTGCTCAGGCTATAAGCTGACACGCATCTAACTTGCATTTATAGAATTACCTTTATTTTTAATCCTGCGACCCCAATCAATCTTGAGTTCTCCGCGATTAAGTAAT
>NZ_JAAXLT010000066.1 GCF_013285555.1 Candidatus Cyanaurora vandensis | reverse complement strand
CCTGACCCCCGAGGCCCTCCAGCCCCAACGCCAAAAAGCCCAACGCCGCCTCCACAGCCTCGAACCCGTCAACATGCTCGCCCTCACCGAGTACGACCAGACGGAAGCCCGCCTTAACGACCTGACCACCCACCTCACGACCCTCACCCACGAGCGCACCGAACTCCTGTTGCGGATTGAGAACCTAGATACCCGCAAGCGTTCCGCTTTCATGACCGCGTTTGTGGCAGTGAATGAGCATTTTCAGAAAATCTTCGCGGACCTCTCCGACGGGGACGGCTGTCTGCAATTGGAGGACCCCGAGGACCCCTTCAACGGTGGCTTAGTCCTCGTTGCCCACCCCAAAGGTAAAAAAGTCCGCCGCCTCGAATCCATGTCTGGGGGCGAGAAGTCCTTGACTGCCCTCAGTTTTATCTTCGCCCTCCAACACCATCGCCCCTCGCCCTTCTATGCCTTTGACGAGGTGGATATGTTCCTAGACGGGGCAAATGTGGAGCGGTTAGCGCATATGCTGCAACAGTCGGCCCAGAGTGCCCAATTCATCGTCGTCTCCCTCCGCCGTCCGATGATTGAACGCGCCACGCGGACCATCGGCGTAACCCTGGGGAAAGACCAGCAATCCCAGGTCTTAGGGATGAAGTCCCTACGAGAAGCCTAGGCCCGACTGATGACCCCCAACCCTTGAAACAAAAGCGGCGGGACAAAGGCTGAACCTAAGGACCACTCAGGCTGTGAACCAATCGCGCCCAAGGCTTGAGCACCACTGAAGAGACTCCCCGCCACCATCGTGTTCTTGAGCCGGCCCACGATTTCCCCATGCTCGATT
This sequence comes from Candidatus Cyanaurora vandensis, assembly GCF_013285555.1. Taxonomy (GTDB): domain Bacteria; phylum Cyanobacteriota; class Cyanobacteriia; order Gloeobacterales; family Anthocerotibacteraceae; genus Cyanaurora; species Cyanaurora vandensis. The sequence goes on along the minus strand of NZ_JAAXLT010000066.1, from coordinate 15,063 downwards.
TTGTAGCCTAGGTCGAGATTGACCGAGAATTCCCCGGCGAATAGGTTGGACTGGCCCGCCCCTAGCACTTGGTCCACCACGATTCCTTCTTTGACGCTGGCAATCATCTCGGCTAAGGTCAGGTCCCCAGGAGCAATACAGAGGTTGACCAGTTTACCCGTCGGTCGCCCGAGCCCGCCCCTGAACCCGTTGCCCGTCGGTTGCAGCCCCGCCCGTTTAGCCCAGGTGCGGTCCCAATAAAATTCATGAATTACACCATCCTTGACCAAAAATTTGGCCTGGGTGGGGGTGCCCTCGTCATCTACTCGGGCACGGTTTACGCCCTGGCTGGGGTCCTCGTAAACACTCAAGCGCGGGTCAAAAAGTTGCTTTCCCACTTTGTCGGCGAGGGGACTGGTGCCCTGGGCTACGGCCTGACCCGCAAACAAAGCCTGCAATAAACCGCCAAAAACCATCGTCACCGCGTTGGGGGTGAAGATGACCGGGAGGGTCCCGCCCTGGGTCGAGGCGGTACTCGTCGCCCGTTGGAGTTTGGTCTTGACCTGCTCGACCAAGAGCATGAAATCCAGGTCCTCATCGCGGGCGGACTGGTAACTGTAGACATCGAGTAGGTCTTCACCCCGGACCCAGTTGGCCCCTAGGGTCGCACTGAGGGTCTGGGCTTGCCCTTGATAGTAGGCCCCAGCAGTAGTTGCAATAGCCTTGGTGCTCCTGCGGGTCTTAAAAGTCGCACTCACCAACAAGTCAGGGTTGAAATCGAGCAGACGGGCGATGAGTTCCTGGCCCTGGGTCACCAGTTGGGCGGTGGTGGGGAAGAGGTGGACCGTCGGCGGGTCAAGGAGGTCCGGTAGGGCCGGGGCAAAGGCGGTGGTAGTCTGGTCGCCGATGGTACTGGTTTGAAGTGCGGCTTCCACTAACTGTTCCGGGCGGCTCAAGTCCGTGGTGCTGGCAAACCCCAACTGGCCCTGGTGAATGACCCGGAGAGCTAGACCCTGGAGAGCCTTGGTCTGGAGGGCCTTGAGCCGATTGGTCTCAAACTCAACCGGGGTCTCCGCCTGCTCTAGATAAAATACCTCCGCCTCAGCTCCCTGGGCTTGGGCTAACGCCAGCACCTTGGTCAATAGTCCTTCCACACCGCGCTCCACTAGCAGATAACTCTAGTTTGGCACCCGCGCTCTAACACTACCTAGGTTCTACGGAGGCCCTCAGTAGTTTTGTGGGGCTAATGCTTGTTTAGGTGAAAATATCAAGGGCGGAAATAGCTTGTTTTAGTAAATTTTCAATAAAGAGTTACCAGAAACCGGGACGGAAGCACTTTAAGAAACGTAATAATCCGTGTTTGCTCGTAGATACGGGCTCAAACGGTTTTACGTATACTTGCTGAGTAAGCAAGCTTCAATCCCCTAATCCCGTCAACAACCATGATGACCAACACCCTCGGACTTGACCGCCGCCAACTGGAAACCCTCAAGCTACAGCGCTTTAGCGGCACATTAGAAGTACGGCATACTACGGCGGTTTGGGAGTTTTATTTTTATCTGGGCCGGCTCGTCTTTGCCTCCGGGGGACCCCAGGGCCAGCGCAATTGGCAACGGCATTTACTGCGCCACGGCTTAAGACCGGACCAGGGGTTGCGGGGGGGATTGGAGCAGTACCAGACGCTTTGTAACCGCTTTCAGTGGGGCGGGTTGGGGCGCGAGCAGGCCGTCAGTATTATCCAGGGACTCGTCCTCGAAGCCCTCTTTGACCTGCAGGCTTTAGATGGACTGCAATACCGGCTCGTCGTCCGCGCCCTCGAGAACCCCGAAACCCTACTTACCCTCCTCAATGTCAGCGAAGTGTTGACCCAGGCTGAGCAAGAATGGCAACAGTGGCAGCGAGCGGGCTTGATCTTCGCGCCCCATCAAGCCTTGACCCTAATCGGACCTGAAGTTTTCCAAAAACGGCTGAGTCCGCCGACCTATCGCAACCTCGCCCATCTGCTCAGTGGCGAGTGGAACCTACGGGAAGTGGCGCAACGGGTGAATCTCGATGTGCTGGCTCTGGGACAATTTTTGTTGCCCTACGTCCAAGAGGGTCTACTCAAACCCCTAGCAACCCAGGATGCTCCCCGTGCCCTCGCGCCCCTCATCGCCTGTGTAGACGATAGCCCCCAAATGTGTCGGTTATTAGGTGAGGTCACCACCCAAGCTGGGTACCGTTATCTCGCTATCCAAGACCCGCTCCAGGGCTTCTCTACCCTGCTTCAGACCAAGCCGGACTTACTTTTTCTCGATATTGTCCTGCCGGGGACTAACGGTTATGAGGTCTGTAGCCGTCTACGTCAAGTCGCGCACTTTCGGAAGACCCCGATTGTCATGCTCAGCGGCAACTTGATTGACCAGATCCGCGCTCGTCTCGTCGGAGCGGTGGCGGCCCTCCCTAAACCCATCCGCCCAGAGGCCATCCTCGCTATCACGCGTAAGCATCTAAAACCTACTTGAGGATACGGGGGTTATGGGCGATTGGACCAGTATATTTACTGAGCCTAACTTTACGCTTTGCGCACATCGCGGGTGGAGTTTTGGGGCTAGGGTAAAAGCTCACCCCCCAGTTCTACCTATGTTCCCCGCCCTGATGACCTTAAAAGACTTAGCTTGTACCTACCACAGTCTTCCGGAAACTGTCTCAGTCCATAAACTCTACAGCTATTTTGCTGATATACCCTTGGTCTGTGGCGTCTTGATTCAAACAGCAGGCCAGACGGTCGCCCTTATCTCACGACAGCGTTTCTTAGCCCAGTGGGTGCACTTTTCCCCAGCACAACGACAGGAGACAGTAGCATACATCCTCCTAAGCAGCCCACGTTACCGCTGTTTTTTGAGCCTAGATGGCGACTTAGACCTACGGCGCGGGATGGACTATACCCTAGCGCGGGTGGACCAAGACTGCTATGAGCCCTTGGTCATCGTGACAGCTAGCGGAGAGAGCTTGCTTGATCTACCGACACTTAGCCGCGCCTACGCCAGCCTGATGACCCGTCATACCCAGATCCACACCCAACTCTTTACCGCCTCGCATTGGGAAACCCGCGCTCATCAGAACCGTCTCGACTATGTCCTCGACAACATCCAAGAGGTCGTCTGGTTGGCCTTGGTGGAAGACTTAGACCTCTACCAATTGAGCGCGGCGGCCCCTAGGATGTTTGGTCGCCCCTTGATTCACTTTTACGAAAACCCCCAGCTCTGGCTTACGATCGCCCACCCCGAGGACCAAGCGGCCCTGCGGACAGCTCTAGCCCAGGTCCAACAGCAGGGCGAGCACCAGTGGACCCACCGGATCTTGTTACCCTCGGGCGAAGTGCGCTGGCTCGCCAACCGTGCCCAACGGGTGATCGGGACCGACCCGCCCTGTCTGCAAGGCGTGATGACCGATATCACCCAGCTCCAGCAGTCCGGGGCCAACCTGAGAGCCATCTTCAATAACAGTTTGCAGGGGTTTCTCTTGCTGGATCGGGAACGGAAGATTCAGTCCCTCAACCCCAAGGCTCAAGCGTGTTTCAAAGAAATATTGGGCCAGCTAGTCCAAGCGGGGGAGCCCCTACCTGAACCCTTACAACTGACCGTCCTGCACCCCTACTTCCAGGGTGCTCTCCAGGGCGAACCTGCCCAGTTAGAACACGTCTGGACTGGACTCGATGGGCGCAACCACTGGTTCGAGTTGGGCTTTACCCCAGTGGTGACCATGGGTGGCCTTGTCGAGGGGGTCTGTTTAAGTTTTTTCAATATCACTGAGCGCAAACTGGCCGTGGATAACCTAGCCCACAGTGAGGCGCGGTTTCGGTCTTTGGTCCAGCACACCTCGGATTATGTCTCCATCCTGCAAGCCGATGGTCGCCGCAGTTTTATTAGTCCGGCGGTGGAGCGGATTTTGGGCTACCCAATGGAGGTATTGCTTGGAGAACCGGCCTTTGACTTGATCCACCCCGAGGATGTGCTTCAAGTCAAGGCGGCTTTTAATCAAGCGATGGCTAAACCCGGTGTGGATGTGACCATGCAGTTTCGCGCCCGTCATGCCAATGGCTCTTGGGTCTATCTGGAGTCTATCGGGAACAACTTACTTGCTGACCCGAGTGTGCAGGAGTTCATGGTCAATACCCGTGATATTACGGAGCGCAAACAGGTAGAGGCCCGACTCCAACAAAAACTTGTCCGCGAACAGCTTGTTACCGCCATCGCCCTTAAAATCCGGGCCTCCTTGAATCTACAAACTATTTTGACAACCACTGTGGCTGAGGTCCATCGCATTCTGGCCGTAGACCGGGCCTTAATTTATCGTTTTACCCCGACCTGGGCTGGGGAAGTGCTGGTGGAATCCGTGGGTGCAGATTGGCTGAGTACGTTGGGTCACATTATCCAAGACACTTGTTTTTATGAAAATCAGGGTGGCACCTACCGCCAGGGCCGCGTCTTTGCGGTGGCAGACTTGGCACAGGCTAATTTGACCCCCTGTCACCGGGTCCTGCTCGAAAGTTTTCAAGTCCGTGCCAACTTAGTTGTCCCCATCCTCCAGGAGGGGTCCGGGAGCCAACCCGTCCTTTGGGGCCTACTGATTGTCCATCAATGTGACCGCGCCCGGACTTGGCAGGGCCATGAGGTGGACTTACTCCAGGAGATTGCCGTCCAGCTTGCAGTGGCCCTCCAGCAGTCGGAACTATTGGCCCAGCTCCAAGCCGAATTGAAGGAACGCCAGCGCGTTGAGGCCGAGTTGCGCCGCTCCCTGGCCAAAGAAAAAGAACTGGGTCTCTTGAAATCCCGTTTTATCGCCATGGCTTCCCATGAGTTTCGCACCCCCTTGACGACAATCCTTTCCGCCAGTGAACTGTTGCGCTGCTATGGCGAACGCATGGTCGCAGCGGAGCGCGGTCAGCTTTTTGTTGATATCGAGAGCGAAGTCAAAACTATGAACCGGCTCATCGAAGATGTGTTGACGATTGGGCAAGCCGAGGCCAGCCAGACCTTCACTCCCCGGCCCTTGCCCTTAATCACGTTTTGCCATGACTTGCTCGAAAAAATTGATACCCACACGCATAGCCTAGTCTTCAACCAGCCCGCTGAGGAGTTACACGTCCTAGCCGATGGCAAACTCCTACGCCAAGTCTTGACCAACTTACTCAGTAATAGCCTCAAATACTCCCCACCGAGTAGCGTTATCACGCTGACCCTAGCTCATCAAGACCAACGCATCGTCTTCACCGTCCAAGACCAAGGTATTGGTATCCCCCCGGAAGACCTAGGGCGACTCTTTGAACCCTTCCACCGGGGGCGTAATACGGATCAAATTGGTGGGACTGGATTGGGGCTTGCCATCGCTAAACAATCCGTGGAACTACACCAAGGAACGATCACCGTAGACAGTACGGTGGGTTTGGGTACCATCTTTACTGTCATCCTCCCAGTCCCCCCGTCATGAAAAAAATCCTGGTTATTGAAGACATTGCCACGATTCGGCTCAATATTAGCCGGGCCCTGACCTTTGAGGGCTTTGCGGTCCAAGGCGCCGAGGATGGTTACGCGGGGGTCGAGATTGCCCGTTCCTGGCAGCCCCACCTCATCATCTGTGACATCATGATGCCCCGACTGGATGGCTATCAGACCCTAGCCGAACTGCGCCGCGCTCCCAGTACCGCCGACATTGCGTTTATCTTCCTCACCGCTAAGGGAGAGCGCGGGGATTTACGTTTGGGCATGGAGCTGGGGGCCGATGACTACATTGTTAAACCCTTTACCAATAGTGAACTACTCGCCGCTGTCACTGCTCGTCTCGAACGCCAAGACCACGCTTTGGCCCTGCGCCAACAGGTCCAGGACCTCCAGTTACGCCACGGTCGTAAGGACGACTTCTTAACCACGGCTTCCCACGAACTGCGCACGCCCCTGGCTACCATGCGCCTTGCCATCTACCTCCTCAAGCACACGCCCACCCCCGAGGAACAGGCCCGCTACCTACGGATTTTGGAAGACGAGTGCCTCCGCGAGAACGACCTCGTCAACAACCTCCTCGACCTCAAACGCCTAGAGTCCGACCAACCCCTCACCTTGGCGGCAGTAGACCTGCGGACTTGGTTACTAGTTTGCTTGAATCTTGTCAATTACAGGCCAAGGAACGGCAGCAAATTTTCGACCTGGACCTCCCCAACCCCCTACCCACTCTCTTCACCAACCGCCTCGCCCTCGAACGGGTACTCCGCGAACTGTTCACCAATGCCTATAAATACACCGCACCCCAGAACCGCTGGTCCTTGCGCCTCACCAACGACGACACAACCCTGACCTTTACGGTGGGCAACCAAGCTCACATCCCTGGGCCAGAGCTAGGCTTAATCTTCAATCAGTTCTACCGCATCCCCGCTAGTGACCAGTGGCAGCAAGGGGGTACGGGTCTGGGCCTTACGCTAGTTCAACGCTTAGTCCAACAGTTAGGGGGTACGCTTACCGTCCACAGTGACAAAAACTGGACGGCCTTTAATGTCACCCTGAGTACGCGGGCTAACCTATGTGGGTTGTAGGGATATTTTACTTGATAACGACGGATGAAAACATACTTCCTAGCTATACAGGCGTTAAGAAACTTTCTATTCTGGAAGATCGAGGTGCCGACAGTCTAGGTAGTCCGGTAAGAAATCCTTGGGGTCCGTGGTGTTTAGTCCGTAGTTGACCGAGATAGATGGGGCGAATAAAGACTGGGGTAGGAGGGAATTTTAAACCCGTCTGTTCTTTGGGGAGACCAAGACTGAAAATACTCCGCAAGGATTGGCCTAAGATAAACCTGGGAACCCAAGGGACTTTTTGTGAAACGTTTACAACATTGGTTCGCCCTGGCGGTGCTGGGAAGTACCCTGAGCGTCCAGGCTGGGGTCAAGGATAACCGTTACGAGGGGAATATCTTTGTCATCTATGGCGGGAACGGGTATATCATTCCGCCGCGCACCACCCTCGAAGCCTCTGTGAAGCGGGGCCAACCCGTGATGCTGATCTTTTATGTGAATGACTCCAAGGACTGTAAGGCTTATACCCCAGTCATCACCCGGCTCCAGGTCCAGTTCGAGCGGGAGGTGAATTTCATTGCCCTCCATGTGGACAGTCTGCCCGAGGTGATTGATACGGCGGCGGGTCGTTACTACACGGGTCAAATCCCCTACACCGTGCTTTTTGACCGGGCGGGGAAGGTGGTCTATCAGGCGGCAGGTATGCATACCTACAACCAACTGCTGCCCTATTTCAACCAGATGGTAGTTCCCGCAACGGCTCAGCCCTAAACTCGCGCTCGTCATCCAACACCCAACTAGTCAATTCCTGACTCGCGCCCTTGACCACCGAGACAATCAGGTAGGAGTACCAGGGCCAAGCGAAATCCTGGTCAAAACCCGAGGGCCGCGCTGGGTGATCTGGGTGGGAATGGTAGTAGCCGACAATTTCTAGACCCTGGGCGCGGGCATGCTGTTCGCCTTCGAGGATAGCCTGCGGCGGAATTAGGTAACGACGGCGGGCAGATTCGCCATCGGCTAGGTCGTTCTCAGCCTCTGCCCAGACGTTAGCGACGGGCCAGACTTCCATAAGTTGCTTATCCTCCCCAGGAAGAGCTTTACCCAGGAGTAGCCCGCAGCACTCGTCGGGGTAACTTTGAGATCCGTGGTCGCGGATGGCTTGGTCATGGGCCGGGGTGAGATACAGGGTCATCGCGAGTTCCAACACTTTCCTCAGCTTGACACCTAGAGGGGCTCTAGCTCCAGGTCCGTCAGCCCACTCAGGTCTTCGTGGGGGTCTAGGGTAGCTTGGGGCGCGGGGACCAAAATATGGAGACTCTGGGGGACACATTCCACGGTGAGCGGAGTTTTCCCGACCACCTCGCCGTCAATGACGACTTTTTGGGGCGGGTCGGCGGTCAAGGTGAGCTTGCTGGTCCGAAAATAACCCACATTCTGTCGTTGGGCAGGCAGACGACGAATTGCAGTCCAGAGCAGGTGATAGCCTACCGCGACGGTTTCCAGTAGGGTCGTCGCTGCCACAATCGTCACATCGAGTTCGCCATCATCGGGGAGGACCTGCGCGGGTCCTTGGGCGAAGACTGAGGTGGGGGGAGCCATATTGGCAATCGTGACCGCCATCGCCTTACAGGTGAGCAGTTGACCATCACGCTCTAGCCGGATCGTAAAGCGCGAGAGGTTCCCCAGTTGTCGCACCCCGGCCAAAACATAGGCCAGCGAACCCAGGCGGCTTTTGTATTCGCGGCTGGTATCCTCCACCATCCGGGCCTCAAAACCAATCCCTGCCAACAGGACCATCGTGCGTCCATTGCAGCGGGCAGTGTCAATACAACGAGTATGACCCGCCAGGATCATCTGACAAATTTGGGTGAGGTCCTGGGGCAATTCCAAAGCTGCCGCAAGGGCATTGGCCGTGCCACGCGGGATGATGGCTAAGGGAACTCGGGTGCCCACCAACACCCCCGCCACCGCCGAGAGTGTACCATCCCCGCCATAGACAATAACCATGTCCGCGCCTTGGGCCAAAGCACGCTGGGCCAAGGTGCCAGCATCAGACTCCGCACTCACGGCAGTGGTCCGCAGCTCCACAGTCGCCAGTAACTCTGTGATGACGGTTATTTCGTGCTGGGGGTCGGCGTGGCCTGCTGTGGGGTTATAGATCAGCCAATACATGGTGGGCCCTGCTCCCGACTTCCCTATTCTTGAATAGACGCACCAAAATATCATCAATCCTGAGAGCGAAACTAGAGCTGACGGAACTGCCAGGGTTGGAGGGCCAAAAGGACCGCCCCGTACTGGTCGGGCTGGAGGAGTTGGACCAGCCATTCACCAGCACTCAAAGGCTCTTGGAGGACGCCTGCTTGTCCATGCCAGGGACCATAGAGGACCTCGACGGGGGACTTGGGGACGGAGGCGGGGTTGCAAGGGGTGTTCATAGGGTGGTGTCTTTATTAGACAGTAGACCGGGCTTGAGACTCAGGGTTCCCCAGATCTTGACAATCTGTCGCGGTTGAGATGTATTCATCATAGATAATTTTCCTAGGAAAACACGCCTAAATTTGATTTTTTCTGTAAAAGTAAATTTCGCTACCGTTTGGGCTGCATAACGGACACGCTCTACGTAGCTGTGCTAAAAAGTGGGCTATCCCGGCCCGCCTCTCACCATGGCAAAGAAAGAAAAAATAACGCCCCATCATAAGCAGGGTAAGACGGGACGGCCCCGCAAATTTGAGGGTCCCACCCAGAATTTTTATATCACCCTGCCCCTTGAAGTCGTCGAAAAGTTGAAGGCGGTGGATGAGCATTTGGCAACCGCCATCGTCAAGCTGACGAGCGGGGCAGGTCTGGTCCGGGAAGAGGACTTAGATGATGAGGTGGCCCACGGGATTCTCCCGGTGGTGGTCGGACCGGAGCAGTGGGCCATCTCGGTCCCGGATTCGCCCCTGGGACGGCTGAGTGGGGTGCGCTTGGTCCCCTACCAACCGGGCCGTTGGTTACTCGCCCTCGAAGCGAGCCAAGACCCCCGCGACCTCGAACTCAACCTGCGGGACCTCTTGGAGCGGGAGTTGACGGAGCCGCAACGCTACCTATTACGTCAGATTGTCAATCAGTTGAGCCAGGGCCGTCGGCAAGGCGGGGCGAGTACCCTCCACCTCCTGCTCTACCGAGAACGGCTGACTCCTAGCGAAAGCTAGCTCCCTAGATAGTATGGTTGAAATGACGGTTGGTCGGAGGACCCGCGATGACAAGTATTTTACCGAAACAGGCAATGGCGGCAAGGGCGGGCGACCTGACCCAAGCGGACCCAGAAGTGGCACGGGTGATCCGCGCGGAGACCGAGCGGTTGGAGTATGGGCTAGGGATGATTCCCTCAGAGAATTTAGTTTATGATGCGGTCCTCGAAGCCCAGGGTTCGATCATGACCAACAAGTATGCCGAGGGCTATCCCGAGACGGGAGTAGCGACGGCGGCGGGACTTAAACCTGTGCGGGGACGCTATTACGGCGGCTGTGAACACGTGGACACTGTGGAGAACCTCGCCCGTAACCGCGCCCGTGAACTCTTCGGGGTGGATGAGTCCTATCACATCAATGTCCAGCCCTATTCCGGCTCCACCGCGAATATGGCGGTCTATTTCACTTTGACTTTTAGTGACGGTCTGGAGCGCAAACTGGCCCTCGGTGACACGATCCTGGGCATGGACTTGGCCTCTGGCGGGCACCTCACCCACGGTTCCCCGGTCAATTTTTCCAGCAAGCTCTACCGTTTCATCCCCTACCAAGTCGACGCTGTGACCGAGCGGATTGATTTTGACCAACTGCGCGATTTGGCTCTGCGTTATCGGCCCCGGATGATTGTGGCTGGGGCGACAGCCTACCCCCGCCTCTGGGAATTTGATAAGTTCAAGGCCATCGCCGATGAGGTCGGGGCCTATCTCCTTGCCGATATCTGCCACATCTCGGGCTTGATTGCGGCGGGTGCCCACCCCAGCCCTTTCCCCCATGCGGACTTCGTGATGACTACCACCCACAAGACCCTGCGCGGACCCCGGGGCGCAATGATCTTCTGTCGGGCCGAGTTTGGCAATTTCTTAGATAAAACGGTCATGCCCGGTATCCAGGGCGGCCCGTTGATGAATGAAATTGCCGCAAAAGCCGTCGCTTTCCGCTTGGCGATGACCGAATCCTTCCGGCAAGACCAGCATCAGACCGTCAAAAATGCCCAAGCCCTTGCTGATGCTCTGCTCAATCTAGGCTATCCCCTCGTCAGTGGCGGCACTGACAACCACCTGCTCATCCTCAAACTGACCGACTGGATCCAAGAGCGCACTGGGGATGTCCAGGACAAAGCCTTGGGCGGTAAACAGATGGAACAGGCCCTCGGTGCCGCCGGGATCACCTGCAACCGCAACATGGTCCCCAACGACCCCCGCAAACCCCTCAACCCCTCCGGTATCCGCCTCGGCACGCCCGGTCTGACGACGAGAGGCATGAAAGAACCCCAGATGCGCCAAGTCGCCGGGTTTATTGACCGGGTACTCCAAGGGATGCGCCTAGACCCCACGACGGGCTGGACCGCCGACCCCGAAGTCGTCCGTCAGGTCGCCAGTGAGATCCGCTGGCTCTGTGAAGGTTTCCCGATGTACCGTCACCACCTCACCTAGATGAAACCCTACGCTTGGGGCTTGGCCCTCTGGTTGGGACTGGGGGGGTGTCTGCTAGCGGTCCCCCTCTCGTACACTCCCACGCTGGGGAACCAGACCACGACGTTGCAACAACATTGGCGCGACCCCGCTCGTAACCGAGAGATCCCCGTCAAGGTCTACTACCCCAAGCGGGCCGGGACGTGGCCGGTGATTATCTTCTCCCATGGGCTAGGCGGGTCTCGGGAAGACTATGGCTACTTGGGCCAGCAGTGGGCGAGCCAGGGCTATGTGGTGGTCCACCTGCAACATCAGGGTAGTGATAACCAAGTGGGGCGTGGCAACCCCCGGGTCTACCAAGCGCTCCAACAAGCGGCCTTTGACCCCCGTAACGGCTATGACCGCGCCCTAGATGTGAGCTTTGTCCTAGACCGTCTCAAAAAATTTACCCTGCCCAACCAAGCCCGCTTGGACCTAAAAAATGTTGGTGCGGCGGGGCATTCCTTCGGGGCTTTTACGGCCTTAGCTGTGGCAGGTCAACGGCTCCTCGATCCCCAGGGTAATATTATCGGTCTGCCGGACCCCAGAGTCCGCGCCATCATCCCGATGAGTGCCCCAGTCCCGACCCGGCCCGACCAGCAGGCTATCGCCTACCGCCAACTCCAAGTCCCGGCCCTCCACATGACCGGCACCCAGGACGACAGCTTCGATACCCCCGCTCGTGACCGCCGGATTCCCTACGACCGCACGGTTGCGTCTAACCAGTTCCTCATCACGTTTAAAGATGGCAACCACGGCACCTTCTTCGGTCTGCCCCCGGCTCAACCCCAGGATGCTCGTTTCCAGGAATTAATTCGCCTCAGTTCCACCGCTTTTTGGGACAGCTACCTCAAGGCGGACCGTCAGGCCCAGACTTGGCTAACCGGGGGCGGTTTAGCGAAACTGTTGGGTACTACCGCCACCCTGGAACAAAAGTGACCACCACCATTCAACTCGACCAGTTCCTCAAATTAATGGGAGCGGCGACCACTGGGGGAGCCGCCAAGGTGATGATTCAGGCGGGTGAAGTCTGGGTGAACGACAGTATCGAGACCCGCCGGGGCCGCAAACTCAGCAACGGCGACCAAGTTAAGGTAGGCGAAGAGACTTTTACGGTCGCTCTCTAATGCCTACGACTAGCTGACTCAATATCCGGTGAATCTAAAGGAACTTTAGTCGGATTAGTGCCTACTAAAGTTCCTCTTCATGCTCGGCAGGCTAGGAAATCAGACTCAGATGAGCAGCGCAAACAGCATAAAACGGGTTACTCTTCCACAAGACCGTTACTACCGACTTTGATGAGTTTGATGTGTTTGCGGCCCAGGGAGATTTCAAACTCCTGACCGGGCTTGAGGCCCATCTCACGGGTGTAGGCCGCTCCGACGAGGAGATTGCCGTTCTTCTGTACCTGAATCCGAAAGTTAGCATTGCGACCGCCCCGACTGCCAGTGGTTTCACCATCCATGGATAGACCTTTGGCTGCAAGCAAAAAGTTCATAAACTCAGCTAACAGGACCCGCTCTTTACCTTCTTTAGTCTGAGTTGTGTAACCACAGGCCCGTGCAATTTCCTTCTTGCTGGCAGTAGCGGCAAGCTCTTCAACTTTTTTTACCAGTTCTCGTCCAGTCAAAGCCATTTCACTCATGAGTTCAATCTCGCAAACTATTCTTAATGTACACAGCTTAGGGATGATAGGGAAGGGGTTTAATCAACTTGTTCAATAAGCTGGCACTGATGGCAAAGAATTCTAAAAACAGGCCTCGGTTAATTTGGCTTACTGAGGGGTTTGCATCAGAGCTAGTGCCGCTGCCAAAACCAATTCACGACTCAACCTCGCCCGAGACAGGAATGCACTAATTGGGTATTTCTAATTGCTAAGCTGACCTATCTCTCTCAACCCCACACAAATTACAGTTCCAGCCCGGTCATTTGGGCCTAAAATAGGCTATCTGTCTTGCTGACTGCTGGGAGTCCCTGCGATGAAACTTGCTTACTGGATGTACGCTGGCCCTGCCCACATTGGTACGTTACGCATTGCCAGTTCCTTCAAAAATGTCCAGGCTATTATGCATGCGCCCTTGGGGGACGACTATTTCAATGTCATGCGCTCAATGCTGGAGCGGGAGCGTAACTTCACCCCGGTCACGACTTCGGTGGTTGACCGCAAGGTACTCGGACGGGGTTCCCAGGACAAAGTAGTGGATAATATCGTCCGCAAAGATAAAGAAGACAGCCCCGACTTAATTATCCTCACGCCCACCTGTACCTCCAGCATTCTCCAAGAAGATTTACAAAATTTTGTCGCCCGCGCTCAACTCAGTAGTGATGCAGCAGTGATGCTTGCGGATGTCAACCATTATCGGGTCAACGAACTCCAAGCCGCCGACCGCACCCTAGCCCAAGTCATTGCTTTTTATCTAGAGAAACAAGTCAGCCTCCCCGGACGCACCAGTACCCCCTCGGTCAATATCCTGGGCAGTACCACCCTGGGCTTCCACAATGACCACGACATCAAAGAGTTACAGAAGCTCTTTACAGATCTCGGTATCACGGTAAATGTCGTTGCACCCAAAGGCTGCTCAGTCCCCGATTTAGTCAACTTACCGCGCGCCTGGTTTAATGTCGCGCCTTACCGCGAGATTGGTCCTCTTGCTGCTCAATACCTGCAAGAGAAATATGACCAGCCCTACGTGGATATCACGCCGATGGGCGTGGTTGAGACCGCCCGTTTCATCCGGCGTATCCAACAGATTCTCGCCGAGCAGGGCCACATTGTTGACTATGAACCCTACATCCGTCACCAGACCTACGAAGTCTCTCAACTGGCTTGGTTCTCGCGGTCCATTGATTGCCAAAATCTCCAGGGTAAGCGGGTTGTCGTTTTTGGGGACACCACCCACGCTGCCGCCATGACCAAGATCCTCGCCCGTGAAATGAATGTCACCGTGGTTTTCGCTGGGACTTTTTGTAAGTACGACGAGCAATGGCTCCAACAGGAGATTGGGCAGTATTGCGAAGAGGTGATTGCCACGGACGACCACACTCGGATCGGGGACATGATTGCCAGGGCTGAACCCGCTGCGATTTTCGGGACCCAAATGGAACGGCACATCGGTAAGCGGCTCGACATCCCCTGCGGCGTCATCTCCGCTCCCATTCACATTCAAAACTTCCCCGTCGGCTACCGCCCCTTCCTGGGCTATGAGGGCACCAACCACATTGCCGATTTGGTCTACAACTCCTTCACCCTGGGCATGGAGGACCACATGCTGGAGGTCTTCAGCGGGCACGACACCAAAGAAGTCGTCACCAAAACCCTCACCGCCGCTGGTGAACTGGACTGGGATGCGGCTGCCAACAAGGAACTGGGTAAAGTCCCCGGTTTCGTGCGCTCCAAGGTGAAACGCAATACCGAGAAGTACGCCCGCGACCAAAACCTCTCCCGCATCACCCTAGAAGTTATGTACGCCGCGAAAGAAGCAGCAGGCGCGTAGGGGCAGCGAAAAGCACCTCATAACTGAGGTGCTTTTTTCAATGCTTAACTTTTACTCCAGAAATCAGGCTTACTCCCCTGGGCCTGTATAAGCTAGGGGGTCAATTGCACCACCGTCGCGCCTGACCCGCCCTCATTCTCAGCAGCGGGGGCAAAGGATTGAGTACGACTATAACTTTTGAGGAATTCGTGGACCCCGGTGCGTAATCGTCCGGTGCCGTGTCCATGGATGATCCAGACTGCGCCGTGGTGGGCCGCGAGACGGTCTTCCAGCAACAAGTCTAGGTCGGCGACTCGTTGGCCCCGGATATCAATCGTGTTCTGACTGGTGCGGACAGCGGGAGGCGGGGGCGGGGGTTTACT
>NZ_JAAXLT010000065.1 GCF_013285555.1 Candidatus Cyanaurora vandensis | reverse complement strand
GGCGGGGACGGGTCTGGGGGGCACAGAGGGTGCGGTGGTTTGACAGCCGAGGATAAGTAGGCCCAAGGCAAGGGCCAATCCCCAACGGGGAGAGAGGGGCATCGCTGTACAGATAGTTAAGCGATTTAATTTTAGAACTAAGCCGTCCTGACCTAGGAGATCCGCTCTAGCTCCCTTTTTGGGTGGCTTCTTGGTCGGGGTCTGACTGTTGCGATGCACCCGCGAGTCCTTAGTAGCCGAGTACCCTGTGTGGAATCTAAATCTAAGGGTGTGAAGGGCTAGCTATCAAGATTGAGGCCCAGTCTCGTAAGCGTTGGTGGAGTGCCGCGAGTATCTGTTCCGCTCGCTGGCAGCGTTCTTCAGCGAGAATCCGGGCCTGGGTCTCTCGTTGCGTGTATTGTTCAGCAAGCAGTCGAGCTTGGGTCTCCTGCTCAGCTCGTTCTTCTGGATTGACACTCCCCACGGCTAAAGCCAGGGGATTCCTGGTTTCACTAGTTAGCTTGCAACATCGGATTGCGCCTCTGTCGTAGTGGCTATGCTCTCCCCAAGCGTTGACGTTTCCCAGTGCCCCTGGGTACTTTTTAATCCTGCTGCCAGAATATTCAAGGCTGCATTGGGGTACCCCGAGGGCCAACATCCCGTCTGGGACGATGGGTGCATCATCGGGGTCAAAGTACAGCGCCATAGCTACGGCAAAGAACCAATCCTGTCGCTCAGCCCAAATCCTTGCCAAGAGTAGTTTGAGTAGACCGAGGATGAGGTCTTGCAGTTCGTGAGCCACGGGGGGGTCGTCCGAATCAGGAAGTTCATCGGCAGTGGGCAGACGGATGGGTGGTTGGAGCATGGTGTAACCCAAAGCTGGCTCCATTCTAGGATTAGTGGGTAGGCCAAGACATCCGTTCCATCAGGTAACAAAGACAGTCTTGACGCACTACTTGCGGGTCTAGGGTCAGCATGGAGGGCATGACGGGCACGGTGGTCCAAATTTCATCGCCATTAATTTTGAAGAACTTTTGTCGGACATCTTGCCCCAGTTCATCCCAGGCTTCGAGGTAGGCCATACTCTCGGGACGCACCCAACCTAACCGGGTACAAGCCGGAATTTCATGGAAGTTGAAGTGGTCTAGGTCCGGTGGGAAACACAGATCCTTCGCACGGTCGCCAAAGGCAAAGGCCACACCCGGTGGCACCTTCACCACTGCCACGGTGTGAAACAGGTCTAGGTCATGAACGGGTACTGGTCGGTTGGGCAAATGCAGGCGGTTGAGACAGCCCTCTAGGAACTCTAGGGCATGTTGAACGCCGTAGGGATGACCAGGTTTACCACACTCTAAAACAACGGCTGGACCAAGACGGGCAAAAGCGATGGACTGGACATTGTCAGGGCGCGTAAAGTAGACCACAGTCCGCGAAAACTGGGTTGCCAGATGGAGAAAGGCGTCTTCTAACCGATTCACACAGGCGTAATGGGGATTGAGCCCGGTGTTGTTGTGGATGTCCACACTGGCAAAAATACCGCGCTGGGCCATCTCGGTAACGACCTGACGCATCATCTGATGTTCGGGGGTAGGACCATCAGCCCAGACTCGGTTGTAGTCGGGCTGCTGCTCCAGATGGCGGCGTTGCTCACGGGCAGCCGCGATATTACCGATCAAGAAGGACAAGGCACGAGGTAAAGGACGGTCTTGGTATTTAGCTAATAATTCTTGCAAGGCCAGCCAACCCGTCGTCTCATTGCCGTGGAGGAGGACCGATACAAAAAGCGGCTGCTCCCGTCGTCCCGGCAAGTGGATGAGCGTCGGTCCGGGTAAGACCTCGTGGAGTTGGTGGGCGGGGGTATTCAGTAGACCCGCCGGTAGAGAATCAAGCACCGTCAGCATTCAGTCATCCCACTCATGGACTGGGTGTCCCTGCTGTTGCCGGACGCAGTAGGCGCGAGTCAGTTCTTGCATATCGCAGTGATGGCGAGCGACGTAGGCTCGTTACCAAGTCGCACCATTGCACAGCTTCTGGACTCGTTCCTCGATAATACCCAGGTAATAGGCCCGGTCCTCGGGGTCAATTGCTAACTGGGCTAAGCCCCGGTGGGCTAGGGGTAAGAGCGTCTCAGTGATCAAACCCTGCACCGGGACTTGAATATCCCCAAACCAAGTCAGCCGCGTTGCCAAACCCGTCTGACAAGCCCGGTAAAAATTATCGCGGGCCGCTCCAAAACTCAACAGCTGCTCGGGCGGAATCGGCTGGGTAGCAAGTGTATGGACTAGACCATAGAAGAACGCTGCGTTTGCCACCATATCCGCAATCGTAGGCCCTGCTGGGATGACTCGATGCTCAATTCTTAAGTGGGGTGTACCGTCAGTGTTGAAGCCCACTAGAGGCCGATTCCAACGCCAGATCGTGCCGTTGTGTAAACGCACGTGCGCCATCGCTTCGGTACGATCCGCCTGAGGAATAGGTAGCAAAATCGGGTAGCGGTCCGAGTTCTCCTGGAAACAGGCCAGTAGAGAATGGGTGATGTAACCACTACCGAACGTGACTCGGTTCAGACCGGGCTCGGGGTCGCCCCCCGCCACAGCCTGCTCAAAAAGCGGAATCCGGGTCTCATCCCAGAGGTCTTTCCCGAAGAGATAGGGCGAGTTAGCACTAAGAGCCACCATCGGAGCCGAGAGGATTTGAGCCGCATTGTAGTAACGAACCGCTTCCTCGGGTCCCACTTGTAGATGTACTTGAAAAGAAGTGGCAGCGGCTTCAATCATAATGTCGTGGTGTAGACAGGCTAGCTGTTCGCGGCCCCGGATATCAATGCGGAGAGGCCGTTCCTGACGCAACCGAAAGACCTGCTCATTCAAGGCACGGTAACGGGTCATCGCCGACATATTCGCCACACTCAATTCTTCTTGACGCACCGTAGGCAGGATACCAATCATCATCAAGTCGGCATCCATGGCTTGAGCGGTCTGGGTACAATGCTGCCAAGTCTGGGTGAGTTCCTGGGCCATCCGACGCAAGACTGAGCCCGTGAGTGCAAGGGGACTGGTGTTGAGTTCGACGTTGAAGCGGGCTAGTTCAGGACCCACCAAGGGGTCTGCCACCCGTGCTAAGAACTCCTCATTGCTGGGTAGAGGTCTAAAGCTAGGATCTACCAGCCAGCACTCCAATTCACACCCAGCCGTCTTAGGACCGGGCGCGAGGCTCCCCTTCTGGAACCACTGGGTCAAAAGCTCCATCTCACATCGGAGTGCGGCTTCAAAACAAGCAAGATCCTGGGGTGTGAAGTGACTGGTGGCGATTTCTTGGCCCATGACAATTACAACGTAGTATCTCCAGTTTCACATGGGGAGCCTGAGACCTACCAAAATCTTGTCTTTAGAGTAATTCTGCCTGTGGAAAAACTGGGGAAAACTGTGGAAAAGCTGTGGAAAACCTGGGGAACAAGCAGGGGGTTTTTCCACAGTTCGCCGCAGGCTGTGGAAAACTTCATTTTTATTCACAGGGTTTTCCACAGGGTTGTGGAAAATATGATCCTTGCTGGGAAAGGGTTTCAGAGGTTATTAACAGTTTCCACAGACTCTACTACTACTACTATAAGAAATATATTTCTTTTATAGATCAAGAACAGTGTGTGTAGGACACCACCACACTTACGATCCAACGGGATAAGACGGGATGAACCAGGATTAGCAATACGTAAGGGTTTCGGGGTTTATAAAGAGAAAAGACATAGATCAACCTAATTTAGATCGAGAAAACTTAGATCGTGATCTTGCGCTCGGACTGATTGGGTAGGATCATGCGGCTTTGTAACACCTCTGTAGTACTTCGGGGACCCTCGGCGGGTGCTCGTCGTGAACTTTGGACGACTCGCGGGGCGTTTATTGTGCAATGTCAAAATTCTTGCCCTGCTTCTACAACTCTTACAATGCTAAGAAGGCCCCTCCGCCCCACGTGGTGGGGAACCAAGACCACCAATACAGAAGAGCATTCTTAATTCTTGCTCCCCTCAACGCTTCTTGAGTTTGGTAGTGTTGTCTGTAATCGCTGAATCAATTTGCGCTTGGGTCAAGTTCCTAGCACTGCTTAGGTAAGCCCCACTAGCAGCCGCCCCAAAGCAGATAAACTTCAGGTAGTCCAAGCTTGAGAAGCGAGGAATTAGAGAAATAACTCCTCGTACCCACTCAGCAGGTTTAGAGTTGGCCTTAGCCTCAGTATTTAGAGATTGCGATACTGGTTCGGGTTCGCTAAGAACTTCTTGGGGAAGTTAGATTGTCATAAGGTGTGATGAAAAACATCTCCTGCATAATAAGCCATCATTCAGGAAATAGCACCCAGTTAGCATAGAGCCAGCGTCGGGGGATTTTGTGTTGCACCATGTTTCGATTCGGACCCGTGATATTTTTGCGGCGCTTGCTTTTTATGAGCGATTGGGGTTTCAGGTGGACCAGCGGTTTACGACCGGGATGACCCTGGCCTGTTGGTTGGTGGGCGAGCATGGGCGACTTGAGCTTATCCAGGTCCCCGAACCCCGTCCGGCCCCGGATGCTTGGCTAGACGAGACCTACACCGGGTACTATCACCTCTCCTTACAAGTGCCAGACCTCCTCCGCCAAGTCCAACAACTCCAGGCCGCCGGGGTCACCATCCTCCTCGAACCCCGCACCCAAACCATCGGCGACCAGACCTACTGGATTGCCTTCATCTGTGACCAAGACGGTCTACCCATCGAATTGTTGGAACCCTTGACCTAGATTTCTTTGTCACGGCAGACCGTCCCTGATGGACCCTGGGGATGGACCGCACAGACCAACCCTTGCTCCCCATGAAAATAACGACAGTCCCGACATAGCCTAGGGCGATTGTGATGCACAAGGTAGTGAGCCAAAGCTTGCCAATGGTCCGGGCACAGGTGGACTTCCAGGCCGTAATCTCGATAACCATTGCGGACACAACCCCCAATCCGACAAGGGGCAATACGGATACCCAAGAGGTCAGCTGTCCGGCTCAAGGTTGCGGGATCGGCGGGTTTGGGAGCCGTGGGACGGGCTTCTGTGAACGAGGGCCGCAACCATGAGCTAAGCATCTCCCCCAACCTCACTACCAGGAATGGGCCTAGTATGCCCTCAGATAGACCCCATTGCTAAGCAAACTTGCCGTAAGAGACTTGGCACTCTGAGCCGATGAGTGCTAATATCCTGAGGTTGAAAGCGTGTTCTGCGCTACGAACTATTGACCAACACACACCCTGTACCATTCCCATGAGTGGAGGTTCCTTCATGTCTACCATTGCTCTCTCCGTGACGACGCTCAGGCCCTTAGGGGACCGCGTTCTGCTCAAAACCCTCAAAGCTGAAGAAAAAACTTCCGGGGGCATCTTGCTGCCCGGTACTGCCCAAGAAAAGCCCCAAACTGGCGAAATCGTCGGCGTGGGTCCTGGTAAAGCCAACGACGACGGTACCCGCCAAGCTCTGGAAGTCCAGGTGGGCGACAAAGTACTGTACGCCAAGTACAGCGGCACCGAAGTCAAACTCGGGACCGAAGAATACGTGTTACTCGCCGAAAAAGACATCCTGGCTGTCCTAGCCTAAGCGGAGCAAGAACCATGGCAAAACAAATTGTGTTTGATGAAGTTGCCCGTCGTGCCCTAGAGCGCGGGATTGACGCAGTGGCAAACGCCCTCAAAGTAACCCTCGGTCCTCGGGGCCGTAACGTCGTCCTCGAAAAGAAATTCGGGGCACCCCAGATCATCAATGACGGCGTGACCATTGCCAAAGAGATTGAACTGGAGAACAGACTAGAGAACGCCGGGGCCCAACTTGTGCGCGAAGTCGCCTCTAAAACCAACGATGTAGCGGGCGATGGCACCACCACCGCGACAGTGCTGGCCCAAGCGATGGTCAAAGAAGGACTCAGAAACGTGGCGGCGGGTTCTAACCCGATGCTCCTCAAAAAAGGCATTGAGCGCACGGTGGCCTATCTAGTCGAAGAACTCAAAAAAGCCGCCCTCCCGGTGCAGACCGCCAAGACGATCAGCGAAGTCGCCGCTGTCTCAGCGGGTAACGACGAAGAGATCGGCAGTATGATCGCCCAAGCCATGGAAAAAGTTGGTCGTGAAGGCGTGATCACCGTCGAGGAATCCCGTTCCTTAACCACTGAACTAGAAATCACCGAGGGGATGCAGTTTGACCGGGGTTACGTCTCCCCCTACTTGGTGACCGACCAAGAGCGGATGGAAGCGGTCCTTGACGACCCTTACATCTTGATCACCGACAAAAAAATCTCCATCATCACCGACCTAGTGCCCATACTCGAAAAAGTGGCCCGCGCTGGTAAGCCCCTGATGATCATTGCCGAGGACCTCGAAAAAGAAGCCCTTGCTACCCTGGTCGTCAACAAGCTACGCGGTGTCTTGAATGTCTGTGCGGCAAAAGCCCCTGGATTCGGGGACCGGCGTAAAGCGATGCTCGAAGACATCGCCATCCTCACCGGCGGTACGGTCATCTCCGAAGACCTCGGTTTCAAACTGGAGAACGCCACCCTCGAAATGCTGGGTAAAGCCCGCAAAATGACCGTCAGCAAGGACAACACCACGATTGTTGCCGATGGTGCCGAGGATGAAGTGAAAGCCCGTTGCACCCAGATCCGGCAACAGATTGAAGAAACCGAGTCTGAGTACGACCGCGAAAAACTCCAGGAGCGTTTAGCCAAGCTCTCCGGCGGGGTTGCCGTGATCAAAGTCGGCGCGGCGACGGAGACCGAACTGAAGGACCGTAAACTCCGCATCGAAGACGCGGTGAACGCGACCAAAGCGGCGATTGAAGAGGGGATCGTTCCCGGTGGCGGTGCTGCCCTCGTCCACTTGGCTGGGAACATGAACGACTTCGTGAATAGTTTGACGGGAGAAGCAGCCACTGCTGCCAAAATCGTCCAACGTGCCCTCGAAGCCCCGGCCCGTCAGATCGCTATCAACTCGGGTCTAGAAGGTTCGGTCATCATCGAAAAAGTGAAGACCAACCCCGACTTCAACTTCGGTTACAACGCCTTGACCAACGAGTACGAAGACTTGGTGGCCCGTGGCGTGATTGACCCGGTGAAAGTGACCCGTTCCGCCCTCCAGAACGCGGCCTCGATTGCGGCGATGGTCCTCACCACTGAGGCCCTCGTGGTAGACAAACCCGAAGAGGCTAAGGCCAACGCGGGCGGCGGCGGTATGCCCGACTACGACTAATTCAGTTCGTTTAATTTAGAAAGGGGTAGTTCTCGGGCTATCCCTTTTTGGCAAGAATTTCAGGGGAGTCTGGCCTGTTGAAAAACCGTCTGGGGCATTAGGTCGAGTCCCGGCAGTAGAACATCTTCAATTACAGCGGCTCCCTGATAAGTGCGCGGGGGAGCATCCGGGAAGAAAACCGTGATACTCCGGGCTTGGTTGTCCACCACCCAGACTCGTGACACCCCACAAGCTAGGTAGTCCATCGCTTTTTGCAGCAACTGTCCAAAGGTTTGACCGGGGGAGATAATTTCAACTACTAGGTCTGGGGGAATGGGCGCGGCAGTATCCTCCATCCAGTCTCGCGGTAAGCGCGTGTAGGCGATGTAGGTCAAGTCAGGACAGGGGACCCAATCCTCCCCACGCAACCTCAAAGTTACAGCCCACTCTGCTTCAATATGTCCCTGATCCCAATCTGCCAATAAGCGAGACAGTACTCGTTGGGTCGCGCAATGAAAGCGTTTATGTGACATTTTAGGGATGGCTTGACCGTGGACGAGTTCATAGGCCGTCTCCCCCTCGGGTAGGGCCAGGAATTCTTGGAGGGTTTGGGTTTTGATTTGCATCCTCGCCTCAAACTACACATCGCTAGTTCCAAGGTATCGTAAAGAGATGAAATATCTCGCAACCGTTGAAGTGACGCTCCGGCCCTCGGTCCTAGACCCAGCAGGCGTAGCGGTGGCCCAGGGGTTGACCCAAATGGGCTATCCCGTGGCGGCTGTCCGGGTGGGTAAACTGATTCGTTTGGAAGTGGATGCCCAAGACGAGGCTGCGGCTCAGATCCTCGTGCAACAGATGGGCGAACAGGTCCTCAGTAACCCCGTCATCGAAAACTTCCGGGTCGCACTCACCCCGCTCTGATTACCAGCGGTCGTAGGCTTGACGGCTCGCAAGCCGCGCTTTCCCGGCTTTGGCCCAGTCCTGGAGCTTTTGAATTTGCTCTTGGGCGGTGCGGGCTAAGGGGATCATTTGGCTGACTGCCTCAATTACATCCTCCGTGGTAAAATCCCGCTGTTCACTAAACGCCGTGTGCATCGCCTCAATCAGCGACTGCTCAATCTCCGCCCCAGAGAACTCGGGGGTCTCGTAGGCCAAGCGGTCTAGGTCATAATTTCGCAGCTGGTGGGGCCGCAACTTGCCGAGGTGGACCTGAAAAATCTCCTTGCGTTCCGGTTGGGTGGGTAGCCCGACGAAGAAAATCTCGTCAAAACGACCCTTACGCAACAGTTCGGGGGGGAGACGGTCAATCTCGTTGGCAGTGGCGACGATGAAAACTGGGGCCGTCTTCTCCGCCATCCAGGTTAAAAAGGTCGCAAAAACCCGGCTGGTCGTCCCAGAATCCCCGGTACGGTCCATCGTGCCAAAGGCTTTATCAATCTCATCGAGCCAAAGGATACAAGGGCTGAGGGCCTCAGCAAGCTGGATCATCTGGCGGGTACGGGCCTCGGACTCCCCGACCAACCCCGCAAAAAGTCGTCCCACATCTAACCGCAACAGAGGTAAATGCCAATGGTGGGCAATCGCCTTCGCACTCAAGGACTTGCCCGTACCCTGGATACCGACGAGTAGTAACCCCCTAGGAGCCGGGAGTCCATAGCGGCGGGCCTGTTCTGAGAAGGCCCCGCCCCGGCGCATCAGCCAATCCTTGAGGTTATCGAGCCCCCCGATATCAGACATTTCTAGGGCTGTGGGATAAAAGTCAAGGATCTGAGTCTGGCGGATTGTCTGGCGTTTTTCTTCCAAAATGATCTCGATATCCTCAGCCTCTAGGGTGCCGTGTTTGGCGATGGCGCGGGCGATGGCTTGGCGGACTCGTGTCAGCGTCAATCCCTGGCAGGCTTTGACTACCTCCTCTAACTCGATCGTAGCGGTGGGCAAGAGACGACGCACCTCAGCATCCAACTCTTCAAAGTTGGGTAGCGCGTATTCCAACACGGTCACCTCATCGGCAAGATCCGGGGGGATGGCGAGTCGGGGAGCCAAGAGGACAATATTTTTGGGGACAGCCCGTAGACCCCGCGCCAGATTCCGCAATTTACGGGCTATGGAAATATCGTCGAGGAAACGGTGGAAATCCCGGAGTACGAAAAGGGCGGGCTGTTGGTCGGAGCATTTCTCCACAAACTCCAACGCCTGCAGGGGGTTGTTGCGCCCCACTTGACGGTCGGTTCCTGACTGCTGGTAGCCCTCGACAAAATCCCAGAAGTAGACCTTGCGCTGCTGGCTCAACCCCAAGAGGGCCTGCTCAGCCCGCTCTTCTTCCTGGGTGACGATATAAATGATGGGGTAACGGGCGCGGATTAACAGGTCAATCTCTTCAGCAAAACCCATGGATAGCCCGCCTAGCTCTCCTCAGCTTAGTGCAGGCTTGGCAGCCCAATCCAGACAGCGATCGTTCAAGGGACCCGACGGATGGACGGCACAGACAAGCCCGTGGCAACCATAGTAAAACCCACAACTCTGACAGGTCCCTTGGGCGGGTTGGGGACGGGCCAAGATCTTGAGGGCACAGGTGGTCATGGCTTGGCGGAGGGTCGGTTCTTGGGCTGTACAGCCGACCCCCTGGGCATCTTCAAAGGAACACGCAATACAGGGATAACCCAAACTCGTACTTAGGTCCAAAGCAGAACCAAAGTAGCCCGCTTGGGCCATAGTTTGAAAAATCTCGATCGGCGTCAGGCTTAACCTCTGGAGACGAGCCGTAAATTCTTGGTGGTTCATGGGGGGTGGGGTGTTGGTTTAAGAAGATACCTGGTGTGACGGAAATACCACAGGGAAAGGTCACTTTTACATACAACCATCTACCTGACTCATGCATCCGTAATGT
>NZ_JAAXLT010000064.1 GCF_013285555.1 Candidatus Cyanaurora vandensis | reverse complement strand
GCCAGTAACCGCAAGGGAATCACCGCGCCTTTAGGACGGTGAGTATGTCAATGAGGCTTCTGTTAAGAGCCATCTGCTGCGAGTTTTTCATAAGCTTGATGTAGGGAGCCGGGTACAGATGATCGCTGAGGCCCGTCGGCGTGGGTATGTTCCTTTAGAACAACAAAGTTCATGACGACTCTGGCACTGAACCAGAAATTACGGTGCAGAGCTTCCCGACTGTTTAGCTAAGCACTTGAGTTTCATTTTTTTTAAAGGCTCAGCCGTCATTACCAGTAGTGATCTACCTTTTCGTATCGCCTCCAAAGTATAGAACCAGCCAACTTTCTCAAGGGGAATCTCCCCAGTTAAGGAGAGGGTGAATGGGTTACGTCCTTGAGGTTTAACTTGGACGACCAAGTATTTGTCCTTAGGGTCAGATTTTACAACTTGGCCTCGAATTAAAAACTGGTCAGGTTGCACATCGCACTTACGAACCGCCGTTAAATAAAAACTGAGCGCGTATTTGTGTTTCGCTTGGTCTCTACGGAAGGGTCTGGTTCGGGGGTAGACTGACCAGTCATAGCTTTGGCCTAGGTCCAAATTTTCATCTATCCCACCCCGACGGCGGCCTAAAGGATGGAGCTTCGCCTCGAACAACCCATCTGTAGTGAGTAAACAGCCCAGGGTTGGCTCGGTCAGGGAGGGTAGGAACCGACCATGCACAATGCCATTGGCCCGGTACTGCAAATGGTAATCCGGGGCGGCAAAGACCTCACTATTCAGAACTGAGTCCACCATGACTAGCCTGGTTACCTCTTCTATAGCCTAATCTATCGGCTGCCCTTCCTCATCCGTCAGCGGTGTCGTCAGGGGCATGTCTTGCTCATGATTTCTGAGCTTGAGAGGGTTGATCTGAAATTCGATGCTTACATTTTTCTTTCCAGGTAGTTCCTTTGCATCTAGAAGATAGCCCCCCGTTTTAAGTTGGTCTACAGTACGCCAAAAAATATCAGTGTTGCGGGTAGAGTTACTTCCCAAGAGGTCTAAATTCTTCAAAAGATAGTGCCGCGACACAACAAGGTATTGACCGTCTCGTAGAGCGTCCCACTTCATGCGACTTGCTAAGTAGACAATTAACTTGAGCCGATAGTCAGATTTTGTACCATTACCTAAGCTTTGTTTGATGCCGATAGAGTCTGCAAACAGAACATAGTCCCCGGTACGCCCTGGTCCTTCAAAAAATTCGAGATTGACTGTGTAGGCATCGGCTAGTTCGTAGGTATAGTCGGCGGCCTTCATGAGGTCAAAATCCCGTGGCACATTGTCAATCTGGTACCGTTTAATTCTTAAAATGCTTTTGACAACTACGTCTGCACCAACTTTGTTCCCCCGCTTGAGCGAACGGGCGAATACTAATTCAGTACGATGTAGAGCAACTAAATCCCGGTTGAGCTGGGAACGGAGCTTAGAGGGAAAGCCTCCATCTCGGGTCCGGCTATATCCTAAACTCGCTAATAGATCATTGGAGCGAAAGTACACTTCCGGCCCCGTACCTTGGTGAGCCGCTTCACGATAAAGAAATAAAACAATTCCCACTTGACGAGGATTCAAAAAGGTGAAAAGGGCCAAAAACATTCGCTGGATGCGGCGGTCCTTGATTTTTTCTAGGCCCTGCGCAATACCCTGCTCTGTGTAGGATTTAAGGTTTAACTGGTCATACTGGCACTTTAGCTCTGCCCATTCTTCAGCTTTGAGACTATCGAGGGGTATGCGTCGGGTAACAGCGATTTCAGTGGGGTCCAGAGGGTCTGCATCCACCCGCATCTCTAAGTACCGTCCGTCTTCGTCGGACCAAAGTACGGGGTCCTGAACATCGGGATTACGGAGAGGATCCAACGATGACGAAGCCACCACCTAATCCTTGCTCCACGTCCTGGAGGTCCACGGGGGCGGTGTCAGTCTTGCCAAAGACGACATAAGCTTAAGCCGGTTTCTGGGACAGTGCTCGGTTCTGCATCACGGGCACCGACCAAGAGGTCCGCCAGCCCATCACCATTGACATCCCCGGCAGAGCTCACGGCATCTCCCGAGCGGTCGTAGAAGTTAACTCCTTGAATGACGAAGCCCCCTAGCCCTTGCTCAATGTCTATGAGGTCAACCGTGGCAGTGTCGGTTTTACCAAAGACGACATAGCTCTGCCCGGCATAAGTACGCCCTTGGGCACGACACCTCTTGCTCCCACAATGAGGTCAGCGAGGCCATCGCCGTTAACATCGCCTGCCCCACTGACACTAGTGCCCGTGTTGTCATAGTTGTTGGATGTCCCAACCCCCGGCATCGCAAAGCCGCCAATGCCCGCTCTAATGTCAGCTAAGTCCACGGTGGCAGTATCGGTTTTGCCAAAGATGAGATACGCCTCGCCTGGGTTAAAGCGCCCGAGCGGATTAGCTTTAGGAGCACCGACAAGGATGTCATCTAGTCCATCGCCGTTGACATCGCCTGCATTGCTGATGGAGTTACCGGACAAGTCGCCATTCTCGACCCCGACAATGCCAAAGCCGAAGTTCGCGTTCACAGGTGGTAAGGACTGGGCTTGGACGGACGGAGTGGGGAGAGAGCAGAGGGCAGCAAGCAGCAGTAGGGGTAAGCCCGGTCGGAGGACCAGAGAAGAGATGGAGGAGAGGTTGGAGCGTGGGGTCATGGCAAGACCTACTAGGGGGTGGATGGTGGCAAGAGTGTTTGTATAGTGGTCCGAGACGGGACCCCTAAACGTATCTGTTGTGGAGCGTTTTCGCTTTCTTAACTAGATTAAGGGATGAGGAATTGGTAATTGACGGCAGAAAACCGCTTTTCGCCTGTCAGGTTCGTGAACTCGTATTGTCGTAAGAAGGGCAAGGCCAAAGTATTACCTGTCCCATCAACCTTAAAGCCATTGAGATAGCTTGGGGACTCAAGGCGTGGATTGCCCGGATACCGATTCTGGCTCCCCACCATCAGGTTATCGTCAATGCTTGCTCCCTCCTGGGTAAACCCAGTGTTAGTGCCATCAGGTGCGGCGTAATTGTTGACACTCTTCTGTATACACAAGACTTGGTCGGGCGTTTTCTGCTGATAAATGATGCGGACTTTGGCATCCAGGGCGGGGTCCTTTAAGGATATCTGGGGATACTCGTTGACGGTGTCGTTGGCACTAGTGAGGAAGCGATAGGGTTCCCAGGCACTATTCGCACCGTCCCCCTTGTAGCATAAGTAGACCAGCCTGCTGTTACGTCGGGTCACAAGGTGGATATTGCCCGCTTGGTCCACGGCAGTGGTGAAGTGGCTACCAAAGGGGTCGCCGGTGTCATTAAAGCTGGTAGTGGAGGTAAGGAGAGTTTCCGGGTCTGACCAGTGGGTCACAGCCTCCCCGTTCAGGTGGAAGGACCACTTCAGAGTGGATGGAGCACAAGAGAAATCAGTCCCCGAACCCGAGGGAGTTGGTACACAGGCCTCGTCAGTGTAGATAAGGCCCAGGCGGTCAGGGCAATAGAGCCGGAGGCAATCAGAGCGACGACCATCCACGCCAGGGTATTCAGATGACAGATATCACAGCAAGCTACCTGTTGACGCAACAACTGCCAGAGGGGAGAGTAAAGACGGGAGGTGCTGGACATTGGTTAATTGGATTGGTGGTACAAGAAGATTACCTCATGTCAAGGCTACCTCCCACCCTAATCTAGGCCCAGAGCGCCTTTTGTACACTTCTGTCAGTTAAGCAGCTGCTCAATGTTCTCTGAAAGCAAAGTACACGGCTCCAACGAGACAAAGCCCTGCCCAAAGGTAATCTAGTTTCATTTCTTCACGCATATAAAATATCGAAAACGGTACAAAAATGCCCAAGGTGATAACTTCTTGAAGAACCTTTAGCTGGGGCAAGCTCAAGGCAGTATGTCCAATCCGATTGGCGGGTACTTGAAATAGATACTCAAAGAAGGCGATTCCCCAACTCGCTAACACCGCAATAATCCACGGTGCAGTCGCACTATTTTTGAGATGACCGTACCAAGCAAAGGTCATAAACACATTGGCACAGACTAAGAGCAGCACGGTGGTGAACACTACAGGCACGAACGAACCTCGATTACTGGCTTTTTCTCAACATACAAGATTCAACCGATAGATGCACCCTAAGTGCATTTTTAGAGATACTTATCCAGCGAACTGTGCAATGGGACGATACATCACATCCTGCTTGACGACTGACGGGGTGACAAGAAGCGCGTAAGGCTTGCCAGGAAAGGGGTCTAGTCAATCTAGCTAAAAAAATGGAAGCGTAAATATTTATTATGAATAAAGCTAGCTTCTAAGCTGCTTCTTCATTCTCAGGCAACACTAACGCTAGCCATTTTGTACTGCCCCCTGTCGTGAACCCCGGTTTTGAGACAGGCAGTTAAGCAGTTTGTCGTTTCTACCTGGCCTTCGGCTACGGAGCCTATCAAACTCCGTTGGCAGTAGATACCCCAGTGCTGAATGTAACCGCTTTTGATGGTACACCTGCTCCAAGAAATGTTCTAGGGCAACTCAGGCTTCTTCCAGGTTTTCGTACTCATTGAGGTAGACCTCTTCATATTTCAGTGTTTTCATGACCTGCTCGGCACGAGCATCATCGAAGGGGTTGCCAGCGGTAGTAGTTGGCACGACTGAGCTTGAGGGTGCGGCCACCGACGCCGTGCCGGTGTCGGCTTGCTGCACCACCTGGGTGTACAGCAGCTCTTGGTATTGCTGCGCGTCGGGAGTGCCTTGGTCTCTAACCGCAGCAAGGCTTTTTTTAGAACAGAGTTCTCCATTGCCAACTGACCGACCATCCGCTCCAACTCAGCAATTCGGGCTCTTCGTCTTTGTAAATTTTGCCATTCCCTTGCAACGCTTGCTCAGCGTACTGCTGGTGCTGTTTTTGCCAATTGGCCATCATGGTGGGATGGATTTGGTGCTCGCGGGCCGCTTGGGCTGAGGTTTTGCCCGCTTCAAGCTCACGGACTACCTGGAGTGCTTGCCCCCTGTGGGAGTAAAGTCAGGGGTAAAGCTGCGACGTTGCAGAGACATGGCTTAAGCCTCCTATCGGCTAGGGAAGCTTAACTACCTGTCTCAATCAAGGGGGGCAGTACAGAGCATGACTTACTCATTATCGAATCACCTGCACATCCACAGACAGAGTGAGCGTTGCCCAAGCGCGATCGCCGGTCAAAACTGTAACCCCCAATCGCAGCCCCAAACTCAGACAG
This sequence comes from Candidatus Cyanaurora vandensis, assembly GCF_013285555.1. Taxonomy (GTDB): domain Bacteria; phylum Cyanobacteriota; class Cyanobacteriia; order Gloeobacterales; family Anthocerotibacteraceae; genus Cyanaurora; species Cyanaurora vandensis. The sequence goes on along the minus strand of NZ_JAAXLT010000064.1, from coordinate 841 downwards.
GCACGATCGCCCAGAGACAAACCAGCTTGCTGTGTTTGTTCCCACAATCGTCCCGCCATTTCCCCATCCTCCGACGTAAATGGCTCCACCATCAATCCCAGAGACTGTAAATCATCCAATATTCCCTCGACCTCAACTCCAGCCGCGATCGACTTTTGCACAACCTCTGCCCAATTCACACTCGACATCACCGACTCCGCCAACACCTCATCTACCACAGTGCCCCCCGGCTCATCCTGCAAATAAGCCAGCAATGCCGAAGCATCCAAGACAACAGTCATTCCTGCAATTCCCTTTTTGCAGCTTCACGCCGTTCTGCAATGAGTTCATCCACCAAACTGCGCTCCTTCGGCACTTGGGCAAACCGAGCCTTCAGCCGCTGCTTCACCATTGCCTGCTTTTCCAACACCAATCGCCCTGCTTCTTCACGGGCAACCAACGTATCGCCCTCCTCAAAACCCAGAATCTGCCGCAACGCGACCGGAATGACCAACCGACCTTGGCGACCTAAATGCACTTCCACCGATTTAGTCATACATCCTTTAACATGCCACGTCAAAGTTATTGTGCCACATATGTCTATCATATGGCATTTTCTTCTGCGGGTCTGCCAAACTAGAGCGAGAGGTAAGGGTCAAGCCCCCGGAGTTGGGGGCGATAGCTTTGCGGTAGCGCAAAGCTGCTCGGCGGTACCGCCGAGCTAGCATCAGAGTCCGAGGTCTGCGCGGGCAGCACGGCCCGCTTCTTGCAGTTGCTCGGGGGTCATCAAGGCGATGCGCTCATCAGCACGGCGTAGAGCTTCCTTAGCTCCAGGGACGCAGCGGTCTGGTACCAGACCGCT
>NZ_JAAXLT010000063.1 GCF_013285555.1 Candidatus Cyanaurora vandensis | reverse complement strand
TGAGTGGCAGATTCAGAACAAGTTAGCTTGGCTTCTCGGATGAACATGATATTATCCTAGCATATCAGGGGATAAAGGCGTCCTGAAGGACGGGGCTTGAACCCCATATTTCCGGTCAATCTGGGCCTGTGCCCATGGACGGACCCGCGCTAGGTTGCTCATTTTCTAGGCCTCCTCTCGATCCAGCGTCCCGGGACCGGGCGATAAATAGTGATTAGCCGCGCTTTTTAGTTGAGGTTAGCGTTTTATCCTAAAATTTACACTATGCAAAACCCGCTTCTGCGTAGCTACGTCTATCTCGACAGTCTCCAGCCCCAGTTTGCTGCCTACCTAGGCAACATCTGCACTGGGTTTCTGCCGCTCCCAGGGGATGCCTCGCTGTGGGTAGAAATTTCTCCCGGCATGGAGATCAACCGCGTCACCGATATTGCCCTCAAGGGAGCCGTCGTGCGGCCCGGTTTGCAGGTGGTAGAGCGGCTATTTGGCAGTCTGGAAATCCACGCCAATCGTCAGGGGGAAGTCAAAACCGCTGGTCAGGCCATTCTTGACTATCTGGGGGCCAATGAGCGGGAGCGGCTCAAGCCAAAGCTCATTTCCAGCCAGATTATCCGCAATGTGGATGCCCACCAAGCCCAACTGGTCAACCGCTTCAAGCGCGGTCAGATGCTCCTAGCCGGTGAGACCCTATTTGTCATGGAGGTCGAACCAGCTTCCTACATTGCCCTTGCCGCCAATGAAGCGGAAAAAACCTCGTCTATCAATATCCTTGAGGTACTGCCCTTTGGTAGCTTTGGGCGGATGTATCTCGGGGGCGCGGAACGCGACATCCAAGTAGGAGCCGCCGCCGCCGCTGATGCGATCAATGCCGTGCAGGGCCAACTACCCGAGGATGAACGCCGGGAGTAGGTTTAGTACACCTGCTGCCCAAATTCCAGCAGCATCTCCACCAACACTGGCAGTGAAAGACCCAGCGCGTTGGTGTAGCATCCCTCAATAGTCTCAACAAGACCCGCACCGAGACCCGCCATCGAATAGCCGCCTGCCGAGTCGAAGGGTTCACCCGTGGCAACATAGGCCCGGATCTGGTCATCATCCATGGGCCGTAGTTTAACGCGGGTAGTCTGGGCGCGGGTGAGGCGTTGTTCACCTTCAACGAGGACCATGCCCGTGAGGACGGTGTGCCAGCAACCCTGCAAAGTATGGAGGCGGTGGATAGCTTTTTCGGCAGTAAAGGGTTTACCGAGTACCTGACCTTCGTAGACGACGACGGTATCGGCGGCGAGGATGAGGGCGACGGGATAGGGCACTTGTAGGGAAAGGGCCTTGCCTAGGGCATTGTGGAGGACCAGTTGCGTGGGGGGCAGGGCGTTGTCCATCAGTTCGGCGTACTGGCTGGCAAAGGCCCGGAATTCAATGTTGAGTTGGTGTAGTAATGCACGTCGCCTGGACGAAGCGGAGGCAAGCAGGAGTGAAACAGTCATGGGCTCAGATGAACAACCGCTGCGACATTACATCATATTGAATCTAGTTGACTAGCCCATGGGCGGGATTAGCTTAACGGAAATAGCCGGCGTAGGCTGTGGATGCGGTTTAAAAATAGAAATTACGCCGGGGCTAGCGTTAGGAAGTTGTTAGCCCTCCTGTCATCCGTCGCTCTAGACTGTGGGACCAGAGGTCTTGTAAGTCAGCTACGGCTTCCTGGAAAAGAACGGTCTCTCCAGCCGTACAGGTCAGATCGGTTCCGCCTACGGTCCCTAGCCAGCGAAACTCGCCGGTGTGGAGGACTCCGTTGAGGTGGGTGAGGACTTGATCGCGGTCTTGGGGGCGGATACTCACGATTATCCGGGACGGGGCTTCCCCAAAGAGGACGGCGACTCCGCTGTTAGCGGGTAGGTTAATCGTTGCGCCGAGTCCACCGGGGAAGGCTGATTCTGCCAAAGCTATCGCCAAGCCGCCCTCACTACCGTCGTGGGCCGACCGTGCCCAACCTTGGAGGATTAGGTAACGGCAGGTCTGTTGGATACGTTTCTCTTGGGCCAAGTCCACAGCGACCGGACGACCTGTAATGAGACCATGAACTACAGCGAGATACTCTGACCCGCCGAGTCCGCCGGTGAGTGGACCAAGCAGCAGGATTAGGTCTCCCGCCTGTTTGAAGTCTAGGGTGCAGGTCCGTGCTAAGTCCTCAACCAGACCGACCATGCCAATCGTGGGCGTAGGGTAAATAGCTTGGCTGCCCGTGGGTCCCTGGGTCTCGTTGTAGAGAGAGACATTCCCACCGGTGACAGGGGTATCAAGGGCACGACAGGCATCGCTGATGCCCCGGCAGCTTTCAGCGAGTTGCCAGAAGATTTCTGGGCGTTCTGGGCTACCAAAGTTGAGATTGTCGGTGACGGCGACCGGGATTGCGCCCACACAACTAAGATTGCGGGCTGCTTCAGCTACGGCTAGTTTCGCGCCCTCGTAGGGGTCGAGGTAGACCAGACGACTGTTACAGTCCACCGTCGCGGCGAGGCCCCGTCCACTCTGGGGCAAGTCCGGCACTCCGCCCATCCCAAACCCCTGCGCCCGGACACGCAGGACTGCCGCATCCCCGGCTCCCGGTACGACCAGGGAATTATTTTGAATCAGGTAATCGTACTGGTGATAAATCCACTGTTTAGAACTGATCGTCGGGCTAGCTAAAAGTTGACGCAGGACAGTTCCGGGTTGGGCCATCTGTAAATGTTCGGGGCCGGGTTGCCAAGCCCAAGCCGTCTGCACGTAGGCCGGGGGTTCCTTGAGAATGGCGTGGTGGTAGACAGGGGCGGACTCGGTGAGGGCCAAGGCCGGGACTTCGGCGACTAGAGTTCCTTTTTGGTAAACCCGGACTACGGGGTCCGCCAAGACCGCTCCCACAACAACCGCCTGGAGGCCCCAGCGCGTGAAAATCTCGATAATCTCCCCCTCTCGTCCCAATTCCCCGACGAGTAGCATCCGTTCCTGGGACTCTGAGAGCAGATATTCGTAGGCACTCATGCCCTGTTCCCGCACGGGTACTAGGTCGAGATCTAGTGAAACCCCGACCCCCTTGGCCCCGGATTTCATGATCTCCGGCAGTTCCATCAAGCCAATGGCGAGGGCATTCACTAGCGGATTGCCGTCATAGGTC
>NZ_JAAXLT010000062.1 GCF_013285555.1 Candidatus Cyanaurora vandensis | reverse complement strand
GGGCTAAAGGGGGCGGGATCCTTAGCGATGAAAGCGTCTTCCTCGAATTCCTGGATCTCCTCCACCTGGGCATCTTCGATCGCCATGCCCTTAAGTTTCTTGAGGGTGGCTGTGGGATAGCGCAGGAAGCGGCGGGCTTGACTCTGGTCCAATTCCCAGATCTCTAAATTACTCAGGTATCGGGTTTCAAAGTTGCCGCCCTGTTCTTTGGGAGTGAAATAGGTGGTGCGTGAAATGAGGTAGTACAACCGTTGCTCCTGACTTGCCCCTTGAGTAAATTCCAGCGTACTGCTTAAGGGGCAATGTGTGAACCCATGCTGTCATAAGCCTAGCTAAAAATTACATAGTTTGAGGCCAGGGACGGTCCTCGTCCCTGGCCTCAGTGCTTAACTTTCGTCAGCTTAGCAACGGTCGCCGACCCGCGCATTACGGTTGAGAGTTACAGAGCGATCGCTGGTGCTATCGCCCTCGCCGGTCACAGTTCCGGTGCCCGTCGCGCCTTTCACATCACCCGTGGCACTGCCTTTACCAATCGCTACACCGTTGCCGCTGACAGTTCCGGTGCCTTTCTTAGCGCGGACCCGCCCGTCTTGGCAGTAGAGGGCAACCCCCTTACCCGTGGCCGTACCACCGCCTTTAATTGCACCTTTACCTGTGCCTGTGCCGGTCCCCCGGACGGCTCCACTGCCATCACGGGTCTGGGCCATAGCCAAGGGGCTCATCAACAACAAAGACAACCCAATCGCTGCAAACTTTTTCATAACTACCTCAACCGATGGTTTACCTATATACTGACCCCACTCACACCCCGTTTAGTTCAGTCCAAGGGGCTAGCCCAACTAAAATCCGCCCGTAGAAATAGATACTAGCCAATTCTTGAGAGACGATTATTCACCCTAGGGCCTACGCTAACCTGACCTAAGTGCGGCGGTGAGAATGGGTTTTTGGGAGTAGGTGCGGACTGGGTAGTTATCATGAGTGAACAATTTCTGTAGCCCCATGACCCAGACCCATCCCCAATACCACCACGATTTATACACCCTCCAGACCGTTGCAGCAGCCCCGGTCAGCGACCAAGCCCTAGCAGAACTGGCCCGTCTCTACATCCGTTACCAGGACTTCAAGGGTGCTCCAGAGATCCATAGCTTAATCAAGCAGTTATTCAAAACTTGGTCACTGACTCCAGAGACGTTATTTCAACAGACCCGGGTGATCCACCACCAGCGTCCGGTTTTCCGGGGGGATAGTCTGCGTCAGGATGACTGGGCCTAGTTAACCGTAATAGCCCCAGGCGCGGGGGTCCACGCGGTCTAGAGGAATATCTTCTAACCCATACTCCGCCCAACGGCGTGTGACCAAATCCTTAGTAGCCCCATCCATGACCAGTGGTTCACCCCAGGCGTGGTCCGTCTCGGGGGGGATTTTGGTCGTTGCGTCAATGCCCATCCGTGCCCCCAGGCCAATTTTGGGACAGGCAAAGTCCAGACTATCGAAGGGGGTATCCTCCAAAATAAATACATCCCGTGCCGGGTCTACTTTAGAAGCAATTGCCCATACGACTTGGGAAGGGTCGCGGATATCAAGATCAGCATCCACGACGACCACAAATTTGGTGTAGGTGAACTGGACCAAGGCCGTCCAAAACGCCATCGCCGCCCGCCGTGCCTGACCGGGGTAGGACTTCTTAATCGAGATGACCGCCAGCTTGTAGCTCAGCGCGTCCATCGGTAAAAAGAAATCCACAATCTCTGGGACCTGTTGGCGCAGCAGTGGCGTGTAGACCCGGTTGAGAGCAATAGCCATCATCGCTTCTTCTTTGGGCGGACGGCCCGAGAAGGTGGCGAGATAAATCGGGTCCAGCCGGTGGGTGAGGGTGTGGATTTGGACCAAGGGCGCGGGTTCTGGGAGTCCGTAGTACCCCATGTGGTCGCCAAAGGGACCGTCCACCTGCATCTCCCCGGGCGTAATCGTGCCTTCGAGGATAAACTCTGCCATGGCGGGTACGAGCAGGTCTGAGGTCTGGCATTTCGTTAATTTGACCCCCTCGCCTCCGTACAGTCCCGCAAAGAGCCATTCCGAGAGTTCGACGGGGATGGGGGTCGCCGCCGCCAAGATGAGGAGGGGGTCCACACCGACGGCGATGGCAATGGGCATAGCTTGACCCCGTTCGGCCCACTTGCGCAGGTGTCTAGCCCCGCCGCGCACCGAGAGCCAATGGACGGTCATCGTGTTGCGACTCTGGTACTGGAGCCGATAGATCCCGACGTTGGGGGTGCCGTCCTCGGGGTCTTGGGTGATGACCAAGCCCATGGTCAGGTTGCGTCCCGCGTCTTGGGGCCAGGGCTGGAGCAGGGGCAGCAAATTGAGATCTACTTGGTCTTGGTTGAGGATGACCTGTTGACAGGGAGCGTTGAAGAGGACCCGGCCCGGTTTGGCTTTGAGGACATCCAACAGCAGGGGCGCGAATTCGAGTAGGCCCTGGAGGTTGCGGGGGGGGCGGGGTTTTTGGAGTTTACCGAGTTTTTCGCCGAGGTCTTCGAGTTGCTGCTGCTGCTCTAGGCCCATTGCCCAGACCACACGCTCCACGGTACCCAGGAGGTTGACCACCACCGGGAACTTAGCCCCCTTCACCTGTTCAAATAACAGGGCCGGACCGCCACAACGCAACATCCGCTCGGCAATCTCAGTAATCTCCAAGTAGGAGTCCACGGGGGCCTCAATCCGGCGCAACTGCCCACGCGCCTCCACCAACTGTAGAAAACTACGCAGGTCACGGGTCACAAGGAGTCCTCAAAGGCTTTGTCCCATCGTACTCGGGGGAACTTAGGCGTAAATGAGATCCGTGATGGCTTGAACTAGGCTGGGTTGGTTGGATTCAACTGCAATCAGTCTGGATGGTAAGTTAACCTGTTCTAAATGAGGTGCAAGCTTTTTGTAAGCATGATCTGGGAATGCAGCCAACAACCGATTCTCAACGCTCCCTAGGGAATCCTCTGACAAAGGTATTCTCCGTATAACATTGTAGGTATTAGTTGGTTTTTATGCCACTACTTGCGTATTATTTACATATGTAGAGCGTATTTCCTGCCTTAAATCGAACGTGAAGTATGAGCTTGGGCTCGTCGCTCGGTGTAAATTGTAGATTTTGTACTGACTGGCATGAGTAGAATGCATAGACCGTATATAGACTGGCGTAGACCTTCTACCAAACCAGCGTCCTAAAAATCTTAAATATTGATAAAATAAAATCATAAAGTTTTGCCTGGAGGATTGGCAGTGACCCCTTCTTTAGTGAATTTCCTGTTGAGCTTGGTGGCGGGCGGCATTGTAGTGGGCTTGGGCGCGTTGGGGCTGACCCTGGTTTCCCGTATTGACCGGATTCGCTAGGCCCGGTGGTCTTTGCTCCTGTTGCCGTCGCCTGTGGTTCCTATTGGGTAGTTCGTGCCCTGAGTGAAACCCTCTGTGAACCCTTGGAAATTGAGGATTATGGCATCCAGTCCATGGCGGATGTTAGCCCTCCGAAGTGGCACCTTGCCCATACCTCTTGGTTTTTTGAGACATTTTTGCTAGGACCCCTCCTAGCGGGTTATCAGCCCTTCCATCCCCAGTTCGGCTACCTGTTCAACTCCTATTACGAAGCGGTGGGGGTGCGCCATCCCCGGCATCAACGGGGTTTGTTATCGCGGCCTACTGTGCATGAAGTCTATCGTTATCGCGCTTACGTGGACCACCACATGGGTGAACTGATGGCAACGGTCCCCCCCGCGCAATGGGCACACCTCGTCACCCTGGGACTACACCACGAGCAGCAGCATCAAGAGTTGCTCCTGATGGACATCAAACATATCTATGCCACCAATCCCCTGCGGCCCGTCTACTGTCCCCGTCCGGTCGTCCTTAGTGAGACCACTCCCCTCGCTTGGACTGAATTCCCGGCGGGCTTGGGGGAGATTGGGCATCAGGAAGGGAATTTTGCCTTTGATAACGAAGGACCCCGCCACCGGGTTTACCTCCAACCCTTCCGGCTGGCCCAACGGCTGGTCACGAATGGGGAGTATTTGGCGTTTATGGCGGACCAGGGCTACGGGCGGCCTGAATTTTGGCTTGCACAAGGTTGGGAAACCTGTTGCCGCGCGGGTTGGACGGCTCCGCTCTACTGGGAACAACACGGCGATGCATGGTGGCACACGACCCTCGCGGGGCTACGTCCAGTGGTCTTAGCCGAACCCGTGTCCCATGTGAGCTTATTTGAGGCTGATGCCTATGCGCGGTGGACGGGGCAACGGTTGCCCACGGAGGCGGAATGGGAAATCGCCGCGAGTCAAACCCCTACGCCAACACCGAACTTACTCGAAGCCGGACATTTACATCCCCAACCCGCCCAGGGACCGCAATTTATCGGTGACCTGTGGGAGTGGACCCAGAGTCCCTACACGGGCTATCCCGGCTACCGCCCGGACCCCAGTGCCCTGGGGGAGTACAACGGGAAATTTATGTGCAATCAGTTCGTCCTGCGTGGGGGCTGCTGTGTGACGAGTAGTGACCATATCCGCCTGACCTACCGCAACTTCTTCCCGCCCGAGGCGCGGTGGGCCTTCAGTGGGATTCGCTTGGCTGACTAATCCCCTAAAACCCGATTGGTTTAGTGTACAATCGAAGGACCACAGGCGAGGGGTTGTCAGTGATTGCCATTTCAAGTGCAGGCACCTGGGTCGACCAACGGGCTGAAGAGTTTGCTGAAGCTCCAACTGAAGACCTATTGCGTTGGGTGATTGACCAGTACGGCGCGGATTTTACCGTGGCCTGTGCCTTTGGTCCTGAGAGCATTATTCTGATTGACCTGTTGAGCCAGTTGCAACCCGTCGTCCAGGCTTTTTTCCTGGATACGGGCTTCCACTTCCAAGCGACCTTGGATCTGCAACAAAAAATGACCGAGCGTTATCCCAACTTGGCCTTAACCGTCGTCCGGCCCCGCCTGAATGTCAGTCAACAGAACGCGGTCTACGGGGCAGACCTACCCCAACAGAACCCGGACCAGTGCTGCCAGTTACGAAAAGTCGAACCGCTACAACGTGCCCTCCAGGGCTACCGTTGTTGGCTGTCGGGGTTGCGCCGGGAACACGCCCCCAACCGTAGCCAGACCCCCTTGCTCCACTGGGATTCCAGGCAAATGCTTAAGGTAAACCCCCTAGCTGATTGGTCCAAGGGCCGGATGTGGCAATATATTTTGGAACGGGGTCTTCCCTACAATTCCTTACTAGATGAGGGTTACACCTCAATTGGTTGTGCTCCATGTACGCGACGCCCGTTGCCGGATACTGATGAGCGTTCGGGACGGTGGCAGGGTACGACTAAACGCGAGTGCGGGATTCACCTGTGATTCCCTAAAATGTATCGGTTGCAACAAAATAACGGGGATGGGCTACCGTACAGTGAATTTACCTACTGATACTGCTGCACCGTGACCAAACAGATTATCCCAAAACGTCGTTCCTGGCAGGTGGCTGACAGTCTTTTTGCAAGCTTTAAGTATGCTTGGGCTGGGGTGGTTTACTGTGCGGTGACCCAGCGAAATTTTCGTATTCATTTGATGATTGGTTCTATAGCCGTAGCCCTAGGCATTTATGTCAGGATTTCCCCCTTAGAATTTGCGGTGATTAGTTTGACGATTGCGCTAGTCCTCACGTTTGAATTACTCAATACGGCTCTAGAAGCGGTAGTGGACCTGACCGTGGGCGAACGGTACCATGAGCTTGCCAAGATCAGTAAAGACACGGCGGCGGGTGCAGTTTTGATTGCGGCGATTGGGGCGATGTTTGTGGCCGGTTGGATTTTGTTGCCACCGCTGTTGACCCGCAGTATTCCCTAGCCTGATAAGCTATTGCCATGAAAGGGCAAGGGGCTTCTTTAGCACAATTCCGTAAGACACTCCTGAATGGTTTTTTAGGAGTAGCGACGTCTGGTTTGGTCCTGAGCGTGACGGGAATGGTCGGGTTTAATTATTTCGCCCGCGATTGGGTGAATGAGCAGTTACGACCGGGTGTGGAACGAGAATTGACCCGGAGTCTCAAGCGCAAAGTCGCTCTGGGTCCGGTCACGGCCTTGCTGCCTTGGCGGATGGAGTTGGGAACCTCAGCGGTCCAGAATCTGGGCACTGTACAGGCGGTGGCGGTGGGGTTTAGTCCCTGGGACCTCTTGTCGAAACGGCCCATTCCCCTGAGTCTGGCCTTGATTGAACCGGATGTCCTCTTGGAACGGGACCGGGCGGGGCGTTGGGCGATTGAGGATCTTTTTGTCAACCTCGAACCCACGGCTGGAGCGGTGGTGGTCGAACGGGTGACGGTGCAATCCGGGCGGGTCCGGGTCCGCTCTGCCCGGACTGCCGCTTTTAATTTGGTCGGGGTCCAAGGGGATTTTGCGGGGCTGGCGCGGGTTAATTTCAACCTCAAGGGGACGCTTGATGGGGCCAGTTGGGAGG
>NZ_JAAXLT010000061.1 GCF_013285555.1 Candidatus Cyanaurora vandensis | reverse complement strand
GGGCTGGGGGTTGGGGGCCTCTTACGGAAGCGCGGACGGACGAAAAGAACCCACTTCAACCCCTACGCAAACTCTGGATATCGCTCAAACATCTCCCGCAAGAAAACCTGGAATCGCTCATCCTGACGCACAACATCAAAATCTGAATCAGTCTTGAGTAGATTTAAGTATCTATTGGGGTTCATGGTAATAGCTTGATTAAGGCTTTGAATCACTTGAGGAACCTTTCCTTGGAGAGCATAACAGCACGCCATGTTGTACCATGCTTCATGATAGTCAGGCTTGTACTTGATGGCTTGGTCATAACTGCTAATCGCCTCCTCATATCGCCCTAACTCGTCTAGAGCATTCCCTCGGTTGTACCATGCTTCATGAAGGTCAGGCTTGTACTTGATAGCTTGGTCATAACTGCTAATCGCCTCCTCATATCGCCCTAACTTATCTAGAGCAATCCCTCGGTTGTTCCATGCTTCATGTTTGTCAGGCTTGTACTTGATAGCTTGGTCATAACTGCTAATCGCCTCCTCGTAACGCTCTAGTAAGAGAAGTGAATCTCCTGATAGAGTAGTACGCTGTGGAATTAGTTCAAAAGAATTATCTTCTTTAAATTCAAATATACCCAAACGCCAGTCAAAAAAATCTGGGGCGCGGCGTGTAAAGTACTTGAAGGCAAATTCAGGTACTAGAAATACGATTAAAAATTTAAAAGAGGTTTGAAATCGTTCTCTCTGTAGATTCAGATTATTCAATACTCGGGGTACTGAATCTTCTTTGTAATAATCTCCCTGACCACCATAACCGGGCTTGATATAATCAGTTAGCGACTTCTCAATTCCCTCAATGAAGAGAATTTTCAAGGTTTTTAGAGTAGGAAGATTTTGTATTCGTGTGTATAGGTTATCCACAGACTTCTCAAGCTGTAAAAGTTCAGTATTCTTAATAGACAAATCACGTTTAATATGTTGGAAAATTTCGCGTCCTGTAGCTGGAGAGCAACGAACAAAGTAAAGGCCAAAGCCATTCTTACGGCGTAAGGCTCTCAGGAGTGCGTTATATTCATCCTCTGAAGCTTCATCAAGTCTAATACGCCAATTTCTGGCTGGAGTATTCATAACTCCTTCGGTTTGGCTCGGGTGAGTGCTTCTTCAAATTCGGGTAATGACAAAATTGTGGGGTGAACATCGTACCAAACCGGATCGTTTTCTCCTGGCTTGTATTCCAAGATGCAGCGACTCAACAATAACTTACGGTGTTCATTGGTATTAGGCATCATCTTACAGAGATGTACCTTAGCTAAGAAAATCCATTCACCATCATTCACATTGAGCCGATAAAGATCCCGAAGTTTGGCAATGGCGCGGTTGACTGCCTTTGAGCCGATGGGTAGGTTTTCTGTACCATTGATAACCTCTTGCATCATGAAAATTAAATCCCGGACATGACCCCCACTGATTGAGCAAAGCCGCTCTAAGTCTTCACTCTCCTCAAACAATTTATCTAGACTTAAAGCTCGGTCAGCTTTCTGTACTCTTTTCTCAATAACTTCTTTCATTTTGGCAATGCCACTTGGATAGGGCTTACCATCACGAGTTTTTACCATAACCATCGGTAAAATATTGGGGAAGCTGTAGCAATTGAATAAAGAGGTAGCGCGATCTGATTGGACCATAGAGATTGGGATTGTGTAGACCACATGGCAAGCTAGAGCCTTAAGCTGCTCATGGCGGTCCAGAAAAATTCGGTCATGATTGCTACGGCTCGTCTCTACATCAAAAATAGGCACAATCCGGTCTAAACTATCCACGACCATCACAATTCCCTTAAATTTATTCGACAATTTTTCCCTGGCTTCACCAACATATTCATTTAAAACTTGAATTAAAGTAGGCGTATGGTTATCCACCTCTTGACGAATCTTCTGACGAACATTGGGAACCTGCCTGACACTTGCGGTTAATTTTGCGAAAGTAGAGATAGATACCTCCGCGCCCATTTTATCAAGCTCAACTTCTGATAATCCCAAGTCTTGCAAAGCTGTCCAACGAGACTTCAACCAATCAATGACCGGGTTGGGATTGGCATAATCCTCTAGCTCCTCCAGTAAGTGCCGAGTACAAGCCAATAAAATATCGGAGTATTCTGTATCTTCGGTATTTAAATCTGCATCATCAGCATTAAAATAAACAACAAAAAATTCTTCATCCTCAAATTTCTTACAGAGCCGGAGTAGTTCAGTAGATTTACCCGCGCCGCGATGTCCTGTATACAATCGGCACTGAGTCTTCGTAGCGCGGGTGATTGAACGTCTAAATTCTAAGCAAATATCAACATCACCCCGTACTTCTGTGCAATCCACATAGAGGGGATCGCCTGCTGGCAAAGGTTGAGGTTCAAAATTACTCTGAATCCTAGCTAACAGTTCTTCGCTGCTTTGGACCATGCCGGGAATGCTCGCTGAAGTTCTTTTATCCTACCGTCAGTAGCACAACAGTTCCACCCTTATTGATACCGTTCACTCCCCAATTGACGGTTCAGGGCTTGGATGCGTTCCTGGGTGGCGGGGTGGGTGCTGAGGAAACTGGGGGAGGAGGAGGAGCGGAGTAATTTGGTTAAAAAAGTCACCATTCCTTGGGGGTTGTAGCCCGCCCGCCGCATGAGGTTAATCCCGCCCGTGTCCGCTTCAAACTCGTCCTCCCGGCTCTGGGGCAGGTTCAAGGCCAAGTTAGTGCCCAGACCAACGAGTGTATTCTCATTGAGACCGACCGCCGAGGCGAGACCTTGGGCGATGGCCCGTTGTTGCATCTGGTCCAAGAGATGACGGTCTGTGATGTGCGTAATCTCGTGGCTGAGGACCCCGGCAAGTTGGTCCTGAGTATTGGCGACTTGCAGAAGGCCCGTGGTCACGTAGACATAGCCGCCCAAGGTCGCAAAAGCATTCACCTCGCGGTCTTGGACCACAGTAAAAGTAAAGGGTAAGTCGGGCCGGGGGCTGACCCGAGCGAGACGTTGACCGATTTGGTTGACTTTGTTGCGGCTTTGGCGGTCCCGGCTGACCTGGAATTCTTGGCTGAGGAGTTGGCGGTGCATCTGTTGACCCAGGGCAATCTCATCGCGTTGCGAGATATTATTCAACTGCAACACCTGGAAACCACGCAACAACAAGTCTCCTAGGGGAGCTGCCGCCACCGGAGACGGGGTAAGGGCTAGGGTCAAGGTCAGGAGTAGGGAACTAAGCTTGCGTTTCATCTTTTTATGCTAACGAATCCCCGTGCTAGCCCAGTCTACCCTGGGTCCAAATCCGCTTCATCCATGGTCGGGACGGGTAAATCGGCGGCGGCAATGTTTTTGGAATAGACATAAACTTCACGGATGAAGGGGCGGCAGTCGGGGGCGTTGCTGTTGGTGCAGTCCGTGCCCTCACCTTTGAAATCCAGGGGACGCAGCCCAATTACCGCCAATAAACCGCCCCGTCCATCCTCAGCCGGGACAAAAACTAACCCACTCTGGTTGGGGTCTTGTTCGTTGTAAGGTTGCAGGTACGCGCTGACGAGTTGGAGTTGGGCGGGGTCAATGTCTTCGGGGTAAAGCTCCGGCGGGGTGACGGGATCGGCAAAGGGCGGGGATTCCCAACGGTACAAAGCTCCTTGGATCGCGCCGTATCGCTGTTGGAAGTTGGGTTCATCGTAGGGGAAGCCCTCGGGTAAACCGCCGAAACAATAGAGGACCAACACGTACTGTTCCCCTTTGGGGAGGACCAAGGCGAGGGCTATGGGGCCGGGGAGGGTATCGAGTTCCCCGAAATCTGCCACGGGTGGGAGGTCCACGGAGGACTCAATCTCGCCCGTAATCGCTCGTTCGGTCAACTCTACTTCCGACTGCAACTGGCGTTGATTGCGCTCCTGGGCTGCCCGTCCTGAGAACAACACCAGTCCGGTTACGAGCCCCAACACCACGACAGACGACAACCCCGCCACCAGGAGTAATTCAATGAGCGTGAACCCCGAACGACGTTTCATGGCGTCTCCGGCTCGGGGCGGCGTTGCAGGGTCCAAGTCGTCCCGGTCAACCCCGCCACAAAAATCTCATAGGGCACGAAGGGATAATCCCGATGCCCGACCACCACCCGTTTCAGCACATCCCCGCCGTCCACCACCCGGCCCTGGTAATCAAAAGCCACCTCGTCATCTAGCAAAGGCTGCCCCGACTCATCCAACGCTTCACTGATAATAAAGTCCGTATCCACCAGCACCACCCCGGTCGGTAGATTGGGTAAAGCCAGCCGTTGGTCCTCGGGGCAATCTCCCGTGGGCAGTTCACAGAGCCAAGCGCGGTTATTCTCTAGGTCAAAAACCAGATGTACCACTGTTCCCCGGCTCAAGGCCCGGTCCTGTGCCCGACGGAAACTGTCCTCCACCAAAGCCACGCCCTGCCCCAAGTCCTGCCGCGCCCGTAAAGGGGCGAGATTAGGCAGAGCCACGGCCCCCAGAATCCCGATGATGACCACAGTAAACAGCAGTTCAACTAATGTGAAACCGGAAGGCCCCCTAGCCCCCATGAATAGAGGGACAAAGCCGGAACTAGTTTCAGTTCGCGGACTTGTTATTAGCCATTGGCTCCGCTCCCCATTTACCTGTGCCCGTAAGGGTATGGGGCGGGGGGAACTCACAGGG
>NZ_JAAXLT010000060.1 GCF_013285555.1 Candidatus Cyanaurora vandensis | reverse complement strand
GGGTGGGAGCCGGGGTCGCCGAGGCTACCTCTGGCGTGAGCGACTCAGGCTTGACTGTCTTGGGCTGGGCGAGTTCGATACGCAAAGACCCCTCCTTAAAGGGATGACCGTTAAATTTTTCGATGAACTGATCGGCAGCTTCATCGGTGGTGACGGTTAAAAAGCCAAAACCCCGGCACTTCCCGGTTTTACGGTCGGTGATGAGCTTGAGCGAAACAATGTCATCGGAAGGCAAAAAAATGTCTTCTAATTCCTGGCGGACTACTGCCTCCGGTAGATTGCCAACGTACAAACGAATGGACATCAAAAACTCCTAACGCGACGGTTCAACATGACTAATTTCCATTAGCTTGCCAAAGCAGCTGTAATGAACATTGACCCAGGACACACCACCCTATTCTTGCCAAGACCAGTGGATCATCTGCCCAAGGGCTATGGATACCCACCTTACATCCGGGCCACACCCTCAGAGACGTGTCAACCACGTCCGCCACAATCCAAGGGTAACGTTTCATACCCATTTATGCTCAGATTTGGGGAGAAGATTGACAATGTAGCCCTGCCCAGCCGCCCGGTTTAGAATATCACAAGTTATCAGGAATGTGTACTCATTTACACCTTTTCGGGTACATTCTCACCTAACAAGCCGGCGGGTCGAAACAATAACACTACCACTAGCGTCACAAAGGCGAATACATCCTTCCACTCACTAGCGAAGTAGCCCGCCGCCAAGGATTCGAGGATACCTAACAACAACCCGCCCAGCATGGCTCCCGGAATATTGCCGATCCCCCCCAGAACCGCTGCGGTAAAAGCCTTGAGTCCCGCTTGAAAACCAATGAAAAAGTTAATGGATTTAAAGAATAAACCAAAGAGTAGCCCCGCCACAGCCCCCAGGATTGACCCCAGGATAAAAGTAATAATAATGATTTTCACTGTATTGATACCCATCAGTTGGGCGGCCTCCATGTCCTGAGCCGTTGCCCGCATCGCCTTGCCGAGCTTGGTGCGTTGGATGAGGAAGGTCAGGCCCGCCATCAGGACTACGCTTACCCCGATGATGACGACTTGAATTAATCGGACTTGGACCCCGCCAAAGTCCCAGACTAGATCTGGCAAGACCTCGGGCATTACTTGGTCCCGGCTCCCGGCAATCAGTCGCACGGCGTTTTGCAAAAAAATAGACATCCCCAAGGCCGTGATCAGCAGGGATAGACGGGGTAGACGGCGCGACTTGGATTTACGAGCGAGCCAACGGTACAACAACCACACCACCCCCGCACCCCCAATTCCCACCACTGGACCCAAGGCCCACTGCACCCCCACCAAGCTCCCGCGTAGAGCCTGAGCAAGCCAGTAAATCCCGGTTCCGGTCAGGGCGAGGAGGCCCGTCTCCAAAAGCGTCAGCGGTTCGGTTTTACTCAAAAGGGGGCGGTAGGCCAGCCGCTCGATACCCACCCCGACCAGACAACACACCAGCACCGCGACCACCAAGGCCAGCAGCAGAGCCAGATACCAGGGCAGACCTAGGGGCACGGTCAGGACCAAGACGCCGAGGGCGACGTAGGCCCCAATCATGACCACCTCGCCGTGGGCAAAGTTAATCAGTTCGAGGATGCCGTAGACCATGGTGTAACCCAGGGCAATCAGGGCGTACATGCTGCCGAGGGTGAGGCCATTGAGGAGTTGTTGCAGAAATTGGTCCATGGTTACATCATCACAATGAAAAGGAGTTGGTTGCTGTCGCCCGTCGGAGCTTGGACCCAGAGATATTTTTCCCCAGGCGGCGTTTTGGGGTCAATCTCAACGGTGATGGTCAGGGTATCAGCGGTGTGGACTACTTTTTGGCCTGAGGGGTTGCCCAGGGTACAGGTAATGCCTTTGGCAGGGCGAGTCCGTACTTGGTTGGCCGCGCTCAGGTTGCGTCCTTTGAGGTCCACAACCACGGTGTCGCCCTGGAAAACCGCGTCCGGGAACGTCAAGGGGTCAATGGCGGGCAGGGTGTTGAAAAGCGGACTGGACATGGAGTTGAAGATAACATACATCCCCCGGCTCCCCGGCCCTTTTCTGCTAAAGTCGAAACATGATCACGCGCCTTCTTCTTTTCTTCGCCCTCTGGCTGGTCCTGCCCGTCCAGGCGCAAAGTAACAACTTAACTATCCGCTCCGATGTGCAAGAAGCCAACTCCGGCACCGGCGTGGTAGTGGCCCGGGGAAATGTCCTGCTTGAATATCCCTCCCGTCAATTGACTGCCCGTGCTAAACAGGCGATTTATAACGGACGACAAGGAACAGTCTTACTCATCGGCAATGTGGTGGTAGACCAGCGCGACCGTGACCAACTTAGTGCTGAAAAAATTACCTATTATTTACGGGAAAATCGGCTCAAGGCCGAACCTCCCACGGGCCAACAGGTGACGGGGAGCTACAACATCAGCGAGGGCAGCAAGACCAATGCCACCTTCTCCTCTGATGTCCAAGAGGCGACGGCGGGGGTCGTGACTGCCACCGGGAATATCCGTTTTGAGTATCCGGCCCGTCAAATTATCGCCACCGCCCAAAAAGCAACCTTCAATAACAAAGAACGCACGGTGGTGATGCAGGGGAATGTCTCGGTCTTACAGCAGGGGGGCAACACGATCCAGGCTGAGTCCGTGACCTACGCCATTGATGAGAGCCGCTTTATCGCCGCGCCCACCACGGGCGGTCAGGTCCGTGCTACCTACACCCTGCCGCCCGAAACTAAGAGCCCGCCCCGTTAGTGTTAGAGGGCTAGTACGTAGGCATCGCGGATACCAGGCATGGACTTAATCTCCTTGAGGATGCCTTCGGGCAACGGGTCATCGAGGGAAACGACCATGACCGCTTCGCCCCGGACGACTTGACGGCCCACCTGCATCCCGCCGATGTTGACATTCTGGCTCCCCAGCAGGGAGCCGACCCGACCAATGATCCCCGGCATATCTTGATGGTTGGTCAAGAGCATGAACTGACTGGGGGCGACGTTGATGGGGAGACCGTCTACACAGGTAATCCGGGCTTCGCCTTCGCCCAAGAGGGTACCGGAGATCGAGCGGGGAATACCACTCGTTCGTGCTTCGAGGTACAACGACCCGGTGTAATCCTGCCCGGAACTATCACGGGTCTCGATGACATGGATGCCCCGTTCGCGGGCTTCAATCAGGGCGTTGACGTAGTTGACCCGTTCACGGAGCGCGGGGGTGAGTAGGCCCTTGAGCGCGGCGACCAGGAGGGGTTTGGCGTCTTTTTCAGCCAGGACGCCTTGCAAACGGATCTCTAGGGTGTCTACCCGGCCCCCAGCCAGTTGACCGACCAGCGAACCCAGGGTTTCTGCCAGGAGCAGGTAGGGTTTGAGTTGTTGCAGGATGTCGGGGTTGAGACCAGGGATGTTGACGGCGGACTTGGCAGGGAGACCCAGGAGGACATCGCGGATTTGTTCGGCAACATCAATGGCGACATTGGCTTGGGCTTCTTCGGTGGAGGCTCCCAGGTGCGGGGTCAGGATCACTTCCATGCCTAGGTCCCGTAAAAGGCTCTCTTTCAAAGGCTCTTGGGCAAAGACATCCAGGGCAGCCCCGGCGATCTGTTTACTTTTGAGAGCTTGATAGAGGGCATTTTCGTCTACGATGCCGCCCCGTGAGCAGTTGACAATGCGGCAGGAGGGCTTCATCTTCGCCAGGGTTTCCTGGTTGATGAGATGGGTGGTCTCGGGGGTTTTGGGTAAGTGGAGGGTGATGAAGTCGGCGTTGCGGATCAGGGTCTCTAGGTCTACGAGTTGGGCGTTCCACTGGCTGGCCCGCTCGGGCGAGATGTAGGGATCGTAGGCCAGGACGTTCATGCCGAGGGCACGGGCGACTTTGGCGACGTGAGAACCAATTTTGCCCAGGCCCAGAATGCCCAAGGTTTTTTGATAGAGTTCGACACCCAGGAACTTGGCGCGGGTCCATTCATTGGCGCGGACGGATTGGTCGGCCTGGGGGATGTGGCGGGCTAGGGCCATCATCAGGGCGAGGGTGTGTTCGGCGGCGGCGATGGTATTGCCGCCGGGTGAGTTGACGACGATGATGCCCCGGCGGGTGGCAGCGGGGACATCAATATTATCTACGCCGACTCCGGCTCGCCCAATAATTTTCAATCGGTCGCCGGCTTCAATCACCGCACTGGTGACTTTGGTTTCTGAACGTACCATCAGGGCGTCGTATTCGCCGATGCTGGCTAGCAATTTGTCCGGGGCTAGGTTGGTCAATACGTCTACGTGGGCGACCTGTTGCAGGATCTCAACGCCTACGGGGTCAACCGGGTCACTCACCAATACTCTCGCCATGTCTTTTCCCCAGGGTGATTTCGTTACGCATTTTACCATTTCGTCTAGGAGCTATCCGGTTTTCGACAAATAGGTGCTTGCGGGTGGGTTGCTGTGCTTTGGACTAGTTTGCTGGGATATGTGGGGGTTTTGCGCGTGTATCTTCGCTCTTCTGCCTTGGTCCCCCACCACGCCTGTGCCCGGTCAGGGTATGGGGCAGAGGGGCCTCTTGCGCTTATGCTGAGAAATACCGTGGATGCCTACCTATGACGAACCTGATTGACCGGATGCTTGAACCTAGTTTTTATCCCCACCCTGTCACGACGGTGCGTCTCGTACAGACCCATATTTCCTATGTGTTTTTGACGGGGACTCGGGCATACAAGGTGAAGAAGCCGGTTAATTTTGGCTTCTTGGATTTTTCGACGCTGGCGAAACGTCAGTTCTTTTGTGCGGAGGAGTTACGGCTGAACCAACGGCTGGCTCCAGACCTTTATGAAATGGTTCTGCCGATTACCGAGACGGACGGAGCCTATCAGCTAGATGGTACGGGGACGGTGGTGGAATATGCACTCAGGATGCGCGAGTTTAGCCAAGATTGTCTTTTTAGTAACCTCTTTGTCCGTGGGGAGGTGACGCTCGCCCACATGGAACAGTTGGGTCAGCAGATGGCGCGGTTTTATCGGGAGGCTGCTGTTAATGACCACATCCGTAGTTTCGGGGACCCGGCGGTGGCCCGTCAGCCGATTGATGATAATTACCAACAGACTGAGCGTTATATCGGGGTCGCTCAGACTCGCGAACAGTTCACCCAGACTAAGGCTTTCACTGACCAGATTTTTCAGGAACAGGCGGATCTACTCCAGGCGCGGGTGGCGGGCGACCGTTTCCGGGAGTGCCACGGCGATTTGCATTTGGGGAATATCTGTTTGTTGGACCAGCCGGTGGTCTTTGATTGCATCGAGTTTAATGAACCTTTCCGGTTTATTGATGTCCTCAGTGACATTGGTTTTCTAGTGATGGACTTGGTAGCGCGGGAGCGTCCGGACCTTGCCAATCGTTTTTTGAATACTTGTCTGGAATGGACCGGGGATTGGGCGGGGCTGCCTTTGTTGCCCCTGTACTTGAGCTACCGGGCCTATGTACGGGCAAAAGTCACATCTTTTTTATTGGATGATCCCGGTATCGGGGCTGAGCAAAAGGCCCAAGCCCAAACTCAGGCGGCGAACTACTATCGTCTCGCGTGGCAGTTTACCCAGCCCCAAACGCCTAAGCTCTATGTGATGCAAGGGTTATCGGGGAGTGGTAAATCTACGGTGGCGCGGGAATTGGCCCTCCGGACCCAGGCAATTCACCTGCGCTCTGATGCGGTGCGTAAACATTTGGCGGGCCATCCCCTCACGGAGAAACTGTCTACTGAGTTCTACACTGCTGAGTTCAGCCAGAAGACCTATCAACAAATGGCGGACTTGGCTGAACGCCTGTTAAAAAATGGGTTCTCCGTGATCCTGGATGCCAAGTATGACCGTCAAGTACAACGGGGGCCTATCCTCGCTCTTGCTGAGGAATTAGGGGTTACAGTACGAATTTTGGCCTGTCGCTGCAGGGAGGAGGTGTTGCGGACTCGGCTTGAGGCTCGCACGGGGGATATTGCCGATGCCGATGCCTCTCTCATTGCGGCGCAACAACAGGCCCAGGAGGATTTTAGTGAGGCTGAAGCTGACCGGGTGCTTTTCTTGAATACCCAAGCTCCGATTGTCTGGGACCTGTTGCCATGAGCGGGGAACCCAAGCCTCCTTAAAAAACGTATCCTCCTGTAGTGGCGAAGAGCAATCATGAAAGTCCGTAAGACCGAAGCTGAATGGAAGAAACTCCTCACCCCTGAACAATTTCAGGTTACGCGCAAGGCCGGGACCGAGCGGCCCTTCTCTGGGGCTTACCACAACCATCATCAAGAGGGGATTTATGGTTGTGTGTGTTGTGACACGGCCCTTTTCACCTCGAAAACTAAGTTTGAGTCGGGTACGGGCTGGCCTAGTTTTTGGGCACCATTTAAATCAGAAAATGTCGCGCTCAAGTCGGATTTTAGTTTCTTGATGCGACGGACTGAAGTGCAGTGTGCGGTCTGTGAAGCCCATCTGGGCCACATTTTTGATGATGGTCCCCGCCCGACCGGGAAACGCTACTGCATCAATTCTCTCGCCCTCAAGTTCAGTCGCCAGAATTTAGTGAGTTGGTTGGGGCGGGCGGTCCAGAGCCTATTGAGTTGAGGTAAAACCAGCATTCTTCCTAAAAACCCCCTAAAGGTATGCCGCGACTAGGAAGATCCCAATTAACGTGGGAGGACTGGGCTAAATAAAGCGATGACGCGTACCTTTGAATCCGCTTCGACTACCCCCTCGGTAGGGATGATCGTCCGCCAGGGTTGTTTCTTGATTGCGGGGACGACGATTTTTTTGATGGCGGTGGGCGGGATGACGCGGGTGATGGATGCGGGGCTGGCTTGCCCGGATTGGCCGCTTTGTTTTGGCAGCTTTTTGCCGGACCAGATGGATAGCACAATTTTTTGGGAATGGTTCCATCGCGTGATTGCCACGGTGGTCGGGGCGATGACCTTGGGACTGGCTGGGTTGAGTTGGTGGGGACGGAGAAGTCTGGATCGTTGGGTACCCTGGGCGGTGAGTCTGGCCTTGGTCCTCGTCCTTCTCCAAGGCGGATTGGGGGCTTTGACCGTGACGGAGTTGCTGCGCTTCGATATTGTGACGGCGCATCTGGGGACGGCGAGTTTATTTTTTGCAGTTCTGTTGACGATTGGCGTAGCGATGGGTCCGCGTCCTCAGTTGGCCCGGAGTGTGGGTGTACTCCCCTGGGTGGCTTTAGTTGCCGCGCTGATGACCTATTTACAACTGATCTTGGGCGGGTTAGTGGCGTCTCAATGGGCACTCCATCAATGTCTGGCGGATACCGCCCTCTGTCAGGTGATGCACAACCATCTCTGGGGCGTGATCCCCACGTTGTTACTGGTTGGTTTGGTGGTGGCGACGACTTGGCACAGTGTGGACTGGGGTTCCTCCGTGGTGGTCGGGGCGTTGACGGCCTTGGGGCTGGTCTGTGTGCAGGTGGGGTTGGGGATTGCCACTTACCTTTTGCAGTTGCAGGTCCCGCTTTTGACCGTGGCGCATTTGGTCGTGGGGGTTAGTTTATTTGCCAGTCTCGTGGTAATGACGGTCTTGAGCTTCCGGGTTGAGGTCGTGAAATTTTCATACAAGGATGGAGTCCGTGCAACAGGCTGATCTTAAGCTCGATTCATCTTGGCAAAACCGGGTTGCTGACTATGTGCAACTGACTAAGCCCCGGATCATTTCGCTCTTGCTCATCACGACGGCGGGGGCGATGTGGTTGGCGGGGCGGGGTCATGTGGACCCGGTGTTGCTCTTGACGACGATCTTGGGCGGGGCTTTGGCCGCCTGTAGTGCCAATACTTTTAACTGTGTGATTGACCGGGATATTGACCAACTGATGGAGCGCACCCGCAACCGTCCGCTCCCGGCGGGTCGTCTGCAACCGGGACCGGCGATTGTCTTCGGGGTGTTCTTGGCGGGGGCTTCCTTTGTAACCCTGGCAACTTTTGCCAATTTGCTCAGCGCGTTTTTAGCGCAGTTGGGGATTTTGTTCTATGTGCTGGTCTATTCGTTCTGGCTCAAGCGCACCACCCCGCAGAATATTGTGATTGGCGGGGCGGCGGGGGCCATTCCGCCCTTGGTGGGTTGGGCGGCGGTGACGGGGCGTCTGGATTGGTCGGCCTTGGCTCTATTTATGATTATTTTCCTCTGGACCCCGCCCCACTTCTGGGCTTTGGCGATGTTTATTGGCGAGGATTATCGTAAAGCCGGGGTCCCGATGCTGCCCGTTGTCGCGGGGAACCGGGCAACGACCCAACAGATGTTTTTTTATACGGTGGCAACGGTGGTTGTGACACTGTTACTTTTCCCCTTGGGCGTGACGGGTTGGGTTTATCTGGTCGGGGCCTTGGGTTTGGGGTTGGTGTTTATTCAGCGGATGGTGCGCTTGATGGGTCGGCCCGATGACCTAGAGGAAGCGCGGTCTTTGTTTCGATTCTCGATCTTTTATTTGATGTTGTTGTTTGTCACTATTGGGGTAGATAGCATCCGGTTTCTGTTGTGACTGCCATTGCCATTGACCATCTTCAAAAAAACTACGGTACCAAACCTGCTGTTGTGGACCTCTCGCTCAAGGTCGAGCCCGGTCAGATCTACGGTTTGCTGGGACCTAATGGTGCGGGTAAGACGACGACGATGCGCTGTCTGGCAACTTTGGAGCGGCCCGACGGGGGCGAGCTTTGGGTGGCGGGTATCTCTGTGCGCCAGTATCCCCGTGAAGTGCGGGCTTGTCTCGGCTATGTGGCCCAAGAAGTCGCGCAAGATAAGGTCCTCACGGGCCGTGAACTGCTGGAACTCCACGCTGACCTCTATCACCTGTCCCGCGCTGAGGGCCGCTTGCGGATTCAACGGATGCTGGAACTACTGGAGCTAAATGAGTATGCCACCGACTTAATTGGCTCCTATTCTGGGGGCATTAAAAAGCGGCTGGATATTGCCTGTGGACTTTTACATAATCCCCAGGTCTTACTGCTGGATGAACCGACGGTGGGGCTGGATATCAATACCCGGCTCAAGGTCTGGGCTTTTTTGAAGGGGTTGCGGTCCCAGGGGATTGCGGTTCTCCTGACCAGTCATTATTTAGAGGAAATAGATGTCTTGGCGGATCGCGTGGCGATTATTGACCAGGGCCGGGTCTTGGCTGAGGGCACCCCGGACCAACTCAAGACCCGGGTGGGCGGCGACCGGATTACGGTCCGGCTCCAGGAATTTACCCCTCTTGAACTTGCGACGCGAGGGATTGCATTACTTCAGGGTGTGGATTTTGTCCGAGAAGTCGTCCTCAACCGGACCCAGGGTAATGCTTTGAATCTGGTTGTCACCTCCCCCGAGCAAGCCTTAGCCCGCCTGGAGAGCTACCTCAAAGCTCAGGGCCTCCCGGTTTTCAGCATTGGTCAATCCCGTCCTAGTCTGGATGATGTCTTCCTCATTACTACTGGGCAATCGCTCCAGGACGCACAAATGGCCCAGGTTGAAATCACCGCTCAAACTCGGAAAAAAAAGTAGGCGGCGGCGGGTACTATGGGGCGGTTTCCAATGATCCCCACCATGGCTGAACCGGCTACCCCCTCCCATCTGGTCTGCCCGACCGTCCATGGGTTAGTGACTTGGACCTACCGCCAGCCGTCCCATGTAGTTTATTGGCAAGACCAACCGCTAAATAGTGCGAGTTTTACCCAAGCCCTTGCCCGCGCTAGTCAAAACCATGCCCAGCCCCGAGTGGCGGAATATTTTTTTGCCCACGGGGTCTGTTGGTCCATCACCCCGAGTACAGAAATTGCGGGTCGTGATTTAGTTGCTGGCCCAGTCCTAGACCTGATTGCCGCTGACCTCCTGGCAATCCTCGTCACTGCTCTCATTGAAACCTCAGCGCGGGTCGTCCGGGATTGGCCCGACCAAATTGCTCAACCACCTGAATCCGAAATCATTCCCAATGAGGCTCCTTGGCTGAGTGATTACGTGGGCCGACAACGGCTCTTACCTGTGTTGGGTTGGTCTTTGTGTCGTTATGAGGACTATCACGGGTTGCGGGTCTGGCTAGAGGAACAAGCTCAGGCTACTTGGCCCACGGTGCAATGCTTTCACCGCGCTCCCCACCGGGTTGCTGATCCTGGTTTGCGGCTGACGCTCAATCTCCTGGGTTACCCCGCCACAGTGGGCGACCAGGACCCCCGGCTCACGCTGACGGGTCTTCAGCATCACCCGGATAGCCCCGACCTTGCCCTAGCTCAAACTATTCTCATTGCCGACGTGGGTGAGGTTCCTTTTATCTTGACCCAGGAACCCGGACAGCCTCCTAAACCCGGTTTGCCCCTCTTAATCATCACGAACCCGACCGCCCTACATACCGATCGCCTCTGGGTCAACCTAATCGCCCGTCGTCTCTATCAGACCGGTGATATTTACGATTATTTATTGGAATCCGCTGCTGAGGACAGCCTAGACCGCCCCAAACTCGCCGCCCACCTCACCCTTCAACTCGCTGCTGCCTTCTATCCCGAACAGGAGGGGATTTATCAGCAATACTTCACCCTGACGAACCTCGAAGACGAACTGCTCACAATTCACGACCGGATAGCTCATGTACTTTTTGAACTCGAAGACCTAGACTTACCCAGTTTCCGAGAGAGCCTGCGTCAACTGCGGACGATGCGCGGCTGGATCATGGGGCTACAAAAAACCCTACATCAACAGCGGGGACTGCCTCCCTGGTAGGAATTGCAAGGGTTACAGTCGCCCCCTACCCCCAGCTCCTCCCCCACGAGCAGGGTAGGGGAGCAAGCATAAGAACTTTACTTCTGCCGTTTTCGCCTTGGTCCCCCACCACGCGGGGCGGAGGGACTTTCAGTACAACTCGTACTTGAGCAAGGTACAGGGCAAGGAACCGTTGTAGACCGGGAGGCGTTGGGCGGTCCTGAGGCCGACCTGTTTAGCCAGTTCTCGATTCCCGGTCAAGATAAAGGCGGTCCAGCCCTTAAAACGTTGTTTAAAGATATCGCCCAAGGTGCGGTAAAGCTCACCTAGGACTTGAGCATCCCCCAACCGTTCGCCATAGGGGGGATTACAGAGGAGGACTCCGGTGGGTGCGGGGGCTTCTAATTCATCCAGAGCCGTCAAGGTGAAGGGGATATGGGGAGCGAGTCCGGCGCGTTGGGCATTGGCGCGGGCCGTGATCAAGGCCAAGGGATCATGGTCACTCCCCAGAATGGGGGCCGGAAGGTCAGCCAGTTCTTGGTCTTGGGCCGCTGTCTGTAAACGCTGCCACAACTGGGGGTCAAAGTCGGGCCAATTACAGAACCCATGGGCACGTAGACCAGGGGCCATCCGCAACGCCTTCAACCCCGCCTCTAAGGGGAGAGTCCCCGCGCCACACAACGGGTCCAAAAAAACCTGTCCGGGTTGCCAGCCCGCGAGATCCAATAGAGCCGCCGCCAGGGTCTCCTTGAGCGGCGCAATCCCGACGGCAGTACGATAACCCCGGCGGTGCAGACTCTCCCCGGAACTATCCAGGCTCAATACAGCCCGGTCTTGATGTAAGTGGAGATTGACCCGGAGATCCGGTTTTTGGGCGTCCACACTGGAGCGTTGCCCGGATTGGGTGCGTTGCTGGTCCACAATCGCGTTTTTGACCTGGAGTGCGCTGAAATGGGTGTGGTTGAGGCTAGTATTGGCCCCGCCGGTACAATCCACCGCCAGGGTATGACCGGGGGAGAGGTGGTCAGCCCAGGGAATTTGTTGAACTTCTCGATAGAGCGTCTCGCGGTCAGGACAGATAAATTCACGCAGAGGCACCAACACCCGGAAGGCCAACCGGGACCACAGGTTCACTCGGTAGAGCAGGGCTTGGTCCCCGCTGAAGTGGACCCCGGCAAAGTCCGGCTTAACGTCAGTGGCCCCGAGGGCGGTCAACTCCTGGGCCAAGACAGGCTCTAGGCCCCGTGCCACGGTAGCGAAATAAGGTTTCATCAATTAGTCGCCGGGGTCTGCTTGGGTTCTCTCACCATAGCTGGGATTGACGGCGTGAATTGGCCTGCAATTTCTGTAAGCGGGGTCTTGGGCTATTGTGATAGCAGCAGCGGGGGTATACGATGACGGACCTAGTGAGGTATACGATGACGGACCTAGTGAGCCTGATGACCAAGGGCTGGTTTGTAGTCCCCTCGGTCTTAGTTATCCTGACTGCTTTTTATCTAGTCGGGAATCGCAACTCGACCCGGGCCAAGGCTCTCCAGGAGAGTGAGGAACGTTTTCGCAATCTCGTCCAATATTCCTCTGACATTATTACTATCCTCGAAAGTAACGGTAATATCCGTTACGTGAGTCCTTCGAGTCAACGGATTCTCGGTTACGCGCCCGAGGAACTGATTGGCAAAAATGGGTTTCTCTACCTCCATCCTCAAGACATCCCAACGGTGCGCGCTAAGGTCAGTCAGACGATTCAGCAACCGGGGGTCGCCGTGCCGATCGAGTTTCGGTTTCGGCATCAAGACGGATCTTGGATAGATATTGAGGCAATCAGTAACAATCTATTGCAGGAATCCAATATCCGGGGTGTCGTCGTCAATTCGCGGGATGTGAGCGACCGCAAACGGGTCGAGGCTGAACGTGCCCACCTACTCTTGGAAGAACAACGGTTACGCACTCAGGCAGAGGAGGCCCGCCAAGCAGCCGAGACCGCGAATCGTCTCAAAGATGATTTTTTAGCTATAGTCTCCCATGAGTTACGCACCCCCCTCAATGCCATGCTGGGCTGGACCCAGATCCTCCAGCGCGGCAAACTCGACCCCCCGGCTACCCAACGGGCCCTCGATACGATTGAGCGCAATGCCAAATTACAAAACCAACTCATCGAAGATATCCTCGATGTCTCGCGCATCATTGCTGGAAAACTACGGTTAGAGCCCGTCCCTGTAGATGTAGGGGTGCCGCTGGAATTGGCCCTAGGTACGGTACGACCCACTGCCCTGGCTAAATCTATCCACCTGGATTGGCAATGGACCCCGACCACCCATCGAGTCTGGGGGGATGCCAACCGTCTCCAGCAGATCTTCTGGAACCTCCTGAGTAACGCCATCAAGTTCACACCCTCCGGGGGCACGGTCACGGTCCAACTGTGTTACCATGCTACCCAGGTTCAAATTACGATTGTTGACACGGGTATTGGGATTGAGCCGACTTTCTTGCCCTACGTCTTCGAGCGGTTCCGGCAGGCTGAGAGTAATACAACTCATCAGCAGGAGGGGCTGGGATTGGGACTCGCCATTGTCCGTAATCTAGTGGAGTCCCACGGCGGCAGGGTCCAAGCTTTCAGTTTGGGGCTAGACCAGGGTACGGCTTTTACTGTGACCTTGCCACTGACAACCCTGGCGGAGTGGCAGCACCTTACAACTGAAGAACGCAAACTAGTCTTGCCGAGGACGGAAATACACGATTTCAGCTACCCTGGGTGAAATTGAGCAGCCATTATGTTTTTTGGGGACCCGCCGGACTTGACTAAAGCTACCTTTATTGCTCCTAACGCCACGGTTCTTGGTCGGGTCACAGTCCAGGCGGGAGTCAGCATTTGGTACGGTGCCGTGGTCCGGGCGGATGTGGAGCGCATTGCTCTCGGTCGGTTAGTAAATATTCAGGACGGGGCCATCCTCCACGGTGATCCCGGACTCATTACCCAATTGGGCGACCATGTTACGGTGGGCCATCGGGCAGTCATTCACTCCGCCATCGTGGGTACGGGCTCGCTGATTGGGATTGGGGCCATTCTTTTGAGTGGAGTGACGCTGGGGGAGGGTTGCATCGTGGCGGCGGTGGCGGTGGTCACAAAATCCGCATCTGCCCACAGTCTCTTGATGGGGGTACCAGCGCGGGTAATCCGCAGTGTCACCATGGCCCAAGCCGCTGAGCTCATTCACCATGCCGAGCAATACCACCAACTCGCCCTCGCCCACGCTCGTTTATTGACAACGTAAACGGGTGGTCTGACCCAGCGATTATGCTCGGTTTGACGCCGACTCGCTTTAGTCGCCAGAAGCTAGTTTCAAAAATACCTATGTACTGTTTTTTTAGGCCGACCCCCTTAGCTCACTGTCCGCCCACGAGGAGGTCACGGATTCGCAGACTCGGCCCGCCGCAGCCCACCGCCAGCCCACTCTGCCCGCCTTTACCACAACCCCCGGATTCATCCCAAAAGAAATCTGACCCGATCCACTCAATGTCCGCTAGGGTCTCAAAGACGTTTCCCGACAGATTCACATCCCGCACCGCTTGGGTAAGCTCGCCTTGCTCAATCAGCCAACTCTGACCAGCGGCAAAGGTAAACATCTCGCCATTGGTCATCCCCCCTAGCCAATTGACACAGAGTAAACCCCGCTCAATCCCCGCTAAAGCACCACTGCTCGCGTAGTAGGCGCGGATGTTCTCGGGTTGGACGGGTAAGGACGTATTGACCGGGGGCGTGAGGGGGTCCGTGTGGCTCGGGGCGATCCAGGTGTTGGTCATGCGGACTAAGGAGGGGTAATGGTAGTCCAGACAACGGGCGTTCCCCGTGGGTGCTTCTTCTAAATGTCCGGCGGTCTCTCGTGAATGTAAACGTCCAACTAACTCGCCGTCTCGAATCAAGGGGGTGAGACGGGCGGGGGTGCCTTCATCGTCAAAATGATAACTACCCCGGTGTCCGGGAGGGGCCGCGCCATCTAGAATGTGCAGTCCTTTAGGACCGAAACGACGGCCTAGGCTCATCGTCTCTAACAGGTCCGGGTTCTCGTAAACCGTATCGGCTTCCGACAGATGCCCAAAGGCTTCGTGGACAAACAGGCCACTTAAAATCGGGTCAATTACCACGGTGTAGACCCCGCCTTGGACCCCAGGTAAGTCCAATGCCTGCACCGCCCTTCCTGCCGCCGCCTGCACTTGGGCTTCATAACCCAACAGGTCTGCAAACCCCCGTCTTGAACCCAGCGTCTCGCGCCCGGTCTGGACTTGATTTCCTGATGTAGCCAGAGCCGCAAAGCGCATCTCCAGGTCTACCCACGCCTGACTGAGGACGCTGCCTTCGGAGGTGACGAGGGTGACCTGCTGCCAGCTATCCCCGTAGCGCACGCTGGTGCTAGTAATGCGGGGGTGATGCTTGAGCAGGAGGTGGTTATAGGTTTGGCAGAGGGCTAATTTCTCTTCTAGGGGAATTTGGCGGGGGTCCGTGCAACCGCGATCCAGTCCGTAATGGGCGATTTGCGGAGTGACGGGAGCGAGAATAGTCGTCTCCTGACCGACTAAGCGGGCACCCCGGATGGCCTGTTCGACACACTGGGTTAGTTGGTCCACGCGATTACAGGAGGCAAACCCCCAACCACCGCGATAACAGGCCCGCACCTGCCCGCCCTGAGCCGAAATTTCGCTACAGGTCTCCTGAAGTTCACGGGAGAGGACGATATCGGTCCCTTGGGCTTCTTCCCAACGAATCAGCAAAAAATCTACCTGGGACTGGTAACGGCGCACGAGGTCTTGGAGTTGGTTGGGGTCCATGTCAGGCTGGTAGTGGTAATTCGATTATCACCCAAGCTCCCAGCCGGTTCAGACCATGCCCCACTACGCGCAACTGTTGGACAACTTACAAAACTCCGGGATTCGCCTGGGTTTGGAACGGATGCAGGGATTGATGGCCCGTCTGGGTCAGCCCCAAATGCGGGTGCCCTGTGTCCATGTGGCGGGAACTAATGGCAAGGGGTCTACCTGTGCTTTTGTCAGTCAAATCTGGCAAGAGGCGGGCTACCGCATTGGTCGTTATACTTCGCCGCATCTTGTGGATTGGCGCGAACGCATTACCGTCAATGGACGACCCATTCCCGCCCATGACCTAGACCGGGTGTTAACGGATATCGCGCCCCACGCAACTCAAGCGGACGCATCCCAGTTTGAATACCTGACTACCGCTGCTTTCCTCTATTTCGCTGAACTGGACTTGGATGGCATGGTCTTGGAAGTGGGTCTGGGGGGCCGTCTGGATGCGACAAACATAGTCCAGCCCCTCGTCACTGCCATTACCAGCATCGGCTTGGACCACTGCAATCTCCTAGGCGACACCCTAGAACAAATTGCCCGAGAAAAAGCGGGTATCTTCAAGCCCGGTGTCCCCGTAATTTCCGCCACCCTGCCTGCCACTGCTCTGGGTGTAATTCAAACCATCGCCCGTGAAAAAAACGCTCCTCTCACTGTAGTTCCCCCAGCAACCCGACACGGCACGACCTACACAGCCTACGGTGTCACCTATACCCCCAGTCTCCCCGGCGCAATCCAAGCCCAAAACAGCGCGGTCGCCCTCGGCCTTGTCCAAGAACTCGTCGCCCAGGGTTGGCGGATTCCACTGATTGCACAACAACGGGGTCTGGAGCGTGCCCATTGGCCCGGACGGTACCAACAAATTACTGCCTACGGAAAAACAATTTTTTTGGACGGTGCCCACAATGCCGAGGGAGCCGCTGCCCTCCGTGAATTCGTCACGGCTCGGGGCGGTCCCGTGAGTTGGATCGTAGGGATGCTCAAAACTAAGGACAGCACGAGTGTCCTGGGGCACCTATTACGGTCTGGGGATGAGTTCTTTGCTGTCCCTGTGCTGGATGCGTCGGGCTTTGACCCAGGGATTCTGGTAGAGCAAGCCCGCGTCCTTGTCCCCGACTTAGCTCTGAGTGCAGCTTGCCCGGATATTCCCACCGCCCTAGCCAAAGTTCAGCATCCCGTCGTCCTCTGTGGGTCGCTCTATCTGATTGGCGATTTCTTGGCAAGCCTGGGCTATACGCCGGAACAGCTTTATTCTTCGGCGGGGGCTTCGGCTTCTTCCTTGACGGGGTAATAGAAACTACCGCGCTCCGTCAGGATGGATTTACCCAGGGCGAGGGCTTTTTCGGCGGTGACGACAGCTTTGCGCTGCCAGTGTGCCCGTCGCTGGTTGCGCTTGGTATTAGAAGTCTTCTTTTTCGGTTGGGCCATGGTCTTGAACTCAATTAGCAAACTTTCCCACGATATCATAAAGAGCGTGTCTAATTCACTGCCACTCTTAGTCATCGTCGGTCCCACGGCTACGGGTAAGACCGCGCTCGCTATCGCTTTGGCACAACGGCTGGATACCGAAATCCTGTCGGCGGATTCACGGCAGGTGTACCGGGGAATGGATATCGGCACGGCTAAGCCTACTCTGGCGGAGCGGGCGGGCGTGATTCACCACTTAATCGACCTGTGTACACTGGACCAGACCTACACGGTTGCCCAGTACCAAACTGCTGCTCGTGACCTGGTAGCAAAGCTCCATGGACAGGGGCGTACCCCCATCTTGGCTGGGGGGACGGGGCTTTATATCCAAGCGGTGACGGCAGGGCTAGTTATCCCACCCGTGCCCCCGGCTCCTGCATTACGGGCAGGTCTAGAACCGCTCTCGGCCCCAGAACTCCACAACAAACTCCAGGGACTCGATCCACAGCGGGCGACTCAAATTCATCCCCAGGACCGGGTGCGACTCCTGCGGGCACTAGAAATCTATTTAACCTTGGGCTACTCGCCCCCGCGTCGGGTGGAGCCGCCCCCCTATCCCGTGCTGACTGTGGGTCTCGATTATCTGGACCCAGATGGTTATACCCAGCGTCTCCAGACCCGTACCGAGGCCATGCTGGCCCAGGGCTGGCTCACCGAACTCCGGCAACTCCAAGAAATGTACAGCCCTACCCACCCCCTGCTCAAAACCTTGGGTTACGAACAGATGGGAGCCTATCTTGCGGGTCAGGTCTCTGAAAGGGCGGCAATCCAGGAGACTGTCCTCAGAACCCGTCAGTACGCCAAACGCCAACGCACTTGGTTTCGCCGCAATCTCATGACCCACTGGTTCGACACGGCCCACCAATCTTTAGATGAAGTTGTGGCGCGAGTCCAACAACTGCTTGTGCTTCCTTAGCCACAAGCGATCCCTCTAAATCCCCCTTGTCAAGGGGGACTTTAAGAGCTTGTTGAGCCAGAGCAACTTAATCAGACTCTTTGTCCCCCTTGACAAGGGGGACTAGGGGGATCGCCTCTGCCTTCAACTACTCAACCTGATAGTGACCAAATTGGCGGCAGTGGTATAAGTGTGATACACCTAGTCAACGTCCAATTTACGCTAGAGACCAGGACATGATCTTCCTCAAAGCCACTTGCAAACATGGAAACATCATTCTTGATGAAACACTCCTTGCTGAACTAGAGGGCAGACAACTTCATGTTTTAGTTCAAGAAATTCCTCCTGACCTAAAGACATCAAAACGTCGTCAGCGTGGTAGTGCCAAAGGTTTGCTCAGTATCGCTCCTGATTTTGATGCGCCGCTAGATGATTTTCGCGATTATGTAAAATGAGAATATTATTGGGAAATTGCCATTAAGGTTGGCTTGGGTAAACTTGATATTCCTGATGTATTTGAGCAATTTATTCCCCAGCAAATTTTAGAGAACGAAATTGAAGTATTACCCATTTCCTTAAAGCATCTAAGTCTAATTACAAGTCTTCCCTTCTATCACCGTAACCCGTTTGACCGCCTACTAATTGCTCAAGCACTAACTGAAGGGCTTCCCATTGTTAGCGCAGACATCGTATTTGACAAGTATGCCGTTGAACGAAGATGGTGAATCGTTCATTCTTTCTATCATGGATCGGGGTAGGGCGGGTTTCAAACCCGCCCGCGTACTACAGGGGAAGCCCAAGTAACGGTATTCATGTCAGCGGAAGGGCCTTTCAGAAGACGGTAGGCAAGAGATTAGCCGCTACGTAATTGATCCCATCCATGAACCAGATGGCATTCTCCCCAGTCACCCGGTTGTACCAGAGGATGTCGGTTCTGAAGTCCCCATTGAAGTCCCCGGCTCCCGCGATCTCCCAGTTCAAGTCGAGGACCGAGAGGATAAAGGTGCTGTTCACAAAACTAGCCCCGTCCATAAACCAGACCGCATTCTCCCCAGTCGCCCGGTTGCGCCAGAGGATATCGGCCTTCCTATCGCTATTGAAGTCCCCCGCGCCACCAATCTCCCAGTTGAGATCGTTCACGCCCAAGAGGTCCGTGGTGCTGAGGTAGGTCCCGTTGTTCAAAATCCAGACTGAGTTAGCTCCGTTGACCCGGTTGCGCCAGAGGAGATCCGGTTGAAAGTCACTGTTGAAGTCCCCCGTACCGACAATTTCCCAATCCAAGTCCACCACATTGGGTAGGAACGTTGCGCCGAAGAAAACAGGACCCGCCATACGCCAGACCGCATTCTCGCCGGTAGCTCGGTTGCGCCAAAAAATGTACTGTGTGGTGAGATTGGGAAGATCAGTGGGTGTGATGTCCACCGTTCCACCCACTACCCAGTCGAGGTCGGTAACGCCGAGGACAGCCGCTGCACCCTGGTAGGTTCCCTGGTCTAAGACCCAGACTGCATTCTCACCCGTGACTTGGTTACGCCATAGGATATCGGCAGGTCCGTACCTATTGATAATAGAAATACCCGGCGGCGAGATAAATTCACTGTAGTTACCTCCAAAAGCCGCTGCCCCCACACTCTGCCACTGGAGCGTATTTACTTTAAAGTTAAACGCGCTCGTGCCAGTGCCTTGAGTAGTGGTAATAGTAAGCGGCCCGGAGGTGGCCCCCGTCGGAACTGTGGCGGTGAGTTGCGTATCCGAGAGGACGGTGAAGGGGATAGGGGTACCGTTCAAAGTAACTTGACTCGCTCCGGTGAAATTGGCTCCCGTCAAGGTCAAGCTCTCCCCCGCATAGCCTTTACCAGGAAGGACATCTTGAAGGATGGGGCGTTGAGCCAAGCGCACCCCAAAGGCGAGAAACTGGGTGAACTGGGTCGGGCTGAAATTGTTATCACTGACGATAATCAACGAACGGCGACCATCGCTTAAATTGGGTCCAAAGGTCAAGCCCTCCAAGTTATCTAAGGTAATCCCGAGGGTGTTTAAATCCAGGACCAAGCGTTTACGAACTGGGGTGATGTTGTTGAGTTCGGTGGTGCTGAGACTGGCGTTCCCACTGATGTCGGTGGCAGGGGTAAGGGAGATTTCAAAGAGTTTGACTGAATTACCGACTCCCGTGGAGAAGGACCGTTCTAAGGCTAAAAAAGTCCCTTCGTCATCCACTGCCAATAACTCCACTAAGCCGCTAGTGCTGAAGGTCCCGGCGGGTATGGGCGGTTGGGCG
Organism: Candidatus Cyanaurora vandensis; assembly: GCF_013285555.1. Lineage (GTDB taxonomy): Bacteria > Cyanobacteriota > Cyanobacteriia > Gloeobacterales > Anthocerotibacteraceae > Cyanaurora > Cyanaurora vandensis. The sequence continues at coordinate 3,297 of NZ_JAAXLT010000060.1, read as the reverse complement.
ACGGGTTCGGTGCGATAGAGAAACTCACGCTCGGGCTGCCCGGTGGTCAGGTTGAAGCGCAAAATCCGGGATAGCCCGCCGCTGGTCGGGGTGTTAGTGGGTCCATCTTGAACGAGTGCATTCTCTGTCGCCGTGTAGAGTCCAGTTTGGTCCGGGGTCAGGGTCAAGCTCTCAAAGGCCAAATTATTGCGGATACCGACGGTCGTGGGAACGGGTCCCCCGGGCAAGAACTTGGTAGGAATGGGTAAAACTTGGGTCTGGAGTCCCGCCAGGGTGAAACGGTTGACGAAGGGATTGAGAATCTGGTTAGTGCTGACTTCCCCTTCCGACGAGATAAAGAGCGTGCCGTTGGTCAAGGCAATCCCCTCCGGGTCAATGCTATTAGCGGCGAAGGGTTGTCCACTGCCATTGAGGAGGGTCGTGACCCCGGTGAAGACTACATTGCTGTTGTTGAGGGTGCCCGTGCTGAGGTCAATGGTGAGGGTGTAGTAACGGGCCGGGTTAATCACGCTCCGGTCATCGGCAATGCTGTAATAAAGATTTTGGCTGCTGTCGTAGGTAATCCCCGAGAGTCCGCCCACCTGGGTATTATTGTAGAGTGTGCCCGTGGGAAAAGTCGCCTGACCGAGATAACTAATCTCAGTCACGGTACTGGGCGCGGCTTGGACTGACCCGAGAAATAAAGTAGCGAACACCAGAAGCCATTTTTTCATTGACTTGTCCTAAACTGTCCGTTTGATTGTACAGACGCAACCCTAAGCTCAGGTTAACAGCGGGCATGATTCGTCTATTCCTCCCTGCCTGATACACTGAGTTCGATGGGAAGGCAGAGGTCATGATCCAAGCAGGGGAAAAAGTACGAATTCGACGGATTCAAGACGGACTGGTGGGAGGTCGCGTGGCGCAAAAAGTGGGTGAGGTCGGGATCGTCCGGGGGCAACGGATTGCCGATGGTTACGGTTTTGGCTATGTGGTGGAATTCCAGGATGGCCTGCGTAATTGGTTTTTCGCTGATGAAGTCGAAGCCATTTGAGGAAAGTCCGTGGATCTCAACGGCCAAGACTTAGCCCGTCTCGTGGCAAACCGCGTGGATGGACTCTCACAACAGCTAGCTACCGCCGCCCTCCAAGCCGCCCTAGACGAGATTGCCCAGACCCTGACCCAGGGCGGTAAAGTCCGTCTGCAAGAGTTCGGGACTTTCTCGAGTCGCCATCGCTTGGGCCGTCGTATCTTGCACCCGCGCACTCGTGAACCCCTGGACCTCCCGGCGCGTTGTGTCCCCATTTTTGTCCCCGCTTCCTCTCTCTGCGCCCGTGTGGCAGGACCACTGTAACCATGTCGAAAACCTTAGCTTTTTTGGGACTAGATGGTTTACGAGAACAAGCCTTGACCCTCGCCAGTGCCCGCACTGCCGCCCGCGCTGGGATGAAAGTCCTTTGGGTGGGTCAACAGGCCGCTGACCTGGGTACGGGCTGGCTCCAACAAACTGCAAATTCTGCCAAGGGCGACCCGGTGGAGGTCGAGCCGAATCTTTGGGTGACTCAAGCCCGGACGACGGACTTCTTGGAGCGTAACTGGAACCGGATTCGGGCTCTCGAAGCGGAATATTTACGTACGCCATTTTTCAATAATGTCTATGGTCAGGAGTTGGGTGTCCTGCCGGGACTCGATGAGTTATTTCTGTTGTTGGCCCTGCGCGATTGGGACCAGCAGTACGACTTGATGGTGTTGAGTCTGAGTTCCAACCAGTCATTATTGCGGTTGTTGGCGGCCCCGGACCAGTTGAGTTGGTATACCCGCCGCTTCCAGGACGCCTTCCGCAATTCGCCGGTCTCCCTGGCCTTGATGCCCTTTTGGGAACCACTCAGCCGCGCGATTTTTGCGGGTACGCTCAGTACCAGCCAAGTCGGTCAAAAGGGCGGCGAACTCAATAGTCTGCTCCAACGTGCTCAACAGGCTGCCCGTAAACAGGTCATGCTATTTCTGGTCACGGACGATGACCCGTTACGGGTGCGACAGGCCCAACGGCTCTGGGGCAGCGCGGAACTCTACGAACTTCAAGTAGTCGGGGTTTTAGGCATGGGTCTTGATCCCACGGGCTTTGATCCCCTGCCGACGACAACACTGGGGGTGCCCCAGGACTGGACGACTTGGACGGTTCCAGATTTCAGTCAATTCCCGACCCGTGCGCCCGGGCTTGCGGTAGATAGTCGGTTGTTGACGGTACGGGTTTTCTTGCCCGGTTTTGAGAAACGCGAAATCGAACTGAGCCAAGATGGTCCCGAGTTGACCCTGCGGGTGGCAGACCAACGGCGCAACTTGGTTCTCCCGGAAGCCTTCCGGGGCCGCCGGGTCCGGGGCGCGAAGTTTATGGATGGGGCACTCTTAATCAGTTTCGGCTAGCTCCTCGGGTGGCTGTGTGATGACTGTTGCGCCGGGTCAAACTATTGCTGGACGGTACCGCCTGACGCGCTTCATTGGCGGGGGCGGGATGGGCCGCGTCTACATGGCCCAGGATTTACGGCTTGCCCAAAAGACCGTCGCCGTCAAAGTTCTCGCCCCCGCGCTCTTGGGTAGTGAACTCAACCAGGAATTGCGCCAACGTTTCGAGCGTGAGGCTCAACTCAGTGCAATTTTAGGCGGACATCCCCGGATTATTCAGGTCACGGACTACGGGATTGAGCAGGACCAGCCCTACTTGGTGATGGAATTTTTGGCGGGGCGCAACTTGGGGGAGGTCCTCCGTGCTGAGGGTCCCCTGACGGCACCCCGAGTCGTCCAGTTGGCCCTCCAGATTGCCGGAGGACTCCACTACGCCCACGAGATGCGGACCCAACTGGGGGAAAGGACCGTTACCGGGGTGATCCACCGCGACATCAAGCCAGGGAATTTACTATTAGTCCCCGAGGCTGCCCTGGGCGAGACGATTAAAATTCTCGATTTCGGGATTGCCAAGGCCCTCAGCGCAGTTACGCTTGGGGCGACCACCAGCTTTATCGGTTCCCTAGAGTATGCTTCTCCTGAGCAGTTGCGCGGCGAAGCCTTGGACCGTCGTTCGGATATCTACTCCCTAGGCTTGGTCCTCTACGAACTGCTGAGCGGCGAACGGCCCCTTGCAGTAGACACCAACACCTTCCCCGCTTGGTATCAAGCCCACAACTTTACGCCGCCCCGCCTGCTCACTACGCCTCTACCCGCTGCCCTAGTCGCGGTGGTGATGGCTTGTCTTGCCAAGGACCCCGCTGACCGCCCTGCTGATTTACAGCTAGTCAGCACCCGATTGGCAGCCAGCCTCGG
>NZ_JAAXLT010000059.1 GCF_013285555.1 Candidatus Cyanaurora vandensis | reverse complement strand
TGAGTTGGGGGTTCTCTAGGTAGGGCAGGGCGAGGCGAATCCGGCGGGCAATTTTAGCAAGTACCATGCTTACTCCTTAGGGCTGATGGCGACAAAGTTGTAGATCTCGCGCCCGAAACTGACATCCTCACCCTGTATTGGAGCTAATTGTCCTATCTCATCAAAGTAAAACAATTTCAAGCCAAGACCCTGTAGAAACAGCAAGAAATCCTTGACGGTATAACCAAAACCGACGGCGTTGATGTCAGAGGCTTCAAACAGTAACGTCACACCAGGGTAGGCCCGGAAAAATTGCTCACCCCCGGCAAAGATGAGTCGTTCGGCTCCCTCCACGTCCATCTTGACGAAGTTGACCTGTGCCAAGGGGACCTGTTGGATGAAGTCATCCAAGCTCACGGTTTGGATCGTCAGCCACTGCTCAATCTTTTGGCCGGGGTGATTAGTCTGGGCCAGGGAATTCATCGCCCCATCGGTGGAGATGGCAAAGCGGGTCGTCCCACTACGGTCACTAACCGCCCGCTCAATTACCGTCACATTGGTCAATCCATTGAGGGCAATATTTTCACGCAACAAGGCGAGTTCCCGCAGTCCCGGCTCAAAGGCGTAGACGTGCCCGGTCGGTCCCACCTGCTTGGCGGCAATTACGGTGAATAACCCCCCATTCGCCCCGATATCCAGGAAGATATCCCCTGGTTGGAGGACTTGGCGCACGTAGGCGACCTCCAAATTCTCAAAACCATCAATAAACATCGCCCCGCCAATCGCGCTGTTGAGGGGATAGCGGAAGGGCGAACCATCGGGCAGGGTGAAGGTGTTGACCGCCCTGGGCGTATTGCGGCAGTTGACTTTCCAGAGTTCGTAGCGCAACCGATTCTTAACTTTCTTGGTCAGTTTCTGGAGCATAGACACCTACCTTTGGGGGATACCCACCCAGTCCCAGGACACGTAAACCGCCGGACTTTCGAGGTCACATAACTGACCGCTGGCAGTGACTGCCTGGATGCGATAGTCATGTCCGCCCAAAAAGATTTTAGTTTGTGCCGTTGAAGGCCAATCCTGCACCGCCTCGACAATCAGGACCGGGTGAAAACGGTCAATCATCGCCTTGGCCCCAGCGAGGACCTGGGGTTCACCACCCTGCACGTCAATCTTAATCAGGTCTACCCGTTCCACCTCAAGCAAAAAACTGTCCAGGGTCGTCACCAAGACGCGCTTGCTCACCGTATCCGTCCGTGCAAACGTCGGCGGACGGGTGGTTTCGAGGACGTTATCGCTGTTCTCTTTGCTGCTACTCAGGAGATTCTGCTCCGCCTCCACATCTGAGACGGCCTTGCAGTAACAACGAACATATTGCTCAAGGCCATTTTGACGGACATTGTATTCCAATAACTTAAAATTCTCCGGGTCAGGCTCAAAACTGTAAATCAACCCCTCCCAACCGCGCCGTTTGAGTTCATAGGCCACCACCAGGGTGTGATAGCCGTGGTGGGCACCAACATCGAACATGACCAGACCGGGGCGCAGTTGCTGAACGAAGAACTGGGTGAGGTGATATTCAAATTCACCCACATAGTAGCCATGGACCGAGACCGCACTGCCCTGGGAACGAAACTTAATCTGGTCCTGGTAAACCCGGAAATCCTGAGGATGTTCGACGACCAAGGCGCGGTGTAACAGGGGCAGGAGGTAGGGTTTCCAATAAAAACGACTGTCGTGACGCAAAAGTGGCGATTGACGATAATACCAGCGCAGTGGTCCCTCCGCCAGTTGGGTAAGGGGGCGCAGGGGATAGCCGAGCCGACCATAGGCTCGCCACAACTGCTTGACGGTTTCACGCAGAGGATTCATTGCCTGACCTGTGAAAAATTGTAGCCCTGACGGGCGAACCAGAGGCCGAACGTGATGGCCTGTAATACAAGGACCACGGGCGCGAGGACGGGCGGCAGGAGGAGTACTAAGCTGACCCCCACCGCGAAACAGGCTAGGGGTACCACTAGTTCCTTGAGCCATTGCCATCCCGACAGCCCGAGTTGACCCAGACCGAAGGTATTGAGCAGCAAATTACCGAGATAAGCAGAGTTACCCATCGCTACCCAGAATAAACCAAACTGGGCACCCAACGTAACGCCCACCAACGACAGGCCCCCAAAAGCCAGGACGGTGAAGGTGTTGACTTGGACGAGTTCTAGGCCAAAGAGGACGTAATAGCCCACCGCGCAGAGCGAATAGAGCGCGTAAATAACCGTCATCAGGCGCAGGACCGAGAGATGGACTTGAGCATCCCCCGTGGGAATTAAGACCATGAGGATCCAGGGAGCCAGGGCAAAGAGGACCGCCCCGAGCCCTAGGGCAACCAAGGCATTGATCTGAAGAGCCTGTACCGCTTTTTGGCGCATGGCCTCGGGCTGGAGCCTGAGGGTACTCAAGGCGGGGAGGAGGGGTTGGACAATCAGGGCGGAGAGGGTATTGATCTGCGTGACCACACTGGTAATCGCCGCATAGACCCCCAAGAGTCCAGTCCCCAAAAAGGCCCCGACCACCAGACGGTCCCCCTGGGAGAACAACACCGTCCCCACACTGCTCAACCAAGTCAGCCCGCTATAGCGCAACACCTGCTCCGCCCGTACCCAGTCCCAGCACCACTGCAACCCCAGACCCCGCACCCACCACCAGCCCAAGCCTAAGTAGGCGACCAAAAGCCCCAAGCCCACCACCGCCTGCCACTGCATCAAAGCCACCGTCCGCCCACCGCTCCCGGCAATCCCAATCAGCCCCAAGCTCGTCAGGGTCACTTGGAGAGTATTGAGTAAATTGAGCCCGCCGTAGTACTGAAATGCCTGGGCTAGCCCCACCACCCCCTGCTGCACCAACCGGGTCCACACCACCAGCCCACTGACCTGGAGGGCCAAGACCGCCTCGGCTCGTTGGTTAACCGTGAGCGTCCCAAAAAGGTTGACCACCTGCTCAGCCCCTACCCAGAGTCCCAGGGCTGCCGCCGTTGCGAGACTGAGAATAGCTACCGCCGTCACAGTCAGGGTTTGGGATATCCCTAAAGTGTTGTCCTGCCCTAGGTCACGGGCGACGAAGACTGTAGTCGTGACGGTCAGCCCCCCTTCAGCCAGAACTACCACTGCCACGGCGGAGGAGACCAGGACCCACAGCCCATACTCAGACAGACCCAAAAAGTGAATGAGTAATGGGACCGTCACTAGGCTCAGACCAATGCGGACAATTCCACCCAGGCCATTGTAGAAACCGTTCCTCAGCAACCGGGCACCTCAGCGGAGGCCAAGTACCAAGCCAAGGTCCGCCCAATCCCTTCCTTCAAACCGATTTCAGCCTGCCAGCCCGACTGCTGCAAGCGCGACACATCGAGTAACTTGCGCGGGGTACCATCGGGCTTAGTGCTATCAAAAACTAGACTTCCCTTGTACCCCACGACTTCCTGGATGGTGAGGGCCAGTTCACGAATCCTCAGGTCCTCGCCCGTCCCGACGTTGACCGGGCCGGGTCCTGAGAAATGTTCCAACAAAAAGAGACAGGCGGCGGCGAGGTCGTCCACATACAAAAATTCGCGCCGGGGGTTGCCACTACCCCAGACCGTTACTGTCGTTGCGCCCGTTTGTTTAGCCTCCAGCACCTTGCGTAACAAAGCGGGCAGGACGTGGCTCGTTTGCAAATCAAAATTGTCGCCCGGTCCATAGAGGTTGGTGGGCATGGCGGAGATAAAATCACAACCATATTGGGCGCGGTAATGGTCACAGAGTTCGATGGCGGCAATCTTGGCGACGGCGTAGGCGCGGTTGGTCGGTTCTAAGGGCCCCGTGAGTAGATATTCCTCTTTGAGCGGTTGGGGGGCCAGTTTGGGATAAATGCAACTACTCCCCAGGTTTAATAATTTCGTCACGCCGTAACGGTAACTGGCTTGGATGACATTGGCGGCAATCATCAAGTTGTCATAGAGGAATTGGGCCGGGTAGGTACTGTTAGCGAGAATTCCCCCCACCCGTGCCGCAGCCAGGATTACGTAGGCGGGCCGCTCCTGCTCAAAGAACTGCTCCACTTGGACTTGGGAACACAGGTCTAGTTCACGATGCGTACGGGTCAGAATTTGCGTGTGGCCCAACTGCTGAAGACGGCGCAGGATGGCACCACCCACCAACCCCCGGTGTCCAGCGAGATAAATACGACTGTGTTTATCCATCCATCCTCCTAACCGTTCGCAATACCGCGTAGGGCAATCCGGTAGCCCGCATCCTTGAGGGTCTGCTCCTGACGGGCGAGCTCTAGATCGTGGTTGACCATCCGGCGCACCAATTCATCCAGGGTAATCGTCGGTTGCCAACCCAGCTTCGTCCGGGCCTTGGTTGGGTCGCCCCACAGATACTCAACTTCCGTGGGCCGGAAGTAGCGCGGGTCAATCTTGACATACTGCTCCCAGTCCAAATCCAACAACTTAAAGACCCGTGACACAAATTCGCGCACTGAGTAGGACTGCCCCGTAGCGACGACAAAATCCTCCGGCTCGGCCTGTTGGAGCATCAGCCACATCGCCACCACATAGTCCTGGGCATGGCCCCAATCGCGCTTAGCGTCGAGATTACCCAGATACAAAAAATCCTGGAGACCAAGCTTAATGCGAGTCGCAGCGCGGGTAATCTTGCGGGTCACAAAGGTCTCGCCCCGCCGTTCCGATTCATGGTTAAAAAGAATCCCATTACAGGCGAACAGGCCATAGGCTTCACGATAATTGATGGTCTGCCAGTGGGCGTAGACCTTAGCGGCGGCGTAGGGCGAACGGGGATAGAAGGGCGTGCCCTCAGACTGTGGCGGCGGCGAGGCCCCAAACATCTCGGATGTCCCGGCTTGATAAAAACGCAACTCATTCCCCGTGCGCTTACAGTAGTCGCGCACCGCTTCAAGTAGCCTTAAAACCCCCAGCGCGTCCACATCCACCGAGTATTCCGGTTGCTGGAAGGAGACCGCCACGTGAGACTGAGCCGCCAAGTTATAAAGCTCATCAGGCTGGACCCGTTCGAGGATCGAGCGCAGACCCGTCCCGTCGGATAAGTCCCCGTAATGTAAGAACATCCGGGCTTCTAGATCGTGGGGATCGGTGTAGAGATGGTCCACCCGGTCCGTGTTAAATGTGCTAGAGCGACGGGTGATCCCGTGGACCTCGTAGCCTTTACTCAAAAGAAATTCTGTCAGGTAAGACCCGTCTTGCCCTGTAATCCCGGTAATCAAAGCGCGTTTCATATCTTCCTCAATGGCGGCTTTTCCCAATCCGGCGACAGGGACGACTCATACTGCACCGCTTAATGCTCCCCAGCCAAATACCCAAGGGCAACGCTTTAGCCAAGGAATTGGAGTCTTTGAATCTTCGTAAGAATAACATGTTATGCCCCAGACCCCTCTGGGCTTAGCTTTTTGGGATTTTGGAAGCACAGGTCAGCCCATTCAGCCAGCAGGGGGTTGACTCGGGCGGGAACTTCGTCCTGAGGACAGTGCCCCGCTCCCGGTAATGCAACAAAACGCTGCACTTGGGGGAAACGGGTGAAAGTACGTCCCAGGGCGATGGGTTCCCAGGGGTCTAGCTCGCCCCAGAGGACCTGGACCGGGCAAGTCACTATGGGCAGCAGGTCCTCAGCTAAAGGCCCCGTATCGTAGTTGATAAAGGCCAAAAATACCCCCAACGCACCGGGGTCCCGGCTGGGAGCAATCAACAGTTCCACCAGTTCTGGAGTGACGGCGGTGGGGTCGCCGTAGGCTTGAGTGAGAATCTTGCGGACGGTGGCGGGTTGGCGGAGTCGGTCAAAGAAAAAACGACTCACCGGGCCTTTACTGAGTAAACCTTGGACCAGCGGTGTCCCCACCCGTCGCAACCAGGGAATCTGACCGCGCTTACTCCGGTGTAAGAGCCGCAAGGAACAGTTAATCAAGGTCACACCCTGGACTTGTGGACTCATCACCGCCGTCTGGAGGGCAACAATCGCGCCAATGGAGTTCCCTACCACCACAGCCGGGGCCTGGACGACCTCAGCAACAAAGTCCGCCACCTGCTGGCCCCAGGTCTCGAAGGTATAATCAGCCCCCACGGGTTTCGCGGACCCACCGAAGCCCAAGAGGTCCAGCGCGAAAACCCGGTGTCCCTGGCTGAGGGCGGGAATATTTTTACGCCAATGACCGACATTGGCCCCAAAACCATGGACCAAGACTATGGCTGGCCCCTGTTCTCCGGCTTGGACATAGGTAATCCGGTGGCCCTGCCACGACCAGTTCATCGCCGCTCTTGTCCCTGGTTGAGAACTTGTAAGTAGAGGAATTTGTAGCCCGTGGGTAGATCCGCCACTAGCCCACGGTTAGCTTGACGACTGTAGACACTATTGGACTCGTAGCGGTTCTGGGTATAGACCGTCTCGTTGACATCGGTGGACTCCGTGCCGCCCACCAACTGCCAACCCGTCGGCTCCTGGAAAATAAATCGATAGCTCCCCCGGTCAAAGGTCTGGGAACGCCGCTCGATATCAGCTTTGACCACGGCTTGGTAGGTCTTTTTGGTCTTGTCGGGGGTGAGGATGTACTGGATGTTGCGGTACAGACAGCCGCCACTCTTACAAAACTGCAAACCCTTCATCTGGGTAACGATGGCCTCTAGCCGTTGGCGGACTTGGGGAGGTTGCTCCGCCCGGACCCCGCTACTCAGCAGCCCCACGAGCCCCAACACCAATAATCCCCGCATCCTTGACGCCTCAACGTTTATCCTTCCATGGTGCCACGCCTAAGGCTTACGAGTTTTGCCCGTGGACCGTCCCAACTGATAAATCCCCGCGCCCGTCGCCACCATAAAGCCCAGGGTCAAGGCCCAAGAGAAGCTCAAGGTATTCGCCAACAAGAAGAAGAGCCCGAGTCCCCCTACCAGAGCCGGGAGCAGACTGACCAAGGAACCGAGAGCCTGGGGCAGAGCTAGGGAGGTCGTTGCGCTCACGCGCCCGAGCCAACTAGCGACCTGAGTAATCGTGCGGTCGCTCAACTCCCAAAAACTTAAGTAGAGGGCCAGGGACCAAAGGAGGACTCCCGCAAGGGTCAAGGGCACGGACATGATGGGACTCCGCTTTTGTCTGCATTTTATAAGTATTAATTCCTAAAATAGCCCAGGCTTGCGATTTTCTAAGGGATTGCCAAGGGTAGGGACCAAAGCGGTACAATGACCTAGACTGACCGCGTAGAACGATGCATCGTAAATTTCTAGGGTTGGGGGGCAGTCTGCTCCTGGGTCTAGCTCCCGTCCAAGCTGAAGTTATCTCCGGTCGCCCGGTCCATACCTGGGTCCGCACTGAGAGTAAGACGGTTCTCATAGACCAAAAAGCGACCACGCTCTTCCCACGGGCGAATTTCACCTGTCGTAAAACCTGTGCCCTCCGCATCACTCTGAATGCCGCCTTGGTCATTGATGACCCAGAAACCACGATTTACGCCGAAGTCTTGGTCAACGACGACGGGGCGGGGATCTATCCCTTTGACCTCGTGCCCTTAGTCCAAAATCTCCCCTTTGGTTCCTTCCGTGCGCCCCTGAGTTGGACTTGGGTGACGACGATGCGCGACCCGGGGTCCATGTTGGACTTAGATATTACACTTTTCACCAACGGTAAGACGATCCAGGTCAACAGTCGCAGCGTCACCGTCGAGGTCCTGGAGTCCGATGTACCTGGATGAACTATTGACCCGCGCTGGACTGACTGACCATCCTCATCATCACATCGCGCTGACGGGTCTTGAGACGGATTCCAGAGAAGTCCAGCCCGGAGATCTGTTTATTGGTTTGCCGGGTAGTCAGGTGGACGGCGGGGCCTATTGGCCCCAGGCGGCAGCGCGGGGAGCTTGTGCAGCGATTGTTTCTGAACAACTAATCATCCCGGCTGACCCGGCAATCCCACTATTAGCCGTGGCGGACCCCAGCCGGGTCTGTGCCCGACTAGCGGCAGCCTATTACAACTTCCCCGCCCGACAGATGGAACTGGTTGCCGTGACAGGGACCAACGGGAAAACCACCACTACTCATCTCATTGAACATTTCCTTCAGCCCACGGCGGGTTTGGTGGGGACGCTCTACGCCCGCTGGCCGGGGCACTCGACGACTGCCCTCCACACCACCCCGTTCGCCCTAGATATCCAACGGACCTTGGCGCAAATCCTAGCAGCGGGTTGTCCCCGAGCGGTGCTAGAAGTGAGTTCCCATGCCCTCAGTCAGGGCCGGGTGCAGGAATGCGTGTTTCAGGCAGCGGTCTTCACTAACTTGACCCAGGACCACCTAGACTTCCACCCGGACCTCGAAGCCTACTTCCAAGCTAAGGCTCAGTTATTTAGCTCTGAATCTCTCGCGGGTCGTGCCATCCTCAACCAGGATGACCCCTACGGACAAAGGTTGCTGGCTAGCTGTCCTGAGTCCTGGAGCTATGGTCTAACGCCGGATGCCGATATCCATGCCACAGAGGTAGTTTTCGGAGAGCAGGGCATCCAAGGCCGACTTGTCACGCCCCACGGTCAAACTTCTTTCCAGGCTCCCCTAGTCGGTCAGTTCAACCTCTATAACTTCCTGGGAGCGGTGGGGGCGGCTCTACATCTAGGCGTTCCCTTGGCGCAGATCGTCACCTCTCTGGCTACTTTCCCTGGGGTACCGGGCCGGGTGGAGCGGGTCAGTGCGCCGGACCAAGACATCACTGTCGTGGTGGATTACGCTCATACCCCGGACGGTCTAGAGAATTTGCTCATGGCGATCCGGCCTTTTGTGCGGGGCCGACTCATCGCCGTGTTTGGCTGTGGGGGCGACCGCGACCGCACGAAACGACCCTTGATGGGGGCAATCGTGGCGCGGTTAGCGGATGTGGCGGTGGTGACTTCCGATAATCCCCGCACCGAGGACCCGGAGCGCATTTTACAGGATGTCGTAGCAGGAATGGACCCCCTGCCTACCGTGGTTGAGGTGGACCGTCGGCGGGCGATTGCCCAAGCGATTGCCCTAGCGCGACCCGGTGACGGGGTGGTAATTGCGGGCAAGGGCCACGAGGACTACCAGATTCTCGGTCACGAGAAGTTCCCCTTTGATGACCGGGTGGAGGCCAGACGCGCCTTAGCCCAGCGCGGACCCGTGCGATAACATGGCCTAGGTAGTCACAATTCGCCATGGACCCTTACCAGACCCTCGAACTCAAGCCCGGTGCTACGGCAGCGGATATCAAAGCTTCCTACCGCAGGCTGGCGAAACGCTGTCACCCGGACCTGCATGGGGAGGAGGGGGCCGAGCGGATGCGCCAACTCAACGCCGCCTACGCCATCCTTGGTGAAGCTGACCGCCGCCAAGCCTACGATGACACCCGCGCCCGTCCTAGTTACCGGGTCGGGACGGTCCCCCGTCGGGGCACCGTGGTGGATGAAAACGTCCAACTCAATCGTTGGTTACAGGCGGTCTACCACCCCGTCAATCGTCATCTCCAACAGATTTTGATTCCTCTGGACTACCAACTCAACGAATTGGCCTACGACCCCTACGACGATACCTATATCCAAGCTTTCCAGACCTATCTAGCGAGTTGTGAAGCGGGGTACACCGCCGCTTGGAGTCTTTATACCGGACAGCCCAACCCTGCCATTGCTGCCCGTGTGGCTGAATACCTCTATCACTGCCTCAATCAGGTCCGTGATGGGTTAGATGAGTTGGGTTATTTTTGTATGAACTACGATTACACCCACCTCCACACGGGCAAAGAACATTTTGTCATTGCCATGGAGATGCGCGATAAAGCTGCCTTCTGTGCTAGTAAATTGCTGGACTCCTGATGTAACGGTAACGCTCTAGCTGAAGGCCCCTCCGCCCCGTGAACGGGGGACCAAGGCAGTAGAAAAAGACAGAAGAGCCTTTCTAATTCTTGCTCCCCTACCCTGCTCGCGGGGGAGGGGCTGGGGGT
>NZ_JAAXLT010000058.1 GCF_013285555.1 Candidatus Cyanaurora vandensis | reverse complement strand
GCAGGGAGGGAGCTTACGGGGTGTTGTTCGGAGAACCGGGGATCGGCGCGTTCAGGTAGGGGAAGGTGGTTCTGAAGAAACCAGCATCCACAAATGCACCATCGGTGAAGGGCAACTGACCCGAGGGGGCTTGTTCGGGCGTTAGCAAGGCACCCATGACTACCCGCAGGGAGATATCCACCACGTCATCGCCCGGTCGCCGTCCGTTGGGATAGCCCGCCACATCGCCACCGATCACGCCCAAGTTGTTCTGGCTAGCGGCAGGGACAGGGGGGATGCTGGTGTTGAGGCGCATCAGTTCAGCAACGGCGTTGGTCTTGTTTACGCCAGCCACCCCGGTCAAAAAGACCGAGACCAAATCCGTGCGCGGGAACAGGTTGGGAGCTCGGACTCCGGCACTGCCATAAAGAATCTCAATGATTTCAGGCAGGGTCGGGTTGGTCACATAGTCAGCAAACTGCGCGTCGTCGGCAGGCTGGCTGCTGTTGAACTTGTTCTTGTCCTTCAACCCAATCACTACTTCGTTGACTAAAGGGTTCGCCAGCCGTGACTGTTGAATGAAAGCCCCTGCGCCCTGTACGGGCTTGTCATAGGTCGGATTGTTCTGAAGTTGTTGGATCGAGCGGGTGCTAGTGGTGGTCCAGCCTGCGATCGTCGGGTCGCCATTACTGGTCAGGCAACCCACGGGCACTTCCATGATGAGCGAAGTGACGTTTTTATCGGCGAGGTCATCGGCTTCGGCGTCTACCGCACCGAGGACATTGGTAACGTTGATGAGGTCAAAGGTCTCGCCCAAGTTGACCACGAAGGGGTCCTTGCGCTGACCCACGAAAACCTTGGCAGGAATACCGCAACCAGGAATGTTGATATTGCGGATGAAACTGGTGGAATAGGCCGGGTAATCAGCGATACTCTTGTTACCGATGTTGTCCACGGGCTTGGTGAAGACTGACTCGCCAGCCGTCGTGGTCACGGTTTGCCGCGAGCTACCACGGATTGCCGTCAGCGTGTAGGACTCGGTGACGTTGAGGGCGGAGTTATCGTCCTTGGTGATCGGGCCGATGTTGACCAGAGGCACCGCAATATCTTTACCGCCCACATTCAAGGAGAGGTTCTTGAGCGTGTTGGTGAAGTTGAAGCGGAAGGTGAGGTCTGACTTGGCGTCGCCGTTGTTGTCAATGTTGATGTCGTAGTTGGCAAGTGGGTCCAAAGAGAAGTAGTTGGGTCCGCCGTAGGGGTCTTGGAGCGGCAGGTAGTTAGCGATCAGGGTGACGTAACCACTGCGGCCCTTCTCATAGCTATGAAACATATAGAAGTCAGTGGCATCCAGCTTCGGTTGCTGGCTGATGAAGGGGGCTTCCCGGTGACTGGAGGCTTGGACAGCTAGCCCAGAGAGTGACAAACAGGACAGTAGGGCAAGCCATTTAAAACGGGTACTCAACATGGTGGACTCCTGACATGGGTAAACAGAGCAGAGGGGGATTACGGGACGGAAGAAGGATTTGTCCCTTGGCGCACTCCTGATACGACACTCAGTCGTAAACAGATCACCTACAGATCAAAGTAATCCATAGGTCTTATTGCTGCGTAACCCCCTGGAGGGAGTGACCTAAGACTCAGCTAAGGTCTATCTTGAGTAGCATATGAAGCAACCGCTGGACCCTTCTCAGTCCGATGCCCACCTCTGGGAAGGCATCCGGGTACGCCAAACCACGGCCCTCAAGGTCCTCTATGAGCGGCATGCTGGGGTAGTCTATGGTCTGGCCCTCCGTATTCTCCAAGACACCCGCGAAGCTGAGGATGTCACACAAGAGATTTTTACTACCCTCTGGGTCCAGTGCAGCTACCAGCCGGACCTCGGCCCCCTCAAAAGCTACCTATTGATGATGACCCGTTCGCGGGCCTTGGACCGGGTGCGGGCACGGAGCCGTAAGTTGAAGGTGTTGGAACGGTGGGGGCGACTGAACCCCTTGGAGGCAGCTCCTACCAATCTCCTTGAAGAAGTATCTCTAGCCGAATGTGCAGTCCACGTACGCGCTGCGATGAGCCAACTCCCCGCCAACCAGCGTCAGACCTTGGAATTGACTTTCTTTGATGGGTTTAGCTGCCCGGAGATTGCCCGGCGGCTAGGTGTACCCCTAGGTACGGTGAAAAGTTGGTCACGCTTGGGCCTTTTAAAGTTAAGAAGAAGTTTACAAGGCTTGTTAGGGTGAGTACATGATGACCGGACCCGAGGACATCGAACAACTGATTGCAGGGTACGCCTTAGGCAACTTAACCCCCGAGGAAGAACTCGTCCTTCAACAACGACTGAGCGAAAGCCCTGAGCTTCTCAACGAAGTAGCCCAACTCCAAGCCGCCCTGGGCCTCCTCACCCTCGAACCCACCGCCGTCACCCCGCCCCCTCGGGTCCGTGAAGCTATCTTTGCGGCTCTTGAACCGCCCCGCCGCCAGACCTTGCCCTGGGGTTGGGGCATAGCGGGAGTAGCGGCCCTAGTGGTAGCTGTGGTGGGATTTGATAACTACCAAGTCCGCCAACAGCTAGCTCTCAACGAAAGCGTGACTTTGTTACTCCAGAAACCCGACACCCAGTTGGTAAATCTCCAGAGCCCGACCGGAGCCCAGACGACGGGTAAGGTCTTAGTCCAGGAAAAAGCCGTCTTCCTCACCATCCAAAACTTGCCCCCCCTGCCTGGGAACCAGACCTATCACCTCTGGGCCATCACCGGGGGGACCAAGATATCGCTCTATGGACGCTTCAACACCCGCCCGGGGGTCAACACGACGCAATTCGCCGCTCCTGAGGGCGTGGGTCCGGGGGCCTTGGTCATTGCTATCACTGCCGAAGCTGGTCCGGTCACGACACCCCAGGGACCGAAAGTCCTCATTAGCTCTTGAGATAGGTCTGGCGTGCTCATTTCTGGGCGAGCCGCAACGCTTGGGGCAGGGACTAGCGTAATTTCTGTGAGAGAGCCACAAACAGGAAAAAATTTCTCCGAACGGCAAACCAAAGCTGACCTGCCCCAGGGTCAGGCTCAGTAGCAATTCTCCTGGATAATCGTGGCAAGTACCATTGCTCCTGCAAAGAGTGGGAGTAATGGGTAGGTTAGGGTGCAGGGGCAGGGGTGGCTTTGCGTGAGGAGGGACGTTTGCGCTCGGACTTCTTCTTGAAACCGATGGCTTGGGCTTCGTCGCTGTCGGAGCCGTACTGACCTTTCACCGTTTCTTTCATCGTCAGGATGCTGTTGTGAAACTCCCACTCGGCATGACGTGCGCTATCGGCGGCAGCTTTGGCGGCAGTGGATTTGACGGTCTCCTCGCTCTGTTTGGACAACATGGTTTGGTAAGCGGTTTCTAGCACCTCAGCCGCTGCCTCGGGCCGGGGAGCTTTGTAATTGGTAATGGCCTTGAAGCCATTGAGTGATTCCACGTCCTGACCAATCAAAACACTGCTAAGCCGCCGACGGGTATCTTGAGCAACCATAGCGATAGACCCCAATCAAGTAATTTTAGGTTGGACCACCGCCGCAAACGATGTAACGCATTCCGGTAAAAATACGTAGACCTGCATCATGTTATTGCAAAAACTACAAAGCCATTGTGAATCATCAACATGCCATTGCGGGTTGTCCATATGCCATTGCGCGTGCTCAACATGCCATTGCAAGTTGTTCACATACTATTGCGGACGGTCAATATGCCATTGCGGGTTGTCCACATGCCGTTGCAAGTGCTCACCATGCTATGGCAACCCTACAGAAATTGTAAAAAGAGTCATGGTGCTCAACAGCCGCCCCCAACCCCCAGCTCCTCCCCCGTACCCTGTTGGGCACAGGCAAGCAGGGCAGGGGAGCAAGAATAAGAACACTCTTCTGTCTTCTGCTTTTCGCCTTGGTCCCCCACTAGTGGGG
>NZ_JAAXLT010000057.1 GCF_013285555.1 Candidatus Cyanaurora vandensis | reverse complement strand
ACCCCACCCACATCAGCGCGGGCGAGAATTACGCCACCTTTAATATCACCACCGATGCTGCCACCCAGCCGGTCACATCTGTTGCGGTAGCAGGACTTGCGGCGGCTAATTACCAAACGGACAACGAACCCGCGCTTGCCGAAATTGCCCGCATTTTTGGCTGGCAGACTTTCATTGGTAGTGAGAGTAATCGCCTCAACGGTGACAGCGTGGCCCTAGGTGAGGAGGTCTACGCCCCTTTTTGGCTCCGCGCACGCATCAATCAGCCCGTCCTAATTTGGCCCATTGCTATCTATTCCTCTGATACCGCAGAACTTCATGGCTATACCCGTTTTCAAGCCAGACCGGGTACTGGTGGCAACAGTGGGTTACTTTACAGTTTTGCCGGGACGTTAGATGACGACAATATCTTAGGCAGCAATGATGCCAGCGGCGGCGAGAACCAGAAACTCCTGGCCAAGATTTTTTCGGGCAACGCTAGCAGGACACCCACCACAAATCTCGTAGACTTCATCCCGACCCAAGCTTTCGCTCTTAGCAATGACAGTGCCCAGACCGATGACAGCCGCAACGGGGCCGAAAAAGTCCACAACTGGCGTATCTATCCCCTGCGCGATCAAGCGGGTCAACTACTCCCCCACAGCTATTTCGCCGCCAAGGACAACGGCAACACGACCGATAGCTCCACCGGAAAAAACTTCGACTTCAATGATTACGTCTTCCTCGTCACCAATATCCGGCCCCAGGCAGCGAGTCTGGCCCCCCGCGAGCGCGATGATTTCAGTGGCGAGGGCAGTGTGGACCTCCTCTTGCGTAATTACCAGACGGGCGAGAACGTCCTTTGGTTGCTAAACGGCCCGGTCTACCAAGCCAGTGCCCTCCTCCCCACCACCCTCGATTTCAACTGGGAACCGGGCGGGACGGGCGATTTTACGGGGGATGGTCGGCCCGAGATTCTCTGGCGCAACTACAGTACGGGCGAGAACGCGGCCTGGGTGGTCACGGATCTTGCTTATCAAGAAAGTCTCCCCCTCCCGGCCCTAGCTCCGGCTTGGCGCATGAGTGGCAGTGCTGACCTCGACCAAGACGGCAACGTGGATATCCTCTGGCGCAACTACAGCACGGGCGAGAACGCCGTCTGGTTGATGGACGGCTTGAATCTCCGCCAAAGCGCGACTCTCCTCAGTGTCACCGACCTCAACTGGCAACTCGTCGGTGGCGCGGATCTCGACCGTGATGGTAACGTAGACCTCCTTTGGCGCAATTACGGTACGGGCGAAAATGCCGTTTGGTTAATGCAGGGCCTGACCTACCGCACCAGTGCTCTCCTGCTCAGTGTGAACGACCCCGACTGGCAATGGGCGGGCAGCGGTGACTTTGACCGCGACGGCAAACACGACCTAGTTTGGCGCAACAACAGCACGGGTGAGAACGCTCTCTGGCTGATGAATGACCTTACCTACCGCGAAAGTGTCCTCCTCCCCTCCCTCCCCGACACTTGGCGAATCGAAGGGCCCCAGTAACCTGAATAGGTGCTCAAAGTCCCTTTTTGGGAGGCAGCTCTTTGGTGATAGTTACTATCCTGGAAAGGTTGCATCTGGGGACCCATGTACCGTACGGAGTGGACGACGAAGTTTGTCAGTATCCGTCCTGAGGCGTGGCAGCGACTGGTCGGGCCGGAGACCTCGCCTTTCTTGGAATGGACTTGGCTCGCGGCCTTGGAACAGGCGGGGTGCGCGGTCCCCCAAGAGGGCTGGCAACCCTTTCACCTCACGGTCTATCGGGGACAACAGTTGGTGGGGGCGGCTCCTCTCTACATCAAGAGTCATAGCTACGGGGAGTTTGTCTTTGACCAGAGTTGGGCGGAGTTGGCCCAGCGGTTGCGCGTGCGCTACTACCCGAAGCTGGTGGCAATGGTCCCTTTCACCCCAGCGACGGGGTATCGCTTCTTGATGGACCCCGAGGAGGACCCGGATTCACTGTTGGATGTGATGCTCACGGCGATTGACCAGCTTTGCGAGAAACAAAAGCTAGCCTGTTGGAATGTCCTCTATCCGGCCCTGGATTTCCAGGAACGGTTGTTAGCCCGTGGTTTTTTGCCCCGCTTGGGTCACAATTACCAGTGGCAAAATGAGGGGTTTGGGACCTTTGAGGATTTTTTAGACCGTTTCAAGAGTTCGCAACGCCGCAATATCCGCCGGGAATGTAAGGCTCTCGTGGACTTAGGGTTGGAGTTTAAGGTCTACACCGGCGATACGATCCCGCCAGGGATGTACAGTTTCATGTATGACCTATATGCCGACACCTGTGCCAAGTTTATGAACTGGAGTAAATACCTCAACCGGACTTTCTTTAAGTTATTAGAGGATGACTTCCGGGAGAATACGGTTTTTATCAGTGGTGAGTATCAGGGCAAAAGTGTGGGTATGTCCTTCTGTATCCGTAAGGGGGACCGGATGTACGGGCGGTACTGGGGCTGCACCCAGGAGATTAAGAACTTGCATTTTAGCGCGTGCTATTACGAACCCGTCCGTTTTGCCATTGACCATGGCCTCCAACGCTTTGATCCCGGCGCGGGGGGTAGTTTCAAAATGCGGCGCGGCTTCCCGGCAACTCCCACCTATAGCCTGCACCGCATCTATAACCCTCGCCTTAGAACCGTCCTCGAAGACCATCTGCCCAAGGCCAACGCCTACCACCAGCTCGAAATCGAGGACCTCAATACCAACGCTCCCCTCAAAGAAATCTCTGAAGGTGCACCCGAGGAAACTACCCATCCGCTGAGCCCCACGGAGTAACGTCTCCACGTATAAACACCACATGAAAACTTCATCTGTTTAACTATGAGGGATGTCAATATTACTTACTTGCTGTAACTCAGGAGAGAGCTTTGTTTACACCACCTAAGTACTTCCCATGGACGGGCATTTTGATCACAATGATCATCACGCTTCTGCCGACCGCGCTCGCTCAATCAAATTTCTCAGCTACTTCTCACCCGGCAGGGCGCGTGCCTGTCGCCTTCGACACTACGACGCTTGTTACCACCGATGGCGAACCGTTGGAGTTTTTTGGTTACACCGTTGCGCTGGATGGTGATACAGCCGTGGTCGGTGCTCCTAACGACGATGACCAGGGCCCATACAGCGGTTCAGCCTATGTGTTTGTGCGTCAAGGGAACACCTGGGTCCAACAGGCTAAACTCCTGGCTAGCAATGGCAACGAGAGTGATCTTTTTGGTAAGGCCGTGGCCCTCAGTGGAAATACCGTGCTCATTGGTGCTTCCGGCGACGATGACCAGGGTCCAGACTGTGGTGCGGTCTATGTCTTTGTCCGGCAGGGGGAGGTTTGGGTCCAACAGGCTAAACTCCTGGCGACTGATGGCAATGACAGTGATTTTTTTGGGGGTTCCGTTGCTCTCGAACGCAATACAGCCCTAATTGGTGCCCCAGCGGACGATGACCGTGGTCTAAACAGCGGTTCAGCCTATGTGTTTGCGCGCCAACGGGGAGCTTGGGTCCCCCAGGCTAAGCTTCTGGCTGGGGATGGGGCTGCTGAGGATACCTTTGGTGCAGCAGTCAGCTTGGCGGGAGCGCGTGCCCTGCTGGGTAGTCCCTTAGACGATGATCGGGGTGCGAATAGCGGTTCCGCCTATGTATTTGTGCAAGAGCAAGGTAGCTGGCGGCAAGAGGCTAAGCTCCTGTCCGCCGATGGTAGTCCTGAAGATTACTTCGGGACCTCCTTAGCCTTGAGTGGGAATACGGCCCTCGTCGGGGCTTTCGGAGACGATGATCTCGGTTCAGCGAGTGGTTCAGCCTATGTGTTTGTCCGTCAAACGGACTGGCTACAACAGGCTAAACTGCTGGCAGCCGATGGAGCTCAGGATGACTACTTCAGTTTTTCCTTGGCTCTAGATGGCGACCGGGTGCTGATCGGTGCCTATGGCGATAAGCGGGGTCCAATTCAGGGGGCGGCCTACTTGTACGAACGGCAGAGGGGCTCATGGACGCAACAAGCCAAAGTCAAAGCTCAGGGTGGCGCAACCAGTGACATCTTTGGTTTTGCGGTTGCCCTGAGCAATGATACCTTCCTCATCGGAACGCTGGGGGATAATCTAGCTAGCGAAAACAGCTCATCCACCGCCGATCAAGGGGTAGTCTACGCCGGTTCTTACCAACCGTAAATCGCTGCTCCTATCTTTGCGAAAGCTATCACTAACTTATGTCTTAAAACCACCAACTCTGCTTGAGAGTTGGTGGTTTTTAATATTGACTAGCTGGCTTGGTTCATTGCCATGTTGTCAAACATAGTGCCAGTCGTCATTGCCTGAGTCAGACCAGTTAGGGTACCCAGAGCGGCGACCTTAGGCGGAACATAGGTCTTCTTTGTGTCCATGTCGTACCATCAAAAGAGCTCACGCAATCTATCACTTTGACCCTACCTCGTCAATGTGAGGCCCTAGGAAGCTTCAACATCAACGGCTTGGACCTCAGCCAACTGGAGAGTAACGGGGAACGTCATGATGAAGGACGACCCCAGCCCCACCTGGGAAACTAATTCAATGCGCCCCTGGAGTAACTCGACGAGCCGCGAGGCAATGGCAAGCTCCATCCCCGTACTCTCGCTGAAACGTTGTCGGTCGGTGGAGACCAGTTGGGCGTAGGGCGTAAATACATAGGGCTGGTCCTCGGGCGAGATGCCCTGTCCGGTGTCGCGGATCGTCAGGGACCACTGCTGGTTAGGTAAGGCCAAACAACGCAACTGGATGGTTCCGAGGGCGGTGGTACGGATGGCGTTGTGGAGGAGGATGACCACGACCTGTTGTAAACGAAAAGGATCTGTGAAAACTTGGGCGGGAGCTTGGGCGTAATCCACTTCCAGGGTTAAGTTGCGGGCTTGGGCCAGGGGTGTCAAGGGTTCTAGCACATGGTTGAAGACTGTCCGTACATCAATCTCCATCCCCCGCAGTTGGACGCGGCCCGTTTCATAGCGGGAGAACTCCAAGGCATCGTTGACCAGCCGGAGCATCTGTTGTCCGTTGGTGAGGACACGTTCAATATTTTGAATGCTAGGTAGGGTATCGCGGACTTCCTCATCCATCCGTTGTTGACGCAAAAAAAGTTCAGCGTAGCCAATGATGGAGGTCAAGGGAGCACGGACTTCCTGAGCCAAGAGCGCGAGGTTGTTTTGGCTAGCGCGGACCAACCGCGTCAACTCCTGGTTGGTAAGGCTGACCTGCGCCTGGAGTCGCTGCAATTCACCCATCCGTTCATTCATATAGCTTTGGAAGCAACCGGCAATGGCTTCGTCTATAACCGTATCCACGAGTCGGAGGGCACGGATCACTCCAGCAGCGGTGTCCGCGAGTAGATATTCTTCGAGGGCATTGACGATAACCCAGCGCAATTGACGATATTCACGGGCGATCTCAGCCGCATCAAACCCTTGCTCTGCCCGCAATGCACCATGCTCCAAGCTCGCCCGGGCTAGCAGTTGGATATCATCTTGTTCGTTGGGGTCCAGGATTTTGGTGAGTGCGGTCAAGACAAAGGGAATGTGGTCGCGGATTGCCATCGTAGACAGACCATTGGCACTCTCAATTTGACGGTCCTGGCGGACAAGCTCGATCCACTCCTCAACGATGGAGTCCACCCGCTCCTGTAAAAACTCACTCAAAGAAAACATATTTAACCTGCGGGAATAGGGTTTGGCTGCGGATCAGTATAGCGGGTTTGCAGGAGGATCGTAGGAGCTTGGTAAGATGATTAGGCATTTGTACTTGTTAGCTATGCAACCCCCGGAAGGACCGCGCGAATCCTTAACCAGCCCCCGCTGGTCTTTCGGCCTTGAAGTGCGTCGTGGGTGGGATTGGATTCAGTTCGTCTGGCAGATGCTCAGGCGCATTGGCGGGCCGGGGGCTATCTTGCGGACCCTCTGGTTTGTGCTCACTTTGCTGTGGCAGCGGACCCTCACCCAGTGGTTCAAGCCTAAGTGAGCATTGTTCAGTAATGGGGGATTGGGCTAATGTGTTTGCAGTGGTGTGGAGGGCAGAGCTATTTTTTACGAAGCTGAACAATTCTCATTTGTACAGACTCTCGAAACTCACGGGTCCCAGGTCCAGGCCGAGTTAGACCAGTTGGCTCCTCAGAATTTTATCGCTTGGCCAGAGAAATATCTCTATGGCAAGGGCTGGGATATTTTCGGACTCTATGCTTTTGGGATTAAGATTGCTCAAAACTGCCGGCTTTGCCCCCGGACTACTGCCCTAGTTGAGGGTATCCCCGACCTTGTGACAGCAGGGTTCTCGTCTTTGGCTCCAGGCGTTGCCATCGCTCCGCATCACGGTTACCCCGATGGGCTATTGCGCTGTCACCTCGGGCTGAGGGTCCCGCCAGACTGTGCCCTGAGAGTCGGTCTTGAGACGAGGCGTTGGCAAGAAGGCCGCTGTTTAGTTTTCGATGACACCACGGAGCACGAAGCCTGGAACCGCTCTAGCCAACAGCGGATCGTGTTGCTGCTTGACTTCAAGGCTCCCGTCGGCTTCTTTGCACCGCCCCCGTGCCCGGTCCGCACTGGCCTTTTGAGTTTTTTCAGACGCAAATAATGGGGGATAGAAAGTGGGCGGGTGGCTCGGTTAATGAATAGTGAAGAGGTGGTTGGTTGTGCGTTTGGTTTAACCGGGGCATATGTCCTAACCATCGTCTGTGAGCCTCTCCACCAGACTTGGCGTTGCACCTTGGAACTGCTCGCGTCGGTCTAACCTGTGGTTCTACTGCGCCCAGCGGCCCCTATTTGCTGGTAAAAGCCGCTAGTTACACCGTGGAAACCATTTTTTGACAGTAGGAAGCGTTGTCTAGTCCGTAAAAACTGTTTTTCGGTGGTAGGCATCGTTGTTGTATCCGTCACTGACCGTAACGAGTCGGGGCAAGTTACCTCATTTAGGATTTACACCGACACTGCACCGCTTCTCGCGTCCTAGAGTACTGTTAGACCTAGACTCAAACTAGGAATTGCCATGCCCGATTTTGTCCAGGACCAGACTGAGTTCCCAGACGACTACACCGGGCCAGTGATACTGGTCAACCTATTCACCCCCAAACCGGGCCAAGTAGATGAGTTCATTGCGGTTCAAACGGCTGAGTACCGTCGCTTACTCGGTCAAGTTGCGGGTTGGCAGGGTAATCGGCTGCACCGCTCTCTAGATGGCAAAACTGTGGTTAACTATGCGGTGTTCGAGTCCTTAACTGCGTACAGGGCTTGGCGGGATGACGAGCTATTTGCTGAGCATCTTGAAGTCATCCAGCCGCTCGTGGCGAAGGCGGAGCCGGGACTGTACACTGCCGCACTGTATGAGGCCGGTTCAATCTAGTACAGGCAATGGCTGGGGCGGCCCATCGAACCCGTGCTAGGTATCTGGTTTTGCATTGCTGTCACCTAAGTAAACGGTGGTGGGGATAGAGCGGTTGCGCGGGGGGCTGGCGGAGCAGAGCGAGGACCAGACCCACCCAACAAAAAGCGCGGCGGGTGAACATCAAGCATCACAAGGGGACCCGCCTTAGACTGCCCTAGTTGTTTGACTATCTACCAGAGAGTTTGAGACCCCGGATTGAGAGATCGAGGAGTTCCATCGGGTGCAAAATTGGGGTGTCGCGGTTGAGGAGGTCGAGGTGTTTGCGGAGTTGGAGAGTGCAGCCCGGATTGGGGGAGGCGATGAGATCGGCTTGGGTGTTGAGTAGGTTCTCGACTTTTTGTTGACCCAGGGCTTCGGCGACTTCGGGTTGCAGAATATTGTAGACCCCGGCACTGCCGCAACAGAGGGCTGCGTCTAGGGGTTCCTTGAGCTTGACCCCAGGGATTTTTTGGAGGAGTTGACGCGGTTGGAGACTGATTTTTTGACCGTGGAGGAGATGGCAGGCGTCTTGGTAGACCACGGTTAAAGTCGCGTCTGTCAAGGGCGAGAGGGGCGTCGTTAAGCCGACCGCTTGGAGAAATTCCTGGACATCCCGGACCTGACGGGCGAACTGAACCGCCCGTTCCTGGTACTGGGGGTCAGCCGCGAGGAGGTGCCCGTATTCCTTGAGGGTGTGTCCGCAGCCAGCAGCATTAATGATGATGTAGTCCACCCCACTCCCGGCGAAACGGTCAATCATTTGACGGGCCATCATCCGGGCTTGGTCCTCCTGGCCTTGGTGGTGGGGCAAGGCGGCGCAACAACCCTGGTCTGGGGGGATGACCACTTCGCAACCGTTGGCACTCAGGACCCGGACAGTGGCCTCGTTGACCCCACTGAAGAATAGGCGTTGTACACAGCCGAGGATGAGACCGACCCGGTACCGCTTAGGACCCTGGGCAGGGACGAGGGCAGGCAAGGTATCACGAAAGGCACTGGCGGGGACCACCGGGAGCAGTGATTCCATACTGGCAAGCCGGGGCGCGAACTTTTTGAGGAGGCCCGTCCGCCGTACAAGTTTCTGTAAACCGAGCTTTTGGTAGGGAACTAGGGGAGCCAAAAGGGGACGCAGGCGTTTCGGGTAGGGCAGGAGGGAGAAAATCCCTTGACGTAGGAGCCTTTCCCCCCAGGGACGCGGGTGGTTGCGCTCCATTTGGGGCCGCACCGCACTGATTAATTGGTCATACTGCACCCCCGAGGGACAGGTGGTGACACAGGCTAAGCAACCCAGGCAACTATCAAAATGTTGGGCGGTGGCGGGGGAAAGGGGGATCTGGCCCTCGTTGATACCGTCCATCAAGTAGATCCGGCCCCGTGGTGAAGCCATCTCTGTCCCCAGGATGCGGTAACTCGGACAAGTCGAGAGACAAAACCCGCAGTGGACACAGCTATCAATCAACTTGGGGTCCGGGGGATGGTCAGTATCAAAACTTTGCATCAGATGCCTCCTACAAAACGTCCGGGACTCAGCAGGGCCAAGGGATCGAACTGTTTTTTAATCCGCTCCATCAACCCGAGGGCATTGCCCTTGTAGCCCCATACGTCAAAGGTCTCTTTAAGGGTAGTCGGGGCTTCGAGGATAGAGAGATAACCCCCCACGCCTTCACAAAAGGTCCGTAACTTCTGGAGGTGCATGATTTCGGGCATGACCCGGATATGACCCATCCCTCCGCCGCCGTGGAGGACAGCCACCCCGCCCAATTGGGTCACGAGTCCAGCCAAAGCCACCGCTGCCGTGACGGGTACCCCCACTTTACAGACCACGCGCTCCGCGCCCTGCCAGATTTCAGGACCGGTGTAAGGTTTGACCGTTAACCCCAACGCCTGCCCTAGACTCAGGAACTGCGCGACCTGTTGCGCTACCCCCGCTGGGGTACTCTGGAAACCCAAGGCCAGTCCCAGTCCATCATTGGCGATGATATCCACCGCACTCGGGGTCAACGTTGAGTTCCCCACTGCCAGTAATGCCTGGGTCAGGTTTGCTGCTGAACCTTGTAGACACAGGGTTTGAGACGCTGGTGGTATGGGATACAGCCGCAGGGTCATCTGGCTAATTATCCCTAAAGTCCCGTAGGAACCCGTAAAAAGTTTCATTAGGTCGTAGCCCGCGACATTTTTGACGACCCTGCCGCCGCACTTGGCGCGTTCGCCATCAGCACGGATCACCGTCAGCCCCAAACAGAGGTCGCGGACCCCGCCGTAACGGTGGCGCAGGCTACCACTGTCCGCCGTTGCCAAGATACCCCCCAAGGTTGCCGTGGTCGGGTAGGCCGGGTCGAGGGCAACGAACTGACCGGCACTTTTCAAGTGTTCCTGGAGTCGCGCCAAGGGCATCCCCGCCGCCACCGTCACGGTCAGGTCCCCAGTTGCGTGTTCAATCAATGGGTCTAGCCGAGCCAGACTCACCACCAACTCCACCTCCCGGACTAGCCCGCCCCAACGCAACTTGCTCCCCGCGCCCATGGGGAGGACCCGCCAGCAGTTTTGATGGGCCAATCTGAGGACCGTGGCGAGGACAGCTTCAGTCTCAGGCAAGACCAGCCAAGGTTCTCCCCTGAACCCATGCTCGGTCATGGGTGAGACTGCCTCAGCACCTAGTAGGGCGGTAAGCTTTTGTTTGATTTCTAGGTCGGGACTGGGTTTCACAGGGCTGGGCGATGGTTCTCTTCAGTGTAAAACGGTTTTCATCATCACCCTAAGCCTCCTAGCCCTTGACGTCAATGTAACGAGCCCTTAACATTCTGACATGAACACTCATAAACTCCTTCAATTGGTAACGGGTTCCCAACTTGAGCTAGCGCAGAAGATCCAGAGGCGCGAACAGGGCACCCTGGAGATTATCCTGTGGCGGCTGGGCTTCCTCACGCGGGAACAGCTAGGGTCCATCCTTTAATACGCGCCAGAAACGCCGCCTAAATTACGCTGTTTCGGCGAAAGGCTCGGTAAAGTATTGTTGCCTGGACTGTAAATAGAGAACCCAGTAGATTCTTGGGAAGTGATAGGGACACTCCTAAGTTTTACTTGCTTGACGCAGTTTTCACTGATGTATCATTCAGGCAACTGGTAAAGCGGGGTCAGGCGGGGGTTGATAATTTTTTTACCCAGACCTGGAAACTGGATGGCGACGGAGAACTGGGTCCCGCCCTCTAGAAGGTGGGTGACTTTACCAATGCCATAGCTACTGTGGAGGACGCGTGTGCCGACCATGAGTTCTTTGGCCTGGACGCGAGTGAGGTTGTGACCCGTGGGGGCGGTAGTCGTCGTCGTGGGCGACTTAGTTTTTTTCCGAGACTGGGGAACAGTGCCCGCGAGCATTTCCTCAGGAATCTCTTGGAGAAACTGGGAGGGGATGGCGGGTTCGCGGTCGCCCCAGGTACGGCGTTCCTGAGCGTAGGTGAGATAGAGGCGGTTCTGGGCGCGGGTGATGGCGACGTAACAGAGGCGGCGTTCTTCTTCTAGGGCTGGGGGGTCTTCTAGGGAACGTTGGTGCGGAAAAAGGCCCTGCTCCAACCCGGTCAAAAAGACCACGGGGAACTCCAGACCCTTCGCGGCGTGGATAGTCATTAAGGAGACCTGATTGCGCTCCCCTTCGTAATTGTCGAGGTCCGAGGCCAGGGAGACGGAGGCTAAATAATTCCCCAGACTCATATCCTCATTCTTTTCGAGGAAACCCTGGGCCGAGGCGCGGAGTTCCTGGAGGTTTTCGAGGCGGTTATCGGCTTCGGGGGTGCGTTCTTCCGTGAGAGCACGGACATACCCAGATTCTTCCAGGACTTTATCCAGCACACTCAACACATCGGCAGTCTGGGCCAAGGCTTGCCAGCCTTTGACCTGGGCCACGAACTGAAGAATGGGTTTCGCGCCCCGGCCCACCACTTTTACCCAATCAGGGTTGTCCATCACCCGCCACAGACTGACTCCCTGTTGGGCTGCCGTCTCCGTTAGGGTTTCGAGGGTCTTAGCCCCGATGCCCCGGCGCGGCGCGGCAATCGCGCGTTTCAGACTCAGGGCATCATCGGGGTTATAGAGCAGTTTCAAGTAGGAGAGGATATCTTTGACTTCCTTGCGGTCATAGAATTTCAACCCGCCCACGACTGTGTAAGGCACATTCTCGTTGCGTAACTGGTCTTCAATCGCCCGTGACTGACTATTAGTGCGGTATAACACGGCAAAATCCTGGAAGCGACGGCCCTCTTTGTCGTGCAGACGGCGGATCTGGCGCAGGATAAAGCGGCTTTCGTCCTCCTCATCCTCGGCTTGGTGGCAGTAAACCTTAGACCCAGAAGGACGGGTCGGCCGGAGTTCTTTGTCCAATCGTTCTTGATTACGGTGAATGAGATGGTTAGCAACTTCCAGAATCTCAGGGGTAGAGCGATAATTCTCCTCCAGCTTAATCACCGCTTCTGGCGTGCCCAACTGCTCTTGAAACTCCAATAGAATCCGAAAGTCCGCACAGCGAAAACTATAAATACTCTGGTCCGCATCCCCAACGACAAAGACCGAGCGGCCCGTCCAGTCCGGAGTTTTGCCACCCGTGGTAAGTTGTTGAATTAACTCATATTGAGTGCGGTTGGTGTCTTGATATTCGTCCACCAAAACATGGGTGAACCGCTGGTGCCAGTGACGCAAGAGTTCCGGTTGTTGGGCAAAAAGACGAGTCGGGACCAGAATGAGATCATCAAAATCCAGGGTATTATTCTCGGCGAGTCGGGCTTGATACCGCTCATAAACCTCCGCCACCCGTTGGGTCCGGGCCGTCTTACCCTCGTGGTCCAAAAAAGCCTCGGGCGTCTGGCCCATATTCTTGGCGCGGCTAATCGTGTGGCGGAGGGTGCGCGGAGGGAAACGGTTCTCGTCCAGATTCAATTCATGGAGGACAATCTGTTTAATCAATCCCTGGGCATCGCTCTCATCGGCAATATTGAAATTATTCGACCACTGCCGACCCGCCCAATCCCGGTATTTATCCACCACCGAGCGTAATAGCC
Source organism: Candidatus Cyanaurora vandensis (assembly GCF_013285555.1). GTDB lineage: Bacteria > Cyanobacteriota > Cyanobacteriia > Gloeobacterales > Anthocerotibacteraceae > Cyanaurora > Cyanaurora vandensis. Next base: position 511 of record NZ_JAAXLT010000057.1, on the reverse strand, counting down.
GACCGCAGAGAGCATGAAAAGTCCCCACCCACAAGGGAGAAATAACATTGCGGCGGACCCATTGCTGGACTTGGTTCTGAGCACTAGGCAGAAGTTCTTCATAGGGCATCTGGACCGTCGCCATCGCCCGCTGCTGACAAAACAACCGCTCAATCCGCAGTTTCATCTCCTCAGCGGCCTTATTGGTGAAAGTCACTGCAAAAATCTGGGCCGGGTCTACGCCATGAGTCTCAATCAAGTTAGCAATCCGGTAAGTCAGCACCCGCGTCTTACCCGAACCCGCGCCCGCCAGAACTAAAAGTGGCCCATCCAGATGTTCAACAGCCCGCCGTTGGGCTTCATTCAAGAGGGCGAGGGAAGCCAGCGTCATCGTTTTACCGCACAAGTATCCCCATTGTAGAAGGCCCCTCCGCCCCACTAGTGGGGGACCAAGGCAGAAGAGATCCCTCCTAGCCCCCCTTGAAAAGGGGGGAATAGAGCTTATACGAGTCGCCCTACTCAACAATCTCTT
>NZ_JAAXLT010000056.1 GCF_013285555.1 Candidatus Cyanaurora vandensis | reverse complement strand
CCTTGGTCCCCCGTTTACCTGTGCCCGTCAGGGTACGGGGCGGAGGGGCGGCTGTTAGCGAGCTACTGAGATTTTATAATTCAACTCGGATTGCTATATAAGTTCAACTGAGAACTTCCGCAGATCAATGACGAGCTTCTGAGGATGATGAAAAAATCTCAAAGCACCGCCCTACTCTCACCAACCCTCCCGACTAGGCCCCCCACTGCAAGCAATGCCTCCCCTCAGCGCGAACAGGTAGCTGTGGAAATCATCCTCTCCCCAAAAATCCCCAGAACTCGCCCCCCACAAGCCTTTGAACCTCCTTCACTCAAAAATAGGTTCGCGCAACTCCTGAAACCGTCATCCAGAGGGCGTTTCAGCGATCAGTTTTCTCGCAAAACGCTCCCCCCCAATCCCCGAAACGCCCCGTCATGCTATGATTCGCGCAAGCCCACCTTGAAAACCGCATACAGTAAGCCTTTCAGAACCCACGGTTGCAACCGGACAAAATCCCTTTGAGGGATTGAAACAACCCCATCCTGGGGGTTAGGCCCAGCTTGGGTCCCGTTGCAACCGGACAAAATCCCTTTGAGGGATTGAAACGAGTTGGCTAGAGCAATATTGCAATTTAGCGACTTTCTGTTGCAACCGGACAAAATCCCTTTGAGGGATTGAAACCGGTGGTCCAAGCCAAGCCGCACCCAACGTTTACGTTGCAACCGGACAAAATCCCTTTGAGGGATTGAAACCTTGAGTTGGGCCACCACATCCACGGATTGGTTGGTTGCAACCGGACAAAATCCCTTTGAGGGATTGAAACAGCTTGGTGTAGGAGCAAGTCCACGGCAAGGCGGATGTTGCAACCGGACAAAATCCCTTTGAGGGATTGAAACCTTACTCCCCTGTTCAAGTACGAAAACTCCATCCGTTGCAACCGGACAAAATCCCTTTGAGGGATTGAAACCGTCACCGGACCCCTCTGCCACGGGAGCTGCGACCGGGGGTTGCAACCGGACAAAATCCCTTTGAGGGATTGAAACAAACCCCATCCCGACCAGAAAGTCTGCGGCTAGGGTTGTTGCAACCGGACAAAATCCCTTTGAGGGATTGAAACTTACGCGAATCAAACTAAACATCAGGCAACCCCCGTGGTTGCAACCGGACAAAATCCCTTTGAGGGATTGAAACGACTAGTTGTCGGGGCCAGGACGACCGCACCGAGAAGTTGCAACCGGACAAAATCCCTTTGAGGGATTGAAACTGAGGGGCTGAGTAACGGAGGGGAATCGCCCTCAGGGGTTGCAACCGGACAAAATCCCTTTGAGGGATTGAAACCTGGAAATTGATCCCAAACTCAAACCCGCCTTGGGTTGCAACCGGACAAAATCCCTTTGAGGGATTGAAACAAATTCTTGCGGAGGGTGGGCAACAACAGGGCAGCGGTTGCAACCGGACAAAATCCCTTTGAGGGATTGAAACCTGTGATTGGCAGGGATGTTAACCATTCCGCTGCTCCGTTGCAACCGGACAAAATCCCTTTGAGGGATTGAAACTTTAATCGGCCCGTAGGCCTGGATAAGGTCCGCAACCTGTTGCAACCGGACAAAATCCCTTTGAGGGATTGAAACTCGAGTTCGCGGAGAGCCTGGATAGCTTGGGGGTCGTTGCAACCGGACAAAATCCCTTTGAGGGATTGAAACATCCAGCCAGTCTTCGCCCCCGCCGCCCCGTGACGTTGCAACCGGACAAAATCCCTTTGAGGGATTGAAACGTTCTCCGCTTGGACCAAATACGGCTCGATGGAGGGTTGCAACCGGACAAAATCCCTTTGAGGGATTGAAACATCTACGAGACGAACTTTAGGCAGGCGTATAGCGCGGGCCGGACCCAGCAGATGGACAGCCCAGAGATGCTTAAACGCAGACCCTATCGGCTGTATCGGCATGGGGATAGTCGCAGGCCCCGGCCCTTGCACTTGAGTTGGGATGGGCTGGTGCTGGCAGCAGACGATCCTTGGTGGGATAGCCATACGCCGATGAATGGGTGGGGGTGTAAGTGCCGGGTGTATGCCCTCAATGAGCGGGACCTCCAACGCCAGGGCAAGGCAGCGATAGACCCCACGCCTAAGGATGGGACCTTTACGCACGTTGACCGCTACACCGGGGAGACGCGGCAGGTGCCCAAGGGCATTGACCCAGGGTTTGACTACAAGCCGGGAGCGAGTCAGGGCCGTGAGGGTATTGTCCAGACGATGCTGGGGCGGTTGCCTGTGGAGCTGCGACAATCAGTTGCTACTACTTTGCCCAGCATGAACCCTCAAAAGCCTGGATTGGCACAAATACTAGCAGCCAAAGAGCAAGAGTTGCGTCGGCGTGACCCAAGGCTGCCAGAGCTAGCCTATGTGTTGGATGAGCAAGGGAATGTTTTGCTTGAGAAGGAGGGCCAAAATGACCGGATTACTTTCACTCAAGCCGAATTAGACCTGTTAACAGGAAAAATCCTGACTCATAACCACCCGAGTGGTCGCTCACTCTCCGAGCAGGATGTTGATTTACTTTTGGCTAGTGGTTTAGCTCAAATCCGCGCTACTGGTGCAGGGTATGACTACAGCATGGATTTACCGGAAAACCCAATAAGTACTTACTTTATAATCAAGGGCAGAATCGAAGCAATGAAATCTGAAATAGGTCAACAGCTTCGCAATCAAATGAATTCTGGAGAGATTACACTAGAGGAGGCTAATTTACTTGGTTTACACCTGCTCTGGTCAAGGCTAAGCCCAGTACTTAAAGTTACGTATCGACGGGAGAAATTCGATGGAATCTAAAATCCCTCAAATTTATGAAATTGACTCGGAAGAGCGGATACCCTCCTTCAGCCGAATTTGTACGTACTGTAACCACTGGGACGTCAGTGTAGGCTCACGCATCTGTAAAGCGTTTACGCAGGGTATCCCGCTGGCAATCTGGCTCGGGGAGAATGACCACCGCCAGCCCTACCCTGGCGATAACGGTATTCAGTTTGAGCCCTACCCAGTCCCGGTGAAACAGGGAGTCAGCTAGCCTTGGCTTCCATCCGTATCACTATCACCGGCGGCGATGCACTCCAGCGCAAGCTCAAGCAACTAGCTGACGCCGCCGGGAGCCTCAAGCCCGTCTTTAATGACTTCGGGGAGTACATGGTCTTGACTACCCGCGACCGCTTTGACCGGGAGACTGGGCCAGATGGTGAGCCGTGGCAGCCCCTAAATTCAGCCACGGCGCAAAGGAAAGCCCGTCGCAACAAGAACCCCAAAATCTTGCAACAGAACAGCATTCTGCGTGACTCCATTACCTATGAGGCGAGTGACGACCAGCTAGAAGTAGGGACCAACCTTATATATGGTCCGACCCACCAGTTCGGGGACCCGGACCGCAATATCCCGGCACGTCCTTTCTTGGGCATCAATGATGATGATGCTTCGGAACTAGAGGACCTGATTGGGGACTATCTAGACGTGCGTTGATTGCCGTTTACAAGCCATTTAACTGGCGTTTGAATTGCTTGTGCGAGTATTCAATCCCCCAGCCTCCAGGACGGTCTGTAGGCTTTTTGTTGGGGCGAAAAGTTTTTGCGTCAAAGTTTCCCCTGTGTGAGTTTCGACTTTGCCGGGAAGCTGGGCAGGTGCAGAGGATAGTCCATGTCCAGCCAACCTGTAGTTAATGTCGCGTCAAGCGGGAGCCTTGCCTGCGTTGCAACCGCACAAAATCCCTTTTAGGGATTAAAGCAGGAAGGGACCCTCCCTAGACTGGCTTAGCAAAATTTCCCAAGTCAATGCGGACCTATTTCTCGATACCGAGCGTCATACTGGGAATACAAGGTACGGTACCACCATGGCCTTCGATAACTCATTGCCCCAAGTGCAGTGGTTCCCCAACGTCCTACGACCTGCCACACCCCCCCAACAAATGTCCGTACAGGAGTTGGTGGAGCGTTGTCAGCGCGGGCTACAGCCCGACCGGGCCACTTTTTCCGAACTATTGCGCCGCCACCAAGTATATGTAGACCGTCTTCTCTTTCATCTAGCCCCCGAATGGACCGACCGCTCTGACTTATCGCAAGAAGTATGGCTCCGGGTGTACCGTTCGATTAAACGGCTCCAGGAAACCCAGAAATTCCGGGGCTGGTTGAGCCGGATTACCACCAATTTGTTCTACGACGAACTACGCAAACGCAAGCGACAACGCCCCGCCCTCTCCCTCGATGCCCCGATTACCACCGAGGAAGGCAGCGTAGATTGGGACCTACCCGCCCTAGACCAGGGACCCTCCGAGGTTCTGGCGGCGACAGAATTTTACGAGAAGCTTCACCGCGCCATCGCTGACCTGCCCGAAGTCTTTCGGACCACCATTGTGCTCAGAGAGCTAGAAGGGCTGAGTTACGAAGAGATTGCCGAATGTCTCAACATCTCGACAGGGACCGTCAAATCCCGGATTGCCCGCGCCCGTCGTCGTCTCCAGGAAGAACTCAGTCCTTATCTCAATAACTGACGGATTCAATCATGATGCACCGTGACGAAAAAATCAGTGCTTACCTAGATGGTGAACTCAGTCCCCAAGAGGCCCAAGAAGTAGAGCAGTGGCTCGCTGCGGACCCAGAAGCCCGACAGTATTATCGTCATTTGAGCCATCTCTATGGACAAGTACGCCAGACCAGCCCCCTCCCAGGAACACCCCTGGACCCCGAGCGTCTAATGGACTACGCCCAGCGACGTATCGTCATGACTTGGGGGATGATGGGCGGGGTGACAGTGGCGGTGGCAGTGGGGGTAGTCTTGATCCCTGTGCCCCTGGCCCAACCACCCGCACCGACCTTCCAAATTAGTCAGTACATCCTGGAGGATCAAGCTCCCCTGGACCCCAATTTGGTTTTGTTTAACGATGAAGTGGCGGTGTCACCGAGGTAATTTACTGTTGTTGGTTTGGCTCCTGTGGGGGGGGTTGACCCTGCCAAGTTTGGCTCAAGAGTGCCGGTTTGAGATTGACCGCCGTTTCACCGAGCAGGTCAATAGCATCAACGAAAAAATTAACCGGACCCAGATTATCCTCAAAATCCGACTGAAGAATATCAATACCCCCGACGATGTGATCCGCTCGATCCAACAGGACCTCTCCAGGTTGCGCCAACAACGGGATACCACGGCAGTCGAATGGCTACTGCTCACGCGCCGCCACCGCGAACCGGAAGCCTGTACACCATGAGCCGTCTTCAGGGCATTTTATTGGCGGGTCTACTCATTCTGACCCTGGGATTGGGCGGCTGGTCGGCTTGGCAACAGAGTCTGGCACCCGTGGGCGGGTCCGTGGTGCGCCTCAAGATCCAACCGGGGTCCGGGAGTAGCGCGATTGGGGATGAGTTAGTGCAAGCAAAAGTAATCCGTTCCATCTGGAGTTGGCGGGCTTATCTCCTCCTCAAGGGCTGGCAGAATCAGTTACAGGCGGGGACCTACGACCTAGACCCGAGCCAGGGTCTACCCCAAATTGCCGAACAAGTAGCGCGGGGGCGGGTAGTCCAGGTGCGGTTCACCATTCCCGAGGGCTGGAACCTCAAGCAGATGAGCCGCTACTTTGCTCAACAACAGTTCTTCGTGGAGGCCGATTTCTGGCGGTTGGTCAAGGGAAAGGACCGGGTACAAGTCCCCTGGCTGCCAGCAGAATTGCCCCTGTTAGAAGGTTTTTTGTACCCCGATACCTACCAACTTGCTCTAGACCAAGTTACAGCGCGGCACGTGGTAGACCAGATGCTTGAGCGTTTCGAGCGGGTGGCTTTACCCTTGGCCCCCCCCAGTCAGACCCAAGCCCTTGTCGCCTGGGTGACGCTGGCCAGTATTGTCGAGCGCGAAGCTGTGGTTCCTCAGGAACGCCCCCTCATTGCTGGGGTCTTTTGGTCGCGTCTACAAAAAAAGATTCCCCTGGGGGCCGACCCGACGGTGGAGTATGCCTTTGGACTACAACAGACCCCCGACCGCCCCTTGACCTTCAAACAAGTACGCCAATACTCGCCCTACAATACTTACGTTGTAACGGGACTGCCGCCAGCCCCGATTGCCGCTCCTGGTAAGGCCAGTCTGGAGAGTGCGGCCCGCCCTCTGGAGACAGATTATCTGTACTTTATGGCCCGTTACGATGGCACCCACATCTTTAGTCGGACAGAACAGGAACACGAGCAAGCTAAACAAATCGTCCGCAAGCAGCGTCGCCAACTTCCCCGGATTGGACTACCTTAGAGGCACGTTACCTGTACTGGGATGAAGTATCAACAATTCTTGACCCCCACCATCAGTTGTCAGGGTTCGGTGGTGGATTTGGACCTAGAGGCCCTGACCAAACGCGGGGTCAAGGGCTTGATCCTAGATTTCGATGATACACTTCTACCCCTCGGAGCCTTGATAGTGGACCCAGCGGTGGTCCAGTGGGTCGAGCAGAGTAAGGGCTTGTTTAAGGTCTGGATTGTCAGCAATAATCCCAACCGTAAATTCCTGGAGGCGATGGGTCAGGTGTTGGGATTACAGACAATTACCTCGGCGAATAAACCTTCGCGGCGGGCTCTGTTGCGGGTCTTGACTGAGATGGACTTGCCACCCCAACAAGTGGCGATTATCGGGGACCGGCTATTTACGGATGTCTTGGTGGGCAACCGTTTGGGGATGGTCACGGTCCTGGTTAAACCCCCCGGTAACTCCACGGTCTTTTGGCAAGGGGGATTCCTCAGGCGCATCGAACGGTTCTTGGTCCGTCCGCTCTCATGAGGTTATGGCTCCTCGCCCTACTCTTGGTCGGCTGTACCAACGCACCTAGTCCCCAGCCCGCGCCTGCCCCCGCTCTACCCGAGCTAGGTTTAGCCACTTTCACAAACCTGCCCGCCGCCGCCCGGACCACGCTCAGCGACTGTACCGTACCCCAAGCCTTCGATACCCCCCAGCCCCACAATGTCCTCAAGGGTGAATTTGCCCAGGCGGGTCAGCGTGATTGGGCGATTATCTGTTCTCAGGGGGGCCGCTCCGCGATCCGGGTCGCCTGGGGCGGTCCTCGCCGTTGCTCGAGTGAACTGGAATTGACCAGCAACGAAAATTTAGTCAAATCCCTGCCGGATAATAAATTCGGCTACACCCAGCGGTTAGAACTGGTGGAACCCGCTGCTGTTGACCGCTTGAACCGACGCTATGGCAACTTGATCCCCTCACCCATTGCTTACCAGGGTCTCCGTCAGGTCCTCATCGGTCAAACCACCCAAGTCCAGTATTGCCACGAGGGGAAATGGTACCGACTCCAGGAGCCTAGCGCGTCCGCCCAGTCACTTCAGCAAGTTGTGCCCTGAGTTCCGTCAAGGTTGTGGCGGGGGTGAGACAGGTCGTGCCCTTGCAGACTAGGGCAAGGGCGGTTGCACTGTCCTCGGGGCGGGGGATGGCCCGGAAGACGACGGTGGGATGGTATTCCTGCTGGAGTTGTTGCAGTAATTCCGGTTGGTCGGTGAAGGTCTGGACTAGGCTCAAATTGCCATAGAGGTCCACAGCGGCGAGCAGCGACGGGCAGGCGCGCGGGGCGTGTTCGAGGAGTTGGGCCACGGCGAGGAGGGTCTGTTCGGCCTGCTTGAGGTAGCGGGGGTCGTCGGTGAGGGCGAAGAGGCGCAGGAGATTCTGGGCGGCGATCCCGTTGGCGGCGGGGGTGCTGTTGTCCTGGGTATCTTTTTCACGCAGGATGAGCTCCTGGGCTGGTGCGCTAGAGCTAAAGTAACCGCCTCCCGTCGGGTCCCAGAGTAGGTCCATTTGTTGTTGAACGGCACGGGCACGGTCAAGCCACAGCGGGTCCTGCGTAGCTTCAAACAGGTCTAGTTGGGCCTTCACCCACAAACTGTAGTCCTCAGCCGTGGCCCGGACGGCTGGGGTCCCGTTGTAATTTACCCGGTACCACTGACCGTTGACATGCTGGTAGTCGTGGATAAATTGGGCACAGGTGAGAGCCAGCGTCAGATACTCCGGCTCCCCCAACGCCAAACTCGCCCGACAGAGGCCACTGATTTGTAGACTGTTCCAGGCCAGGATCAGCTTGGGGTCGGTGGCGGGGGGAATGCGTTGTTGGCGGCGGACAAGTAGCTGGTCTAGGGCAGTCTCGATTTCCGGGGTGAGGGGACCGGCATATTTTCGTTGCAGGACGTTGGTACCATGCTCGAAATTACCCTGGGCGGTCACAGTGAAGGCGGTTTCTAAGCTCGTGTCCTGGAGTTCGGCGAGCGTCCAGACATAAAATTTGCCCTCCTCCCCCTCGGAGTCTGCGTCCTGACTGGCATAGAAGTAACCCTGAGGCGCAGTCATCTCCCGTTTGAGCCAAGCCACGGTCCGCGCAATGGCCCAGCGGAAACTGGGTTCCTGGTGGCCCTGACTCCAGAGGTGGGCGAGGTATTCCAGGATTTGCCCGTTGTCGGAGAGCATTTTCTCAAAGTGGGGCACGGTCCAAGTCGGGTCCACGGTATAGCGATGGAACCCGCCGCCCACTTGGTCAAAAATTCCCCCCAGAGCTAAATTCAACCCCCGCTCTAGCGTTCTGGTCTGGCCTGGGTCTCCCAAACGACTCAACCGGAGCAAAAAATCCGCATGGGGCAACATCGGGAAGGACGGACCCGGCCCACCTGCGAGGAGAGAACTAATTTGTGGGATGGCTTGCGTGACCCAACCGGGATTGATTTTTTGACCTACGCCTAGGCGCGTCACGGCACTCAGGGTATCCATGAGACGGAGTTTGCGGTCCTGGAGGTCAGTTTTTTTCTGTTTGTAATAGTCATACAAAAATTCCAACACCCGCAAAAAGCCCGGTCGTCCATACCTCGGCTCCACTGGGAAGTACGTCCCCCCATAAAACGGTACCAAGTCGCCGGGGTCCAAAAAGATATTCAAAGGCCAGCCGCCCTGTTCTTGAATCAGTTGGAGGGCCTGCATATAGAGACTGTCGAGGTCCGGGCGTTCCTCGCGGTCTACTTTAATTGCGATGTAATGGTCATTGAGATAACGGGCAATGGTCAGGTCCGAGAAGGCTTCTTGTTCCATGACCGTGCACCAATGGCAACTGCTATACCCCACGGACAGGAAAATCGGACGGTCAAGTTCCCGCGCCAATTGCAGAGCCTCACTATGCCAGGGCCACCAGTCCACCGGGTTGTGGGCGTGTTTACGCAAGTACAGAGATTTTTCGTTACTGAGACGGTTGGTCACGGTGCGACTCACCAGGGTGATTAGCTTGTTATTCCTGAGCAATGCGGGCAATTAGATGCTGCTCAAAGGCAGCCATATCCCCAGGTCCAAAGATCTTGCCGGGAAGAGTATCAAGGATGCCCATGTAAACTTGAAATGCCTGCTCATCCTCATGATGAGCTAAGACATAGGTCCGTAGCTCTTGGCGCGTCATACAGGCTGGTTCATTGCTCCTCCGGCTGATTGGGGTCTTTGGCTTCACCATCAGGCTTGATTAGAAACTCCAGTGTAGCCCCAGCTAGAATTCAGCTCGTATCCCGCCCTACTCGTGAGTCAGACCCATAGCCCTTGACATCGGGAGTTAAATTCTGTTGGATAGATAAGGCGTACCGATTGCCGGGATAGCTCAGTTGGTAGAGCAGAGGACTGAAAATCCTCGTGTCGCCGGTTCAAGTCCGGCTCCTGGCAAATTTTCAGGTCAAGGCTTGTCCATTAAGGCAGGGTGACAATGACCGATTGGACCGTTGAGGACAGTGCCGAACTGTACCAGATTGAAGGTTGGGGCGCGCCTTATTTCAGTATTGGTGACAACGGACATGTCCAGGTTTCGCCCCAAGCGGGACGGGCGGGCACGATTGACCTGTTCTCCTTAGTCCAGGACATCCAGCAGCGGGGTCTGCCTTTGCCCCTACTGTTGCGCTTCAGTGATATCCTGGCGAACCGCATTCAATATCTCAACCAGTGTTTCCAAGTTGCGATCCAAGAATATAAATACGCTGGCTCCTACCGGGGCGTGTTCCCGGTCAAGGTGAACCAGCAACGGCATGTGGTTGAGGAGATTGTGGAATATGGTCAGCCCTACCAATTTGGACTGGAGGCTGGCTCTAAACCCGAATTATTAATTGCGCTGGCGACCCTCAAGACGCCCGGTGCGCTGATTATCTGCAATGGCTACAAAGATAGTGAATATGTCGAGACGGCACTACTAGCACAACGACTGGGCCAAACTCCGATTATCGTCCTAGAGCGGATTCACGAATTAACCCTGGTCCTAGATGCAGCGAAAAAACTAGGCATCCAACCGCTGTTGGGCGTGCGGGCGAAGTTGACGACTAAGGGCGTGGGTCGTTGGGGAGATTCGGCGGGGGACCGGGCCAAGTTTGGGCTGTCGGCCTCCCAGATTATCCAGGTCGTCGAGGGGCTCAAGGCTGCTGATTTACTCGGTTCGCTCCAGTTGTTACATTTTCACATTGGTTCTCAGATTCAAGCGATTAGCGTGATTAAGAACGCCGTGCGTGAGGCGGCGCAATTCTACGGCGAGTTGGCGGCTCTAGGGGCGAATATGCGCTACTTGGATGTAGGCGGCGGTCTGGGGGTAGATTATGACGGTTCTAAAACCAACTTCCCGGCCTCCAAGAACTACAACATGCAAGAATATGCCTACGACGTGGTGGCGGGGATTCAGAACATTTGTCAGGCCAAAGCTATCCCGGTTCCGACGATTATCAGTGAGAGCGGACGGGCGATTGCTTCACATCAATCGGTTTTGGTCTTCGATGTGTTGGGGGTGAGTAGTTCAGCGGAGGGCGGTCTACCCGTGGCGGCGGAACATCAAGAACATATGATTATCCGTAACCTCTTTGAGACCTACCAGCAGATCACTGCCGACAACGTCCAGGAAGCCTATAACGACGCCGCCCAATTCAAAGAAGACGCGCTCAACTTATTTAGCTTAGGCTACTTGAGCCTACGGGAACGGGCGCGGGTAGAAGGGCTTTTTTGGGCTTGCTGTCAGCGTATCCAACAGTTGATGCGGGAAGACGATTATGTGCCCGAGGAACTGTCGGACCTAGAGAAGGACTTAGCGGCAACTTACTATTGCAATTTCTCAGTGTTCCAGTCCACCCCAGACAGTTGGGCGATTGACCAACTCTTCCCGATTATGCCGATCCATCGCCTCAACGAGGAGCCGACGGCACGGGGGACTTTAGCGGATCTCACCTGTGATAGCGACGGCAAAATTGACCGTTTTATTGACCTCAAGGATGTGAAACACGTTCTAGAGTTGCACCCCTTGATGGCAGACCAACCCTATTATTTGGGGATATTCCTTAACGGGGCCTACCAAGAGATTCTAGGTGATCTGCATAATCTCTTTGGCGATACCAACACGATTCACATTCACCTGACTGATTACGGCTATCGCATTGAGCACGTGGTCAAGGGCGATACGATGACTGAGGTATTGCGCTACGTCCAATACGACCCAGAGGCCCTGATGGAGAGTATCCGGCTTGACACGGAACTCGCTCTCCAACAAAAACGGCTGACCTTTGCTCAAGCGCGTCTCTTGATACGCCATTTCGAGAATAGTCTGAGCGGTTACACCTACCTACACACCTCGGAGGAAGCGTTAGTTTCAACTTAGTTGGCAGGACGACCATCAAGACGCATCATGCTTGTAAATGTAAGTTAAGGTCTGCTGGGTGATGCAAGTCAGTTAATGACGCTTAGCCAACTCACAATATCTTTTATCACAGTTTCCTTGATTGAACCCACCCAATCTTACGCACCTGACAAGAGCCGATAAAAGTTACCCTAGAAGCCTCTCTCACTGTCTACCATGATCGAACTGCACAGCCATAGCACATGTTCCGATGGGGTCCTCACGCCCACTCAGTTAGTCCAGGCCAGTGCGCGAGCGGGGGTCAAAGCCTTGGCCCTGACCGACCATGACACCATGCTGGGCGTAGTTGAGGCAACCCAGGCTGCCATCCTTTTTGGCCTGGAGATCGTGCCGGGACTCGAACTCAGCACCACCCACCAGGGCCATTCCTTACATATTCTGGGTTACTATCCCAACCCCGGACAATTGGATGCGAGTTTGACGGCCCGTCAGGAGTCTCGCCAAGAGCGTACCGAGCGGATGGTGGCGAAACTCGCCCAATTGGGGGTTCATATTACCTTGCCGCCCATCGCCAACCCCGGTCGCCCCCACATCGCCCGTGCCCTCGTCGCCGCTGGCTACGTCGCCACGAGCCAAGCCGCCTTTGACCGCTACCTCCGCGAAGACCGCCCAGCCTACGAACCCTACGCTCCCCTCAGTGCGCCTGCGGGGGTCAAGCTCCTGCGCGATTGTGGAGCCGTCCCCGTCTGGGCACATCCATTATTATTTCGCGGCGGACCCACCGAGCAAGTCCTAAATGAACTTGTCCAAGCGGGTCTACAGGGTTTGGAGGTCTACCGTCCTGAGATCAGCCACAGTCAGCGCGAACGTCTCTGCCAACTAGCCCGCCGTCATAGCCTTGTCCTAACCGGCGGTAGCGACTACCACGGCACCCACCAAGGCGAAGCCCACGCCATCCAACTCAATATGCTCAACCTATCCCTGGACCTATTGGCTAACTTGAAACAACGCGCCGCGTTAAACTGACCATTAACCTCTCTGTTGCCCCTGTGTCTGCCCACATCCTCGATGGCAAAGCCATCGCCCAGCAAGTCCAAGACCAGCTTGCCGAGCGTGTCCGCCAAATTCAAGGCCGCCCCCCCGGTCTCGCGGTCATCCTGGTTGGTGAAAACCCCGCCAGCGTCGCCTATGTCCGGGGCAAAGAAAAAGCTAGTCAGCGCGTGGGTATCGTCTCCTTCCCCCACCATCTAGCTGCTACAGTCTCTCAAAGTGAACTAGCGGATTTAATTGCGACGTTGAATCAAAATTCCCACGTGGACGGGATTTTATTGCAGTTGCCCCTACCCGCCCATCTAGACGAAGACCTCCTACTCAACCTGATTGACCCCGACAAAGATGTGGACGGTCTCCATCCGGTCAATCTGGGTCGGTTGATGCGGGGAGAACCGGGTCTCCGCAGTTGCACCCCAGCCGGAGTTATGAAACTCCTCACCGACCTCCCCTTAGACCTAGCCGGGAAGAACGCTGTCGTCGTTGGTCGCTCCAAACTCGTCGGCAAACCCCTAGCCCTACTGTTGCTCGAACAAAACTGTACCGTTACCATCGCCCATTCCCGCACCCAAGACCTAGCCGAGTTGACCCGACGGGCCGATATCCTCGTGGCAGCAGTGGGACGGATCAATTTAATCACGGCACCGATGGTCAAACCAGGAGCCGTGGTTGTTGATGTCGGGATCAACCGCACGACCGACAGCACGGGTAAAAATTACCTCATTGGAGATGTAGATTTTCAGGGTGTTCAAGCCGTAGCAGGTTGGTTAACGCCTGTCCCTGGTGGGGTTGGTCCGTTGACGGTGACCTATCTCTTAGTCAACACCTTCACTAGCTACGCAGCCCGAACGAGACTTGCCCTAGTCTGAATCTCCACCCTCAATGTACTACGTCCACTTCTGACGCTGGTGTGCGCCGCGTCAAGTTCTACTACACTCCCGGCTATCCCTTGCCATAATTCTCGTTACTGGCGCAACTGGACATCAAGATGGTGCAGTAGCTCATCATCTTTTACAACGCGGAAATTTCATAGTTCGTGCCTTCGTACGGGACCAAGATAAGCCTGCCGCCCAAGCACTCAAACAAGCGGGTGCAGAACTTGTCGAGGGAGACCTCAACGACCGTGATTCACTTGACTGCGCTCTAGAAGACGTTTCTGGCGTTTTTTCGATGCAGAGCTTCAACGACGGATTAGAGACCGAAATCCGTGAAGGCAAGATGCTGGCAGATGCAGCGAAAGCGGCAGATATCAAGCATTTCATCTATAGTTCGGTGGGTGCCGCAGACCGCAAAACTGGGATTCCACATTTCGACAGCAAGTTTCAAATTGAAGAATACATCCGAGCAAGTGGTTTGCCATACACGATTTTGCGTCCGGTTTTCTTTTTCTTCAATTACAACTTGATGCGCCCGCTGATTGAAAAGGGAACCCTTGTCCAGCCACTGAGTCCCGAGACAAAATTGCTGCAACTTTCTGAAGAAGATTACGGCAAAATAGTCGCCGAGGTTTTCGAGCGTCCTGCCGATTTCATGAACCGCGCCAAGGAAGTCGCCGGGGTCAGTATGACCATGATAGAAATTGCCGCCGCGTTCAGCCGAGTGTTAGGGAGGCACGTCGCATATCAACAGATTCCCTTTGAAGCATTCGAGCAACAAGCTGGCCCGGAGGTGACCATCATGTATCGCTGGTTTGAAGACGTCGGCTACACAGCGGATCTAGCAGCGTGGAAACGCGATTTTCCAGAACTAACTGACTTTGCATCCTATTTGCGCGACCACGACTGGGTAAAACCAACCCTCAGCGCGTAGACCGAGTGGGGCAGGGGGATACCCCACGGGAAACTTAGCAGACTCGGCGGAACTTTCTGGGACCCTTGCCGTTACTGTGCTACACCCAGACCTATCCCCAGGAAGAGCGCGTAAAGCCTACGCCTGCCCTAGATATTAGAGTTGACATTCCCCCAGGCTAAAGCCGGGGGATAGCTGGGCGGTACCGCCCAGCTCTTGGTCCACGAGTTAGCTTGCAACATCGGATTGCGCCTCTGTCGTAGGGGCTATGCTCTCCCTAAGCGTTGCCGTTTCCCAGTGCCCCTGGGTACTTTTTAATCCTGCTGCCAAGATATTCAAGGCTGCATTGTG
>NZ_JAAXLT010000055.1 GCF_013285555.1 Candidatus Cyanaurora vandensis | reverse complement strand
CACAATGCAGCCTTGAATATCTTGGCAGCAGGATTAAAAAGTACCCAGGGGCACTGGGAAACGTCAACGCTTGGAGAGAGCATAGCCCCTACGACAGAGGGCAATCCGATGTTGCAAGCTGACTCGTGGAACCAAGAGCTGGGCGCTACCACCCAGCTATCCCCTGGCTTTAGCCGTGGGGAGTGTCAAGGTCTAGGGATTCACTGCTTTACGGACAGCTAGACCGATGAGGTCGAGGTTATCGGCGTCACGGCCCACGGTCCCTTTGAGGTTAGCTTTGCCAGTGGCGAGGTCAATGGCGTAGAGGGTCGAACCGGAGACGGCGAAGGCACTGTTGATCCCCTCCTCATCAAGAAAGATATCAAAGCCTCCGGTGGTGCCGAAGTCTACGCCTAAGGCACCTACGGTCGTCAAGGCTCCGTCGTTGGGCGGGTTCTGGAGGACGAGGATGTCGAGGCCACCGTCAATGTTGTACAGCTTGGTGGTGGTGGCCCCAGCGATGGAGTTGGTGTAGCCGGCGGCGGTCACGCTCGGATCTTTACCGGCATTCGCCTCGGCGGGAATATTGGCGGGAGCGTAGACCAAGGGCAGGTCTACGGTCGTCGCGCCCGCTGTCACGGTGGTAGTGGTGGCGACGGCGATCCGGTAGTTCTGTTCGTTGCTGCCCACGACGCGCAGTCGGTCAGCGACGGGGTTGAAGTCTGTCCCAGCAGTGGCACCACCGCTAAAGGGGACGGTGAGGTTAGCAACGAAGGTAGCGGTTCCCCGGCGGACATTGATGGTGTAGAGTTTGCTGCTGTCGGTAATCCCGTAGAGTTGACCATCCGCTGGGCGGTAGTCAATCCCAATCAAGGTCCCGCTGAGGCCCGTGACCGTGACTTTGACCATGCTCTGGGGGGAGGAGGAGAGGAAGCGGACTAGAGTGTTGTTGTTGTTTAGGCCAATTAATTCAGCTTCGGCAGCTTGGACTTGGGCGGTCGCGGCACTGGTGATGACCAGTCCCAGAAGAAGTGCGCTGAGCTTGTTGAGTTGCATTGTCAGTCTCCACAATTGATTCGAGAACCAATGGGAATACGCCGCGCCCACGTCAACGGATCACCAATTAACGGATTGATGCAAACTAGTCACGTATACCCGCTACCCAAATTTCTTGAGACTCTACAGGATTATGAACGCCAAAAATCCCTCCACCCGTGAGGCAGAGGGATCGGCTGGCTGGGACTTAGTTGGCGGGGTAGCTACCGATGGGGAAGCTGTTGACGAAGGTATAACCATTCATCTGCCAAACGCCATTCTCCCCAGTGGTCCGGTTCCGCCAGAGGAGGTCCGTCGCACCGTCGCCCGTCAGTTCACCCGCGCCCACCAGTTGCCAGTCCAGATCCGCGACTGTGCCGATGGCGAAGGCGTTGACGTAGGTGTAGCCGTCCATCTGCCAGACTCCGTTCTCGCCCGTGACGTAGTTGCGCCACAGTAGGTCGGGTTTGCCGTCTCCGGTCAGGTCGCCACTCCCGGCGAGGACCCAGTTGGGATCGTTGAGGGTGCTGATGGCGAAGGCGTTGACGTAGGTGTAGCCGTCCATCTGCCAGACCCCGACATCCCCGGTCTGGTAATTCCGCCAGATCAGGTCGGTTTTGCCATCGTTGGTGAGGTCGCCCGTACCTGCCAATTGCCAGTTGAGGTCGGTAATCGCGCCCAATAGGAAACTGGTAACGAAATTGGTCCCGTCTAGCTGCCAAATCGCGTTCTCGCCCGTGACGAAATTGCGCCAAACCAGGTCCGGTTGCCCGTCGTTGGTCAAGTCCGCCGCGCCGACGAGCTGCCAAGTCAGGTCACTGACCGGGGGCAGGGGGGTGCTGCTCTGGAAGGTGTAGCCATCCATGAACCAGACTTCACTCGCCCCGGTGGTGTAGTTACGCCAGAGCAAGTCCGTCTTCCCGTCCG
The DNA here is from genome assembly GCF_013285555.1 of Candidatus Cyanaurora vandensis. Lineage (GTDB taxonomy): Bacteria > Cyanobacteriota > Cyanobacteriia > Gloeobacterales > Anthocerotibacteraceae > Cyanaurora > Cyanaurora vandensis. The sequence goes on along the minus strand of NZ_JAAXLT010000055.1, from coordinate 17,815 downwards.
CATTGAAATCCGCCGACCCGACCAGTTGCCAGACCTTGGCGCGGATGGCCTGGGGTTGGATGCCGATGGGGAGGATCTGTGCTTGGGGGGCGGGCAAAGGACCATAAAAGAAGCCCGGTCCAGCAAAAGGAGTCCTGTTGTGCAGATGCAACATCAACAAACCCTTTGACTGGTTCGCCGCATAGTTGGCTTGGTCGTAGACCACCGGGACCGATGTAATCGGGCGGTCAAAGTACAGGAAGGGTTCCTGGGTACCGCCGGAGGTATCTAGACCGGGACGGGCTGCGTCATAGGTCAACGTCGGGGTCTCCTCAATCAAAACGCCGCGCTGGAACGCCTGGATCTTGTAGTTGAACCGAGAATTAGTGTCCGTGAGACCCACCGTCCCCGCCCGTACGGGTAGAACCATCGCCGCATTATTAAAAATCCCCGTATCGAAAGCAGAAGCCGGGAGACCATTAATGAGGTAGGCAACGAACGCCGAAGTATTCGTGGGGGGGGTGCGGTAAGTGGAGACGGGTATATCGGTCCCGCCCAAGTTCAGGTTGTTCACTAAATAGTCATCCACCCCGTCGCGGTTGTTGTCAATCAGGATGTTGAAGGCCACTTGGATCGGGTTGCTCCAGGGACTGTGGGTGGCGATCCCAAAACTCAGGACCGTGTTAGCAACGGAGCCGCCGCGAGTACTGTAGTCGCTGTTGACGCCGACCGCCTTGAGGTCCGCACTGTTGCCGAGTCCGGTGCTCGTTGGCTCGTCAAAGCTGGTGTACTGGAGTTCCAGGGGTTTGACCAGGGAGACGATATCCGTGGGGTAGGTGGTCCCGGTGTCCACGGGGGTCCCGCTACTGTTAATCATCACGGTCCCAGTCGGTGCGGTGAAGGGAATGAAGGTCTGGACCGTGCCCATGTCGGCGACCGGACGCGGTGCCGCATAGAGTGATAGGCGCAAGCCAATTCCACTAGTAGGCGTCAAGGTCAAAACCCCGTTCTCCTCACTCAACCAATGACGGGCATTGAAAGGGGGAATCCCCTGGGTCGCACTGACGGTGATATCCCGCGTGTGCTTCATCAGAGCCGCCGTCGCCGTTAGCGTGACCGGGAAGGTAATCGTGCTATTGGTGGGGATTTCTACTGTGGGCGGGTAACTGAAACTAACCCCAGGGACATCGCTGCCCGTGAGGTAGCCCAGGGTGTAGGTGACAGGGGTATTCCCTTTATTGACGACCTTGACCGTCTTACTCAGCGTCAAGTCGCTCAGGACCTCGGGCGCACCGAAAGAAACACTGACCAGGCCCGGTTCATCGGCGTTGTAGGCAATCACCGGGGTGGCAATGGCGTTCTGGACATTAATCCGGCCCGTCCCGACCCGGCCTGCACCCACACTCACCAAGGGCGTTGTCGTCCCAGCGGCGGGGAGGAGGACACTGGTGGTGGCGGTGTTCATCAAGAGGGCTTTGATTTCTTCTACGGTCCAAGTGGGTAGGAGTTGGCGCAATAGGGCCGCGCTCCCGGCGACATGGGGAGCCGCCATCGAAGTCCCACTCAAGGTTGTTCCCACCGTCCCGGTCCCGTTAGCCGTGGAGAAAACCGTATCCCCCACTGCCGTTAGATCCGGCTTGAGGGCAGAACCGCCCAGACGCGGCCCCCGTGAACTGAAGGAAGAAAGCGTATCGGTCAAACTGGCATTGACCGTCGTGAGGAGACCCCGGTAGGCTGCCGTCAGGGTACCGTTGATGCCCGTGCCCTTGAGAGTGGGACCGTCGCTCAAGCCAACCATCATAACGGGGATGGTGATGGGCGTAGTAATGGTGGTATCATCCCCTGCCACAATCGGGTCGCCCGCACTGTTGTTGACCAGCAAAACCCCGACTGCACCGGCATCCTGAGCACTCTTAGCCTTGAACTTAAAAGTACAGGTCCCCCGGTCAATCACCGCAATCTTGCCCGTGAAAGTTCCAGGGGTGTAGGTCGCACAACCGTCTTGATTGGTAGTGGGGTACAGGAGGTCTGCCGTTACCGACACGGGGTTCACCGGAGGCGTCAGCGCGAGATTGCCCGCCATCTGGGGACCGAAGGCAGCCTCCGTCGCCTTGTAGAGTCCGAGCGGTCCCGCATTCACCTGGAACCCCGCAAACCAAGTCGTCGCATCAACCGAACTCGCCACGGTAATCGTCTGGCCCGAACTACCAGGAGAGCCGGAAACATAGTAAAGGTCGCCGCTATTCCCCGCCGAGGCCACGACAATGATCCCCGCTGCCGCCGCGTTGTCACTGGCGACTGCTGAAGGATTCTCGGGGTCGCCGTAGCTGGAACCCAGGGACATATTGATGACATCCAAGCGGTCAGAGAAATCCCCGTCGCCGTTGGGGTCAATCGCCCAGTTGATGCCCTGGGGGGTGAGGGTCGTACTTCCCACACACCCGAAGACCCGGATCGCATAGAGGCTTGCCAAGGGCGCGACCCCCGGCCCGACAGTCAAAGTACTGAAGGGCGTGCTGGTGTTGTAGACCCCGCCGTAGGTCGTACCGTCGCTGTTCACCCCGTAACCCGCCGCTGTCCCCGCGACGTGGGAGCCGTGCCCGTTACAGTCCATCGGGTCTGCATCGGGCACTGGGGTGGTGGTCCCTAGGCCGCTCGCGTTGTAGGCATCCCCCGCGAAGTCGTAGCCCCCCGCCACCTTGCCAGGGAAGATACCGGGCGTATCCTCTGCCACGGTGGTGTTATTAGTCGGATAACCCGTCAACCCCGGCCCTCCGAAGTTGGTGTGCATATAATCAATGCCCGTATCAATAATCCCAATTTTGATGCCCTCACCCCGGTTGCCTAAACCAGCGGACCAAGCAATCGGCGCCCCAATCAGGGGAATTCCGCTGGCGTTGTTGGGCTCCTCGGCGGGTAGGTCCCGGACGGTGACCCCGGGCAGTTCACGGAGTTGGTCAAGTATCTCCGGCGTGACCCGGACGGCAATCCCGTTATAGGCATTCTGGATGCGATAAAGGACCGTGGCACCGAGTCGGTTCAAAGTAGGTAGGAGGGCACGTTGGGCGGCTTCAATCCGGGCACGTTGGGCGCGGGTGCTGGCGACGGCCTCCGGGCGCGGACGATTGTGGAGTTCTGCCCAGACTAGAGCAGCGGGGCGGTCACTGAGTTGGAGCATGACCGTCATGGGGGGGCGGCTGGTGTCTACGATGGTCTGGAGTGGGCTAGCCGGACCTTGGACCGTTTGGGCGGCAGCAGCGGGCGTGAATCCTAATAGTAAGCCCAAGACCGCCGGAGCGTAGAGTAACGATTTAAAGAGCTGGAGTTTTAACAAAGAACGCATGAAACATTACTCACTCGAAAGGGCAGTAGCTATCAACAGTCGGGCATCATGGCAAATCAAAGCGCGGCCCAATCAGAACCAGCTTGCCTTGAGTTGTGAAGGATTGACCCACCGTCAACAACGAGATAAGAGGAGGTTATGAAACCTCCCGTCTTTTGTCAAGTTACTAACGGTAAAGCTTGCACAATAAGTATCATTAACTACCAAACATCACCCTAGCCCGCCAACAACTTCCCCTCCCGGTCTAAGGAACGGTACTGGATGGCTTCCGCCACCTGGGACACCTGAATTGTTGGCGACCCGCTGAGGTCAGCAATGGTACGGGCCATTTTGAGGATGCGGTCATAGGAACGGGCGGTCATCCCCAGCCGTTGAATTGCCATTTGTAAGAGTCCCCGCCCTGCTTCGTCCAATAGACAGAACTCGCGCAGGTGCTTAGTTTGCATCTGAGCATTACAGGTCAACCCCAGCCCCTGGAACCGTTCCTGTTGCCGCAACCGGGCTTGGACGACGCGGACCCGGACGGCTTGAGAGGATTCGGCGGGCCGGAGGCTAATCAGTTCTTCGGGTTTGAGATTTTCCACTTGTACCTGGAGGTCGATGCGGTCCAGGATTGGTCCAGAGAGCCGGTTCCAGTAGCGTTGACGTTGGAGAGGCGAGCAGACACAGACGGGTTGGGAGGAGCCGGGGCGGGGCTTGGGACCGCAGGGGCAGGGGTTGGCACTCATCACCACCGCCACTTGCGCCGGGAAGGTTACCTGTTGGCGGGTTCTGGAAATCAGTACTTCACCGTCCTCTAGGGGTTGGCGCAGACATTCCAGCACCTCCCGGCGGAACTCCGCCGCCTCGTCTAGAAATAAAATGCCTTGATGGGCCAAGGACACCTCACCGGGACGCGGGAAACTACCCCCGCCGACCATGGCAGCGGCTGAGGCCGAGTGATGCGGGGCGCGAAAAGGCCGCTCGGACAGGAGTCCCTGCTGTTTCAGTAACCCCGCCACCGAGTAGACCTTGGTCACTTGTAGAGCTTCCTCTCTAGTCAGGGGGGGTAAGATTCCAGGCATCCGGCGGGCAAGCATTGTCTTCCCAGTGCCTGGTGGACCGACGAGTAGGAGATTGTGCCCCCCCGCTGCTGCAATCTCCAAAGCGCGTTTACCCACACTTTGACCCTTCACTTCCGACAGGTCCAGCCCTAAACTAGGTCCGGTCAAGGGCGTGGGCGTGCCCTGATACAGAAATCGCCCCGGGTCCGCCAAAAATTCAGGAACCTGATTGAGATGGTCCAAGCTATAGACCGCAATCCCCTCAATGGCGGCGGCTTCAGCCCGGTTCGCCTGGGGTACAATCACCCCCTTGAGTCCCATCGCCCGCACTCCATCCGCCATCGCTAGACAGCCCCGCACAGGTTTCAAGTAGCCATCCAGCGACAACTCCCCAAGCCAACAGAAGGTTTCGAGGTCTTGACTGGCGACCTGTCCACTGGCAACCAGGACTCCCAGCGCAATCGCAAGGTCAAAACTGGGTCCCTCTTTACGGATATCGGCTGGGGCGAGGTTCACTACGACCTTGCGCTGGGGATGAATAAAACCACTGTTGCGGAGAGCGGCGCGGACCCGTTCGCGGGATTCCTGGACCGCTGTATCCGGGAGTCCGACAATCACCGTCTGGGGCAAGCCCGCCGCCAAATCCACTTCTACCCCGACGCGCAAAGCGTCAATCCCCACCAGAGCCACACTATACACCCGCGCTAACATACGGTCTCACCTTAAAAGGACGTTGTAGTTATACCCCGTCTTATTTCAAAATTCGTACCGGGTCTTTTGTGGACGGCTAGTTGTTACCATCGAACCTGGGTCAGCAACTCAAGAGGCGGGGATGAAACGTTTAGGTCTTGCGGTAGTGCTTGCGTTATCTACTTCTTTAACTTGGGTCCAGCCTAGTCGGGCACTTCCTGAAACGACGACCGTTAGTCCTGCGGTCCAGGAGCGCGTCCAAAAATTAAATAGTCTGCTAGCTGAGCAGTGGGAACACACCCTTCGTACCAGTCCTGAGTTTGCTTCCATCCTTGGTGACAAGCGGTATAACGACCAACTAAGTGATTTTTCTCAGGCCATGATTGAGCGCGATATCCAGCAAGACCGGGTATTTTTGACCCAGTTTGAAGCCCTTGACCCCACGGGTTTCCCGGCGCAGGACCGGCTTAACCACAGTTTAATGGTCCGTAATCTCCGGCAGAAGTTGGCGGGCGTGAAGTTTAAAGAATGGGAAATGCCCGTCAACCAGTTCATCGGGGTCCACATTGACCTACCTCAACTCGTGACGACGCTCTCTTTCACCACCGTCAAGGACTATGAGGACTACCACGCTCGCCTCAAGCAGGTTCCTCGCCTCTTTAATGAAACAATGATTCAGATGCGCCAAGGGATGAAGGACGGCTTGATGCCCCCCCAAATTCTCTTAGTCCAAGTCGCTGAACAAGCAGCAAACATCGCCCAACAACAGCCCGACGCGTCCCCCTTTGCCCAACCGCTGACCAAGTTCCCCAAGGAATTCAGCCCCGCCGACCAACAACGCCTCCGCACCGCAATCCTGACCGCAATCCAAGAGCAAGTCCTCCCCACCTACCGCCAGTTCACCGAGTTTGTCCGCCAAGAGTACGCGCCCCGAGGCCGGACCGAGATTGGGACCTATGCCTTACCCCAGGGCAACGAACGTTACGCCTACGCCATCTTGGAGCTAACCACTACCCAGATGCCCCCAGCGGCGATCCATGAACTCGGCCTTAAAGAAGTCGCCCGGATTGAGACGGAAAAACTCGTCATCGCCAAAAAACTAGGCTACAGCGACCTCAAGAGCTTCAGCCTTGCCCTCAAACAAAACCCCGACCTCCATCCCAAGTCCCGCCAGCAGATCCTTGATGAATACCGCCGCTTCACCGACCAGATGTGGGCGAAGTTGCCGCAACTGTTTGGGCGGCTCCCCAAGGCGAAGCTAGCGATCTTCCCGGTGGAGCCTTTCCGGGAGAAACAGGCTTCCGGGGCACAGTACAGCCAGGGCACCCCGGATGGTTCACGCCCCGGTCATGTGTTCGTCAATACCTACGACTACACAAACCAACTAACGATTACTAACGAGTCCACGGCCTATCACGAGGGGGTACCGGGGCACCATATGCAGATTTCGATTGCCCAGGAGTTACCGGGTCTACCGCCCTTTCGTCAGCAAGCGGACTACACGGCCTATATCGAGGGCTGGGCCTTATATTCCGAGGCTCTCGGGAAGGAGATCGGTTTTTACCAGAACCCCTACAGTGATTATGGACGGCTCGAAGATGAGGTCTGGCGGGCGATTCGGTTGGTGGTGGACACGGGCATCCATGACAAAAAGTGGACCCGCGAGCAAGTGGTCCAATATATGCGCGACCACTCCAGTGAGGGCGAGGCTCAAATCCAGTCTGAGACCGACCGCTATATCGCTTGGCCTGCCCAAGCCTTGGCCTATAAACTCGGTCAGCTAACCATCCAACGCCTCCGCACCCAAGCGCGTCAGGAACTCGGAGATAAGTTCGATATCCGTGCTTTTCACGATGAAGTCTTGGGAGCCGGGGCCTTACCCCTTGATGTCCTCGAAGCACGGCTCCAAGCTTGGACTGCCGGCCTCAAGACCAGGACTCAGGCCACAAAATAACAGGAGGTTGGTTTGCTAGAGCAATTAAAGGAATTTGCTGAGTACGGACCCGACTGGGATGGTTATGGGGCGCGGGTCATCTCGCCCTTGGCCCTTGCTGCTGCTGCTGAATTCCTACAGGATGAAGCCTTGGCGGGGATCGCTCCGGTCTATCAAGGTCTGGTGGAACCCCGGCATGGGGGCGGTCTCCGGCTGGCTTGGGCTACCACTGACCCAGAAGCTGAAGATGATGCCTACGTCGAGATAACGATTGACCCCGAGGGCGTGCTCAACTGGCTGGGGGTGAAGGGTACCGAGACGGAGGAAATGCAACTCAGTGGGGCGGAGGCCGTGGCTCGGACTGTTCAAGCTCTCAAAAATCCCTAGTTCACAACCGCGATAGCTAAAATCAATCCCATGCCCTACCTGAGTTGGGCGTAGTAAAATACCTCTAGCTACAGCAGAAGGACTCTTTCGGCTCTGGTACTTTCTATCCCAAGAAAACTAGCCGTCGCCCACCCTTGTGGAGCCTGTCTTGGGCCCGTGGGTCAATGAGCTGGGCGGAAAATTGCTCAGAGGCAGCGGGAAAGTCCGTAGGGCAGCAAAAGTGAATTTAAGTTACAACCTGACGCGGTACATTTATTGACGAAGCGCCGGAGCAGTGTAACTAAAACTGGAAAAAACGGGGGAAATGAGCCAGCAAGGACAGGACTTTTTTCATAACCTATGGCTGCGATAAGAGCCATAGCTCTAAGTATTTGATTTCAGTTTATCTTGTGCATTAATCGAGGTGCCCTTTAGACCGCCTATAAATATTGGTAGAGACGGTGCTGGTGTACAAGTTTCCCCGGCTCAGCCGGGAGGAGTTGCGCGAGATAGTAGGGATTGAGCAGTTGACGATGAAAGAAACGCGCTACTACCAGGAAGCTAGGGAAGAAGGACGCGAGGAAAGGGAGCTACGCGGCAAGCTCGCCTTAGTCCCAGCCTTACCTGCCAAGGGCTTTACGCTGCGGCCCCTTTTTCCTAGACTGTGGGCTACAGCGACTCGCCGAGATAACTTTTGCGGACAGCGGCGGAGTTGAGGAGTTCCTTGGCCTCCCCCGCCATCAAGATGTGACCGTCCTCCAATACATAGCCCCGGTCCGCCAGTTTGAGGGCTTGGCGTGCATTTTGTTCGACCAAGAGGATCATCACGCCCGTCTCTTGGATCTGTTTGATGATGCGGAAGATGTCCTGCACGATGAGGGGCGCGAGGCCCATGCTGGGTTCGTCAAGCAGGAGGAGCTTGGGTTTGGCAAGGAGGGCACGGCCCATGGCGAGCATTTGCTGTTCGCCACCAGAGAGGGTACCGGCTTTTTGGTCCTGGCGCTGTTTGAGAATTGGAAAAAGAATAAAGACCCGCGCCAAATCCGCGCCAATCGCATCTCGACGTGAGTAAGCTCCCATTTCGAGATTTTCTAAGACAGTCAGCTTAGAAAAAATTCGGCGGCCCTCGGGAACTTGTACAATCCCCCGGCCCACCAAAACATCGGCCCCTACGCCCTGGATATCCTCTTGATTGAAAGTAATCCGCCCCTGCTCGGCCTTGAGCAAGCCGGAGATAGTCCGCAATGTAGTGGACTTACCCGCACCATTGGGACCAATCACTGTCACAATCTCCCCCGGCTGGACTGCCAAGCTCACCTCATGCAGGACTGGGACCGGCCCATAGCCCGCGCATAATCCCTCAATCTGTAATCCCGCCATCGCCATCGCCCCGATCCCGTTCCTGAATCTAGCATTCAGCCTACCCAACCGTTGAAACTTGCTGTTGCCGTTAGCGTTCAGCCACCGACTCCGTACCGAGTACCGCTGTCTACCTGCACTGCCAGACGAATTGACCAGAGCGCGTCCATAAAGCCCTAAAGCGATCTCCCTAAAGTCCCTCTAAAAAGGGGGACTTTCAGAGCCTCCTTGCCCAGGATGACTTGAGCAGACTCTTTATCCCCCTTTTTAAGGGGGTTAGGGGGGATCTTCTGTCTTGATTCCCCATGCCTACGCGAGCCTTTTCAGACGAATAACCCCCGTTGCCGTTGGAGTTCCGCCGCGAGGGGGGCGTAGATGGGCCGGTCGCCTTGGGGGCCGGGGTAGTCCCAGAGACCGTTATGGCAGTGGCGGTCATCATCCCAGCCCGGATGGTTGACGATGGGGTACAGACAAATTCCTACCAACGGCACGCCCTGGGCGATGGCAGCTTGCACTTCATCACAGACATAGGCGAACCAGTCGGGCCGTGCGGCATCCTCCGTCCCGGTCTCCGCCACAAACATCGTCCGTCCATAACGGGCGTAGACTTCTTGGAGAATCTCGCGGAAGGGCCGGTAGAGCGGGTCCTTACGGAAGAGGGGGTCCTGGTTGTGGACCCACTGATTGCGGTCATAGTAGTTGACCCCGAGGAGATCAAGATACTTCTCCTTGCCGCCCAACTCGGGACACATCCGGCCCGTCAACATATCCCAGCCCTGGTACTGGGCCTGCCGATAGGCCTCGACCTCCGCCCGGTCCTGGGGACGGGCGGGGTCAGCAATGATGTTGATCACCGGGTCAATCTGGACAATCCGGGTACGGGGGTTGACTGTCCAGACCGCTTCTATCCCAGCAATGGCAGCCCGGACTAGTTGGAGCTTTAGTTCGTGGCCCCGGCCCCGGGCATGGGGACTGATGAAACCTTGGTCCCCACCCGCCCAAGCGAAAAAAGAAATCTCATTGACCGGACAGACCAAGGGCGCAGTGTCACCCCTCTGGGCCAGGAGTTCTGCAAAGGCCAGACTGAAACGGTAGAAGCGGTCCACAAAGGCGGGTTTGAAGATATCGAGGTCATCGGGCCAACCATAGTGGCAGAGGTCCCAGATTATCTGAATGCCGAGCTCCTGAGCCGCCTGGACCATAGGCCGCACCGAACTGAAGTCATAGCAACCCGGCGCAGTCTCAATCAAGTGCCAACGCAGGCCCTCGCGGACGGTATTAATGCCTTGCGCCAAGAGACGACGGTAATCCTGAATCACAAAGCGGTCATGCTGGGTACTGTGGACAAGGTCCAGACGGACGCCACGGGCGGTGCGGTGGGTGGAACATTCAAAGCCTCCCATAAAGAAGCTCTGGAATGGGCGTGAAACTGTTTCCATAGGCTGATTCACCCAGTAGCGAAGACGTATCTAATGGAGTGTAATTCGACAGGGCTTCTTAAGCCCTCTCTCCACAGCTCTAATTGACGGGGAATCGCTTCCAGGATGCCCCGACCTGGCTCTAATCTATCAAGATGCCGGGGCTGTGGAGATCTGTATGACCGCTATTACTCAGCCTCGGGAGTGGCTCCTACGCTTACGAACTCCCACTCACTAACACTAGAGGGACCCATGCACAACACGGAAAATGGCTATTCGCGGCTAGTGAAAGAACCGACCCCCGGGGTTGCCGCGCCTGATTTAGTCTGTTTCTCACATTTGCGCTGGAACTTTGTCTACCAAAGGCCCCAGCATCTCTTGAGCCGGGGTGCCCAGGACCGCCGGGTTTTCTTTATCGAAGAACCCCGCACGGCAGAGACGGTCGGGTTAGATGTCACTCAGACGGAACCGGGCGTGTGGGTGGTGGTGCCCCTGTTACCGGATGGGACGGGAGAGGAAACCCAACAAACCTTACTCGCGCAACTCTTCGCGGACTTTGCGGTTGAACAGTATATCTGCTGGTACTACACCCCGATGGCCATGGGCTTCACCCGTCATCTCACGCCGCTTTTGACCATTTATGACTGTATGGACGAGTTATCGGCTTTTAAAAATGCTCCGACGCGCCTGAAAGAACGAGAGGCAGAACTTTTTGAGCGGGCGGACTTGGTTTTCACAGGGGGGCAGAGTCTCTATGAGGCCAAGCGCGGTCAGCATCCCAATGTCTATAGTTTCCCGAGCAGTGTGGATTTAGCCCACTTCACCCCGGCGCGTCAGGCCCAAGCTGAACCCGCTGACCAAGCCGTCATTCCCCACCCGCGCTTGGGTTTCTACGGGGTGATTGATGAACGGATGGACCTGGAGCTCATTCAAGGTTTGGCTCTGGCCCGTCCTGACTGGCACTTGGTCTTGGTCGGTCCCATTGTCAAAATCAACCCCGCCCACCTGCCCACCCAGCCCAACATCCACTACCTAGGCAGTAAGTCCTACAGCGAACTCCCCCAGTACCTCGCGGGTTGGGATGTGGCCTTAATGCCCTTCGCCCTTAACGAGTCCACCCGCTTCATCAGCCCGACTAAAACCCCGGAGTATCTAGCCGCCGGGAAACCCGTGGTCTCCACCCCGATTAACGATGTGGTCCGGCCCTACGGTGAGAAAGGCTTGGTCCAGATTGCCCAGGACGTGCCGGAGTTCGTGGCCCAAGTGACGCAGTGTCTCGCCGGGATGGACAGCGATTGGCTACCCCAGGTGGATAACTTACTCCAGCGCACTTCCTGGGACCACACCTGGACGCGGATGAAACAACTCATTGATTCGGCCCTTGATACCACAGGGACGACGGTCCCGCTCCCCAGTTTCACCGTCCGCGAAAATGGGTTTGATTACCTGATTGTCGGGGCGGGGTTTGCTGGGAGTGTCTTGGCAGAACGGTTGGCAAGAGATAGTAACAAACGGGTCCTCTTGGTGGACCGCCGCGCCCATATCGCCGGAAACGCCTACGACCATTACAACGATGCTGGGGTCTTGATTCACCGCTACGGTCCCCATATCTTCCACACCAACGCCAAGGAAGTCTTTGAGTACCTGTCCAATTTCACCTCCTGGCGGCCCTACCAGCACCGGGTCCGGGCCAGTGTGGACGGTCAACTCCTACCCATCCCGATTAACCTGGACACGATTAACCAGCTATACGGGTTGAACCTGAGTACCTTCCAGGTGGAGGAGTTCTTCCGGTCGGTGGCGGAACCGCGTTCGCCGCTCAAGACCTCCGAGGATGTGGTAGTCAATAAAGTAGGCCGCGAACTCTACGAGAAGTTCTTCCGCAACTACACCCGCAAACAGTGGGGGCTGGACCCCTCGGAGCTACATGCCTCGGTAACGGCCCGCGTCCCCACCCGCACTAACCGGGATGACCGCTATTTCACCGATAGTTACCAAGCGATGCCACTCTACGGCTACACCCGGATGTTTGAGAATATGCTGAGCCATCCCAACATCTCCGTCATGCTCAACACCGATTACCGGGCGGTACAACAATTCATCCCCTTCAAGCACATGGTCTACACCGGCCCGGTGGATGAATACTTTGATTACTGTTACGGGAAATTGCCCTACCGCTCCTTGGAGTTCAAGCACGAGACCCTGGACCAGCCCGTGTTCCAGACCGCGCCGGTGGTCAATTACCCCAACGATTACCTCTATACCCGCATTACCGAGTTCAAGTACCTGACCGGACAACAGCACCCCAAAACGAGCATCGTCTACGAGATCCCCCAAGCCGAGGGCGACCCCTACTACCCCATCCCCCGCACGGAGAACGCCGAACTCTACAAACGCTATCAAAATCTCGTCGAGGAGACCCCCAACGTCCAATTCGTCGGTCGGCTTGCCACCTACAAGTACTACAACATGGACCAAGTGGTGGCCCAAGCCCTGACGATCTATAACAAGATCGCTGTCGCCAAGTAGCCCCCCGACCCCAAGCCCCTAGCCCACCACGCCTGTGCCCGACAGGGTATGGGCGTGGGGTATTCACTTTTCCAATTGACGACGAAGACGACTACTGATCCCATCAATTACCGTAACCACAACGAGCAGGACTAGCATCATCGTGGTGGCTTTGGGATATTCAAAGCTGCGGATATAGTTGACTAACTCAAAGCCAATTCCCCCGGCTCCGACTATACCCAGCACCGAAGCGGCCCGGATGTTGTACTCGAACATATAGAGGGTGTAGCCTGAGACTAACGAGAGGACCTGGGGTAAGACGCCATATTGGGCGACCTGGAGCCAAGAGGCCCCAGTCACGCGTAAGGACTCCAGCGACCGGGCATCCACAGATTCAAAAGCTTCTTGATAAAACTTGGCAAGATAGCCAATACTATAAATTCCTAGGGCTAAGGTCCCCGCCGGTGCTCCCAAGCCTGTTGCCGCTACGAAAAAAAGTCCTAGCACGATCGAAGGCACAGAGCGGATGGCATTTTGGAGCAGGTTTGCCGGAAGGACTAACCAAGTGGGCGCGAGGTTACGGGCGGAGGCTAGAGCTACGGGTAAGGACAGTACCGCGCCGAGGGTAGTTCCCCATAAGGACATCTGAATGGTCTCAATAAGTGCCCGCCAAGCGATATCCAGGACCGTCAAATCCGGGGGGAAAAGGCGGCTGACAAAATCCACCATGTAGGGCCAGCTTGCGCTGATTAAGTCCAAGTCGAGGTTGAGGCCCCAGGAGGCCCAGACATAGAGCAGGACTACCCCGCTCCAAATTCCAACAGGTCGGACCCAATCAGGCAGCGGAAACTTCACGAGTGACCGGGGTAAAGTACTGTCCCAGATTATGGCAGGGTCCATCGTAGGTGATCTTACCCGCCTCCAGCAGGACTGCCCGCCCCGCGTGGGCTTGGGCAAGCTCTAAATCATGGAGGACACTGACGAGCGTTAACCCGGCCGCCGCCAGTTGGTCCAGCGTCTGCATGACTTGGCGCGTTGCCAGGACATCCAGCCCGGTTACGGGTTCGTCGGCAAGTAAGATCTGGGCGGAGGCAATCAGGGCACGGGCGATGGCAACCCGTTGTTGCTGACCGCCGCTCAACTGCCGCACCGGAGTCTGCAAACACTCGCCCAGCCCTAGACTCAGCAAGAGTTCACGGGCACGCTTGCGCTCAGCTAAGGGGAAGCCCCAGAGGGTAGACAGGGTACCCAGTTGCCCCAACCGCCCACAGAGGACATTCTCTAACGCGCTCAGTTGGGGAATCAGCCCGCCGCCCTGGGCAAGCATAGCGATGGGAGAAGACGGATGGCTCAAGATCGGTTGACCGAGGACCTGGATTGTTCCCGCTGCCAAGGGCACAAGACCCGCCATCGCCCGTAATAACGTAGACTTACCCGCCCCATTAAGACCCAACAGAACCACGGATTCGCCTTGGTGAATGGTCAGGTCGAGGCCCTCGAGGACAGCACGACCGCCCAACCGGACCACTACGCCCCGGCATTCAATCGCCGGACTAGGGTTCGATTTTGGCACTGCGGAGGACCTCGCGGATGGGCTGGAGATGGCGGTCATGGTCAACCTTGACAAGTTCGGTGGAGTTGTAGAGCGACCGGAACAGGGTGTTATTTTCGCCTTTGTTTAGTTCGAGCATGGCCTGGATTAATTTATCGCGGAGGGCGGCGGGTACATCGTCGTCAATGACAACCCCGTGGGCCGGCACCCCTGGTATGGCGTGGAGGACTCGTAATTGTTTGGCTTCTTCGGGCTTGATGTAGGGCGGGAAGAGGGCGTATTCCGAGACGGCTCCGGCATCAGCCTGTCCGCGCAGGACGGCTTGGAGGGCACTGCTATAACCATCTCCATAAATGATATTCCCGCGTCCGAAAAATTCATCCAGGCGGTCAGGGCTGGTGGCAAGCCCCACTTTCAGCAACTCGCCCATGGGGAAGAAGTAGCCCGAGGTGGAGGTGCGCGATGCAAAGGCCATTTTTTTGCCCTGGAGTTGTTCCAAGGTGGCCTTGGCGGTTTTTTGGGGTTGGAGCGGGCTGTCTTGAGGGACGACGATGACCGAGCGGTAGGTGTAGCCGCCGGAATAGTTGGGCCGGATCTCGGCTAGATAAACACGGGCTCCTGACAACTGCTCAGCTTTGAGGGCGGCCCGTCCACTTAAAAAAGCCACATCGGCCCGGTTAGCGCGGAGAGCTTCCACAGCGGCGGTCTCATCGGTCACCACGGCATTGATGGGTATACCGACACTTTTAGCAAGCACCGCAGCGACTGCACCGGCCTTTTGATTGAGGTCCTTAGCATCAGAGCGGGTGGGGAAAAGGACCGTCAAGGGTCCGGGCTCTTGGGCTGGGGCGTTGGGGGCAAAGGTCGCGGCGAGGAGGAGGGCGACCAAGAAGTTCTTACGGTTCAACACGCGAAGGCTCCACTTGTTGCTAGTCTTTTTCAAGAGCTATCCTAGGCCTTATTGCAAGACTATGTCAAGTGTTTGCCACACCGGAGAATTGGAAAATTCTGTTAAAATTACGACAAATTCAGGACCTATTCATGAGCATTCCCGACTCGCGGCCCGTTTTAATCTTCGATACCACCCTGCGCGATGGCGAACAGTGTCCGGGGGCGACCCTTAACACGCCTGAGAAGCTAGAGGTAGCGAAGCAACTGGCGCGACTCGGGGTGGACATTATTGAAGCGGGTTTTCCCTATGCCAGTACGGGAGATTTTGAAGCGGTCCAGCGGATTGCCCAAGAGGTCCAGGGTCCGGTGATTTGTGGGTTAGCCCGTGCGCTCAAGGGCGATATCAAGCGGTGCGCCGAGGCGATTTCAGCGGCTCCCCGGCGGCGGATTCATACTTTTTTATCTACTTCCGATATTCACCTGGAACATCAGTTACGCAAGTCCCGCGCTGAGGTCTTGGTAATCGCTGGGGAGATGGTGGCCTACAGCCGGGAGCTCTGTGAGGATGTGGAGTTCTCGCCGATGGATGCAGGGCGGTCGGACCCGGAGTTTTTATACACCGTGATTGAACGGGCGATTGCCAACGGTGCGACCACAATTAATATCCCCGATACCGTGGGCTACACGACCCCGGTGGAATTCGGTCAACTGATTGCCGGAATTCGCGCTAACGTCGCCAACATTGCCCAAGCGGTCCTCTCGGTCCATTGTCACAACGACCTGGGTTTGGCGGTGGCGAACTCTCTAGAAGCGGTTAAGCAGGGCGCACGTCAAGTTGAATGTACGATTAACGGGATTGGCGAACGGGCGGGGAATACTTCTCTAGAAGAGGTCGTGATGGCTTTACAGGTGCGCCGCAACTATTTCAATCCTTACTTTGGACGGGAGCCGGGGTCTGAAACTCCCCTCACTCAGATTAAAACCCAGGAGATTTACCGCACTTCGCGCTTGGTCTCCAACCTGACGGGGATGCTTGTCCAACCCAACAAGGCCATCGTCGGGGCTAACGCTTTCGCTCACGAGTCGGGTATTCACCAAGATGGTTTACTCAAAAACAAAAATACCTACGAGATCATGGATGCCCAGAGTATTGGGTTACTCGAAAATACCCTGGTCTTGGGCAAACACTCCGGGCGCAATGCTTTCAGGAGTCGGCTGGAGGAACTGGGCTACCAACTCAGCGACGATGATTTGAACCGGGCTTTTTTACGCTTCAAAGATGTAGCTGATAAGAAGAAAACGATCAGCGACTGGGATATTGAGGCCATGGTCAACGATGAATTGCGGGTGGCTCCCCAGGCATTTGTGCTAGAGCGCGTCCAGGTAAGTTGCGGCGATGGCCTACCCACGGCTACGGTTCAATTGCGCGGCCCGGACGGGGTGGAACTCCTAGATGCGGCGGTGGGCACGGGTCCGGTGGATGCAGTCTATAAGGCGATTAACCGACTGGTGGCGGTGCCCAACGAGTTGATTGAGTTCTCGGTGCAGTCCGTGACCGCCGGGATTGACGCGATGGGTGAGGTCACAATCCGGCTGCGTCATAATCAGCAGACCTACAGCGGACACAGTGCCAATACCGACATCATTGTTGCCTCAGCCCACGCTTATATTGGTGCGCTCAACAAGCTCTATCAAACCCTGAAAGAAGCTTCCCAACCCGCTTTGAACCGTCAGCAGGCCAAGGAAGTTTAGGGGCAGGGGGTTTCTGGGAAACCCGCCCACCCCGTTAAATTACATCAAGGATTGACCGGATTGAGAGAGTAATTCCCCGAGTTGGCGGAGTTTAGCGGCGACATCGCTGGGTGCGCCCGCAGCGGTTTCGGTAGTGTCTTCGCCCAAGTCAGTCAAGATGGCACTGACGGACATCCCGGCATCGCCACTGCCCATGAGGGCTGCTTTGAGTTGCCCGAGGTCTTCAGCGATATCCATACCCTGGAGTTGTTGCTGCCAGCTTTCAATCAGCGCAATAGCTTGGTCCACGGGAACCGAGGTGAGGCCCTGTTGTAGCGCGGCAATCGTCATATCGAGGTCAGCAGTTTGCGTGGTAGCCATGACATTCCCCTTTGTTGGACAGCTTGTAATTGGGCCGTAACCCCCTACCAATCTTCCAAAGCAAGCGGGTAACGTCTTCATCCTTTGGGCGGAGGGCACGGAGCTTTAATGGGGCATTGAACCGCTGCGGTCAATAGAGAGCCGTTTTGATCCCAAAACCTATAAGTGTGTGAATCACACATATGGTCTTTTGTTGGCAGTAAGCGTAACCGATAGTGGGTGTGGCTTGCCCTCGACGTAGAGACCAAAGAAGTTATCGCGGTG
The DNA here is from genome assembly GCF_013285555.1 of Candidatus Cyanaurora vandensis. Classification (GTDB taxonomy): domain Bacteria; phylum Cyanobacteriota; class Cyanobacteriia; order Gloeobacterales; family Anthocerotibacteraceae; genus Cyanaurora; species Cyanaurora vandensis. Next base: position 357 of record NZ_JAAXLT010000055.1, on the reverse strand, counting down.
CATGTCAGTGGACGCGACGTGCAAGGCGCGAAAGGGTTATGGCGTAAGCTGTCGCAGGTATATCGTCAAACTGCCATTAGCTACACTGATTTCTGGTCAGCCTACAGCCAAGTCATCGCTCCTGAGCATCATCAGGCAGTGGGTAAAGAGAGTGGTAATAAGGTTTCCGTTTGATCAGAGCTTGTAAAGTTCACATGCTGGCTACTCGACGAAAAGCAAATTCCTGCCCATACACGAATCATCCAACAGGAAACCTTATAAACCAAGCAATATTCAACGTCGGGGTCAGGTACCAAAAGGTCTCCCCTGTATCTGGCTGTACGAAACCAGATACCCACAGCCACGCATAGCGCGGAT
>NZ_JAAXLT010000054.1 GCF_013285555.1 Candidatus Cyanaurora vandensis | reverse complement strand
GGTCCTGGAAGTGGGGGCGGGAGTGACGAGTGTGCGTCCGGGGGACCATGTGATTCCCCTCTACACCCCGGAGTGCCGCCAGTGTGAATACTGCCTCAGCCGCAAAACTAACCTCTGTCAAGCTATCCGTACCACCCAGGGCCGGGGACTGATGCCGGATGGGACCAGCCGTTTTTCGGTGGGCAAGGAGATGCTTTATCACTACATGGGTACCTCTACATTTGCCAACCACACGGTTTTGCCAGAGATTGCGGTGGCAAAAATCCGGGAGGACGCGCCCTTTGACAAGGTTTGCTACATCGGCTGTGGGGTGACGACGGGGCTGGGAGCGGTCCTCTACACCGCCCGTGTGGAGCCGGGAGCCAATGTGGTCGTCTTTGGGCTGGGCGGGATTGGGCTGAATGTGGTCCAGGGGGCGCGGTTGGCGGGAGCTAACCAGATTATTGGCGTGGATCTCAACCCGGCGAAACGTGCCCTAGCCGAGAAATTTGGGATGACCCACTTCGTCAATCCCCGCGAGGTCGGGGGCGATCTAGTCCCCTATCTCGTCGAACTCACCCGTGGCGGCGCGGACTACAGCTTTGAGTGCATTGGTAATGTAAATGTGATGCGTCAAGCCCTGGAGTGCTGTCACAAGGGCTGGGGGGTGAGTGTGATTATTGGCGTGGCGGGGGCGGGTCAGGAGATTCAGACACGGCCCTTCCAACTGGTCACGGGACGGGTCTGGAAAGGCTCAGCCTTCGGTGGGGCGAGGGGCCGCACCGATGTCCCCAAAATCGTAGATTGGTACATGGATGGCAAGATTAATATTGATGACCTGATTACCCACACCCTGCCCCTAGAGCGTATTAATGAGAGCTTTGACCTGATGCACCGGGGAGAGTCCATCCGTACTGTGGTAACTTTTTGATGAGTACCCAACCCCCCGAACTCCTGGCTCAACACACGGCTTTTGGTGGCACAGTGGGGTTTTATCGCCACCATGCCCTGACCTGTAATGCTCTGATGCGATTTGCCATCTACCAACCGCGCCAAGTGCAGACCCAACGTTTACCTGTCCTCTATTTTTTAGCGGGGCTGACCTGTACCGAAGAGAATTTCATGGTCAAAGCTGGTGCCCAACGGTTCGCCGCTCAGTACGGGTTGGTGCTGGTGGTTCCCGATACTAGTCCCCGTCAGACGGGAACTCCCGGTGAGGATACAGATTGGGACCTGGGGACAGGGGCGGGCTTCTATGTCAACGCGACGGTGGAACCCTGGTCTCGGCATTATCAGATGTATAGCTATGTGGTCGAGGAATTACCTGCCCTGATTCAGGCCCATTTCTCAGTGGGAGACCGCCGGGGTATCTTTGGGCACTCCATGGGCGGTCAGGGGGCTTTAGTTTGTGCTCTACGCAATCCCAATCATTACCAATCGGTCTCAGCCTTTGCCCCCATCTGTGCCCCGACCCGCTGTCCCTGGGGCCAAAAAGCTTTCGGTGCTTACCTGGGAACTGACGATGGGTCCGCCTACGATGCGACGCAACTCCTAGCTCAGCATCAATTCCCCGCCCTGATCCTGGTAGACCAAGGCACGGCTGATCCTTATCTACTCTCTCAACTACAACCGGAACGCCTAGCCCAAGCTTGCGCTCTGGTAGACCAACCCCTCTTGTTGCGCTACCAGGAAGGGTATGACCACAGCTACTACTTCATTGCTACTTTCATTGAGGACCACCTACGCCACCACGCCGCCCTCTTGACTAGCTGATGTAGGTAACTACGCAAGCCTTAACTGTAAACTTCAACGCATTCTTCGATCGTTCTCTAAAACTTGTTATTCGCTTAGATATTACCGACGGCAGCCGTCTGCCCTCGAAACTGACTTGAGGTTAATATGGGAGTTCCTTTTACCTCTTCAACAATGAGTTGGCAAATATACATTCCTGATTCTAAAAGGATTTCGTGGGGACCAAGATTGATAATTTCTAAAGTAATTGTCCCTTCAAATCCTGCATGGATAGTGGGAGCAGTAAAGTGAACCAGTATCCCACAACGAGCAAGAGAACTCCTACCCTCAACTCGGGCAGCATAACAAGGTTCATTTTCACGGATAGGGAATGCCACCTTCTCTACGGTTTTACCCAGTACAAAACGATTTGGCTCTAGCATGTGGCCTTGAGACTTAGTCATTATTTCTCTCTTAGAATCTCCGGCAAGAATTGCTGCTGTTCTTATTCTTGAAGGCCGCAAGTTGCCGATGTTATCATTTTGTGGAATGGATAAATCAGGGGATAAGCGCAAGTCTACAGAGGTTGTATTGAAGGGAGATGTCGATGGGTCATTCCCAGCCAAATTCAATATTTCAATGTGTCCTCTTTCAAGAGCTTTAGAAATTTCATAGTTGCTCAGAATCACGCGAGTTCCTTATTTTTGGAAAGAGCGAGATTTGTTAGAGATTTGTAACTAAGGCGAACTGCTCAGAGGTGGCGACTAACTTTGACTCAAGGACTAACATACTACTATTGTAGTTTATTTAAGCTGAAAGTAGTCGCTTAGATATCCTATTCGCCTGTGGCTGATACGGCTTATAGCCCCATAGCTAAAGCTAGGGGCTATAAGCCGCTTTTAGTAACAAGACTGTTTGTTCAAGCACAGACACATCTCAGACTTCCTACCTTAGTTTTGAATAAACAGCTTGTCAAGATATTTCTTCGCTAACAACCAAGGGTAGGGAGCAGGAGATCTTTGACTATAACGTAACTGTTGATAGGCGGTTTGGACAGGACCGAGCGGGAGCTTTGTCGTAGCATAACGCCAATGTAGGTAGGTCTCGGTAATGGTCAGGCAATGGGGAGCAGCGGCGGGACAGTGTCGGGCGACATCCTGCCAAAACTCATGGGGCGTTTGGTGGGGGTGTTTCGTCAGGCCGCGTTGGGCGAGTAAGCCGAGCATTTTTTGGTAGATACGCTCTGGGGGGACCAGTTGCGCCAAGCGTTGTTGGTACCTGACCCAGCGCGTTAGGACCGTCAATCCCCAACCCGCCAAGACCACCGCCACCGTCAACAGGACCAAGATCGCCCCGCCTACCCAGCCTAGGTCCGCCACCAATGACCCCGCCCAAGCAAACAAAAACGCAATCACCGTTCCGATCCCGGTCAAGAGATAACCCAAAGCATTTTTGAGCGGTTCTGGGATGAGTTTGACGAAGGTCTGCCAGGATTGGTCCGCCACGCCGAAGGTCTCCGTCTGGTCAGGAGCCGGGGGGATGAGGTCACGACCGGGCGCCGGGTCAAAACTAAACCAACCCGCCCCTGCGAAATACACCTCCACCACCGCCGTCGCATCGGTATTCCAGACCTCGTAATAACCCGTCCAAGGATTGAATTTTCCCGGCAAAAATCCAGTCACAAGCCGCGCCGGGATGCCCAGACTCCGCAGCATCACTACTTCTGTCGTCGCGAAATGCTCTGGGGTACCACCCTTAGAGCCGAATAGAAAAGCATCCGCCAAATCGCGCTGGGGACCGTAGGGCGGGGTCGCCGTCTGGAGCCGATAGTTCTGCTTGAGGTACTGGGTCAGCGTCAGAACTTTTTCATAATAACCGGGCGCATCCTGGGTCACGCGCTGGGCCAACTCGCGCACACGGGGCCGGACTTGGGGGGGTAGTTGCAGAAAGCTCTCGCGGATCGTCGGGGGATAACGTTGGTCAGTTTTCCCTAACTCGGCGCGGTCGCGCAGGGGAACGACTGAGGCTACGGTATAGGTCAACCCCGTCAAGAGTTCCACGGGTGAGCGCACGGTACCCAGGGGGTCAAGCGCAACCTGGGGTGTGGGGAAGTACAGTTCATTGGGCCAAGGGGCCGCCGGGATGAGGTTGGGGAGGTCATTCACTACGGTGAAGGTCTGGATGATGGACTGAGTGGGTAGGTCCAGCGTCCGCAGCGGTGTCGGTAGATAGATCACCCCGAAGGGCGGCTGGCGGTAAACATTGACGGTAGTGTTGCGTTTGACCCGCCAACTGGTCCCGGTGTACTCATCAAAGGCCATCATCCGCCAGAACGAAGCTCCCTGAGCGCGGACCCGGAGCATCAGCGCGGGTTCGAGGACCCCCTGGACATCAAAACCAATCTGCTCGTTAAAACCGAAATAGGCCGTGGGCAGGGCCAAGCCCCCTTGAGCATCTTTACTGCCCTTACGCTGACTGCCTTTCGCCAACTCAGCGGGGAAGCCCCGGTTCTGAATCCGCTGACTGAGGTCTTTGGGTAGCGGGATATTTGCACTCACGGGGAAGGCCCGTAACTGATAGCCCGGAAAACGCGGTAACAACGCAAAAATTGCCCCCCCCAGGGCCAGACTCGCCGCCAGTACGCCCAACCAGACCCCCCAGGGTTCACGACCGCCCTTAGCCTCCAAACCCAATTGGGCACGGTAGTCATAGCCCAACATCGGAATGGCAATCACCGCCGAAGTCACAAGCCAAGGTGCGAAGGCCAAAGTCTGACTCAAGGTCGCCGCCACCCCCAACAGCACTAGCCCAATCGCCATTGAATACCCCAGATCTCGACGGCGCGGCAGATCAAAACTGTGGATAACTTGCAGATGGACCAAAAGTAGTGCTAACCCCAACCGGGTGTCATTGGGGGTACTAAGAATATTTAGGAAAAATACCCCTAGGGCCGCAAGCATGGCAATCGCTAAAAGGAATTTAAGTAAGATGTTGCGTTCCCGGCGGCGGTACCAGCTAAAGACCGCGCCCGCGCCACTGAGGGGAACCGCCCAAAGACCCGTGGGCAGAGAGGACAAATTTTGAAAATTTCCCGCCGCCACATCAGTGGCTACAATCCCCACACCCACGAGGACCTGGACCAAAACCCGGAGCGGTATAGAATCCTCGGGGGGGACGGTGGAGGGCGGGGGGAGTCGTTTTTTTAATTCTGCCAGCCAAGGGGATTTAAGGAGCACAGGGAGAATCCTCTTGCTGCTCTTAGCTTGCCCCAATTAGGCCGGGGGTTATATAGGTAGCTCGGGATCTAGGCGCATAATCACCTGTCCGAACTCCACGGGTTGGGCGTTCTCCACCAGGATCTCGACGACCCGGCCCGTCACTTCCGCATCAATGTTGTTCATCAATTTCATCGCCTCAATGATGCAGACGGTCTGCCCGACCCGGATGCGGTCATTGAGTTGGACAAAGGGGTCAGCCTCCGGTGAGGCGGCGCGGTAAAAAGTCCCGACCATCGGGGCCTTGACTTCCAAGAGGCCCTGGGACGCAGCAGAGGGGGCGACTCTGGGGGCATTGGCGGCTTGGGGAGCGGCAACTGAGGAGACCGCCGCGACCTGGGGACCTTTACGAATAGCAAGACGGAAACCTTCGCTCTCTAGCTCTAGTTCCGTAACCTCAGTTTTGCTGAGGATGGTAATCAATTCGCGGATTTCGGAGAGGTCAAACTTCACTGTTCGCGGCCTAGGTAGGTATCTGAACGAGTATCAACTTTGACCTTATCACCAATCGTTACAAAAAGGGGTACCTGGATCGAGGCCCCAGTTGAAAGGATGGCAGGCTTCAGACCCCCAGTGGCGGTGTCACCCCGGACCCCAGGGTCGGTCTGAGCCACTTCAAGGACGACGGAGTTGGGTAGCTCCACCCCGATAATCGCGCCGTTATAGGTCAGGACACTCGCGGTCATGCCCTCTTTGAGGTACTTGATCCCCGGTCCAATCTCGCTGGCCTTGAGTTCACTCTGGTCATAGCTCTCCATGTTCATGAAGATATAGTTTTCGTTCTCCGGGTAGAGAAATTGCATCTCGCTCTTGTCAACCACGGCGGAGGGGAGCATCTCACCCGCCCGGAAAGTACGTTCGTTGACCGCCCCGGATTGGACATTTTTGAGCTTAGTACGCACGAAGGCCGAACCTTTACCGGGTTTCACGTGCTGGAATTCTACTACCCGCCACGCCTGACCATCAAGTTCAATGGTGGTCCCTGTGCGAAAATCGTTGCTTGAGATCATAGGTCCCTAAAGCCGTACCAGACCCTCCTAGTTAATCATGAAACTAGGTCCGGCTGATAGCCGGAGGTAGGGCCACAAACCTGAGCGGCAGGTCCACCCCGCCCAAATCCAACCCCTCGTAGCGGTAACGGACCTGGAGCAGCCCCTCAAAGGACCCAGTGTGGGGGAGCGGGAGCGGGAATTGCTCAATATTGAGGAGCGAATGGCTGAAATCCTGCTGAGCTGCCATCAAGACCGTCACGGGACTGGTTAACAACTGCTGTCCTTCAAAAAGTACCGCCACCTCACAGACCAGCTTAATCTCAGCGGTCCCCGGCTCCCGTCGCCGGAAGGTCAGGCAGACCGCAAAGGCGGCAAAGGGTAAAACTACAGGCTGATTCGGGTCCTCAACGCCGTATTCCACCACAAGACCGGGGACCAAGCTAATCAGGGAGACCTCGCCGGAGCGGGGGTTAATCATCGCCTGTTTACAAAAAGTCCCCCACTGGAACTGAATCGGTATCATAAGAACTCCATTAAGTGTTGGGCGATGCGTTGGGCGGCTCCGACGGTCCCCATGCGCTCCTTGCCATTGGCTTGGAGACGGGCGGGGAGTCGGGGGTCCGTCAAAAGTTGGTGGGCCATCGGTGCGACTTGAGCGGGGTCCAGCACCAAGTTCACCGAGGGACCGAGTAAGCGGGTCTGGGCCTCGGCAAAGCGATAGGTAAATTGGGGTCCGGCTCCAGGCAAGGTAATCACAGGTTTCCCTAGGCCCACGGCTTGTTCGGTTGCCGTCCCAGCCATGGCGAGGACGAGGTTAGCCGCTGCGATGAGGTCGGCAAAGGCCCCCCAGACGAGGTAAGCCCGGTGTTCGCCCTGCTGGACTTGCCAGAGGTCCGGGGCGAGGGGGGTAGTCTGCCAACCCGCTTCGCCTAGGCTCGTCTCCAGCTCTTCGGTCTGGAGGCTCTTGGTCAGGGCGGCGGCAAAAACTAAAGGGGTTTTCAAGTGACAGACTGCTTCTAGCAACACGTTCAAGTTCCGGTAGGCTTCGGGGGGCCGCGAACCGGGCAGGAGGGTGACGAGGGGACCCTGACCGCCCAACCGCTCCAGACAAAAACCCTGGGGGGTGAGGCCATCCATCATCGGGTTGCCGAGGTCGTGGGCGCGGGCCACCCCCAGCTTTTGCAAATTCAAAGTCGTCACGCGGTCGCGGGGATAGACCGCTGCACAACGGGGATTCGCCATCAACCACCGTTCCCAGGGAGCGTAGACCGAGGGCTTGCCGCCGATGTAATAGTCGGACTTCGCCGTGCCGATAAAAGCATGGGGTTGTTCACTCAACCGCGCAAAAATCTGGACGACAATATCTCCCACCGCTAGCACCAAATCCACTTGGGGAGCCATTTCTTTAAGGGTCTGGTACTGGGCCAGGGTCAACCCACCCAGCCCGCTCTGGAGGTCATGCCAGAGGTGACGGGCATCCATATAGATGAAGCCGCCGGAGGGCATCGCCTGGGTCGGGCCCAGGATCTCGATCCCGTGACTACGATAGGCCCCGCCCGCCCCCACAATCGGCATCGCCCATACTTTCACCCCGCGCTCAGCTAAGGCCCCGAGGACGACCACGGCAATACTGTCCTCGCCGTGACCATTACTCAGACAGAGGACGCGCTTCACCACCCTGGTACTCGGTAATCTAGGTCGCCGGGACTGTAGATCGTGTCAATCTGGGCGCGTTGCAGTTGGTTAGAGAAATCCCCATTGACCCCCTGCCAACGGGTGAACTGGTCTAGCACCCAGACCCCGGATTGCCTGGAACCATTCCCGGACCTGCCGTTCCCACCAAAGGGCATATGGGCTTCCGCCCCCGAAGTAGTGTTATTGATACTGACCATCCCGGCCTGGATATTCTCTTGGAAGTAAAATGCCTCCGCCGGGTCCTGGGTGTAAATCGCACTACTCAGCCCGTAGCCGTGCCCATTCGCCCAGTCCAAGGCTTCCTCTAATTCACCATAGGAAACTGCCGCCACCAGAGGACCAAAAGTCTCTTCCTGGTACAACACGTCCTCACGACGCGCCCCGCCCACGAGAACCGGATGGGCAAAGTAACCCGCCGCTGGATCACCCACAAAATTAGGCCAGGGATTCTCCCTCGTAATCTGACCGATGGTCGGAGTCAGGACTTGGTGATGGGCTTGAATTTGGTTTTTTTGAAACGCGAGCAAATTATCTAAAAACCGTTTGGAGATAAGTGGGCCATAGGTAATACTTGGGTCCGTCGGGTCGCCAATCACCATTGCGGCAGTACGTTCTAGTAACCGGGCGATAAACTCCTCATAAATCCGCTCCTGGACAATCAACACCCCCAGGGAAGTACAGCGTTGCCCAGCGGTTCCAAAAGCTGACCACAAGGCCCCCTCCACTGCCAATTCCAAGTTTGCTCGCTCGGTCACGACCAGGGGATTTTTCCCGCCCAACTCCAGACAGGGGACTTGGAGGTTTTCGCCTGCTACTCGTCCAATCCTTTGACCCACCGCCGTGGACCCCGTGAAGCCGATTTTATCCACCAAACCCGCGCTGACCATGCTGACTAAGGCCGCGCCCGTGGTTGCCCCATCGCCTAGGACCATGTTGAAAACTCCCGGCGGGAACCCGGCTTTCTCCACTAATTGACAGAACAGATAGGAGAGGACCGGGGCATCCTCGGAGGGTTTCCAGACTACCGTATTGCCACAGAGCAGAGCCGGGACCACATACCAAGCCGGGACCGCAATCGGGAAATTCCCCGCCGTGATGATCCCACAGACCCCGACCGGGCGACGGTAGGTGAAGAGCCGTTTATCTGCCATCTCGCTGGGGACGGTCTGCCCATAGAGCCTACGCCCTTCACTTACAAAAAACTGACAGGTATCAATCACTTCCTGGACCGAACCCAGGGCCTCACTGTAGGGTTTACCCACCTCGCGGGTCAGCCAACTAGCCAAGACTGTTTTGTTGGCACTCACTAACTGGCCCAGGTTGTAGATGAGGTTGCCCCGAAGCGGTGCGGGGACTTTTCGCCATGAAGGGAAGGCTTGACGGGCGGCTTCACAAGCTTGTTTGACCCCTGCTAGGGGCGTGATGGGGTAAAGTCCGACCTCATCCTCGAAACGGGCCGGGTTCACCGAAACGCGCTCGGGGGGGTACTGGGTCTGGTCCTGGTTCTGGATACGGGTGTAGGTGCGGATGGGTTGGGACATGGTATGGATTACTGCACGCTCATAATAACGTTTAGCCGCCCTCAGGAACCCGATGCACCAATGTAGAACCCGACTGGTCCGTGGGCATAAGCAGGACTTCGCTGATATTCACATGGGCAGGGCGAGAGACACAGAAATGGACCACTTGAGCCACGTCCTCGGGAGTGAGCGGGGTGAGTCCCTGGTAAACCTGACGCGCCCGTTCTTCGTCGCCCCGGAAGCGCACTTGACTGAAGTCTGTCTCCACCAATCCTGGGTCTACGGTCGTGACGCGCACGGGCGTACCTAGCAAGTCCTGTTTCAGCCCCTCACTCAAGACCCGTACCGCTGCTTTTGTGGCGCAGTAGACATTCCCCCCAGGATAGGTCTGGTGTCCGGCGAGAGAACCGATATTCACTACATGACCGCGCCCCCGCGCCACCATACCGGGGACTAAAGCGCGGGTGACATACAACAATCCTTTGATATTCGTATCAATCATCTCTTCCCAGTCTTGGATCTGGCCCTCGGGGAGTTTGTTGAGGCCCCGGCTCAGACCCGCATTATTGATGAGGACATCTACCCCGGCCCAAGCTTCGGGAAGGTGAGCCAAGGCTTGCACTTGGGCCGCATCTCTTACATCTAATGGGACGAGGTGAACTGGGGTGTTGAGTTCCTGCGCTACCCCTTGCAATTGCTCAGCGCGACGGGCACACAGAATCAACCGCGCCCCCGACTCGGCAAAAATCCGCGCACAGGCCTTTCCAATCCCACTACTCGCCCCCGTAATCAAAACCGTCTGCACGACTCGTCCCCACCCATCCGGTTGGTCCCCATAAACTCATGCAAAATCTCCGGTAACAGAATCGTCCCGTCCGGTTGCTGACCCTGCTCAATCAGAGCCGCCCAGATCCGGGGTGTGGCGAGACCCGAGCCATTGAGGGTGTGAGCGAATTGGGGTTTACCCTGGCTATCGCGGTAGCGCACATTCCCCCGGCGGCATTGGTAATCGCTGAAGTGACTGACCGACGAGACCTCCAACCAACGGCCCACACCGGGCGCGTACACTTCTAGGTCAAAAGTGCGGGCCGCCGAGTTCCCCAGGTCCCCGGTACAGAGGTCTAAGACCCGGTAGGGTAGACCCAAAACTTGAAGCATCCGTTCCACATCCCCCAGCATGGCTTGATGCTCATCTAGGGCCTGCTCGGGGCGTACAAATTTAAGCAACTCGACTTTGTGAAACTCGTGGAGCCGCTGTAACCCACGGGTATCTTTACCCGCCGACCCCGCCTCCCGCCGAAAACACACACTGTAGGCCATGAAGCATTGGGGCATCTGGTCAAATTCTAGAATCTCGTCGCGGTAATAGCTGGTTAGCGGGACTTCAGCGGTCGGGATTGCCCAGAGGTCATCGGCGGGTAAATGGTAAGCATCCTCAGCAAACTTAGGCAGTTGACCTGTTGCTGTCAAGGTCTCGGTACGGACAAAATGCGGCGGGATAAGCTCGGTGTAGCGTTCACTGTTGAGACTCAGCCCGAGGTGGACCAAAGCCCGAATCAGCTTGGCTCCCTGTCCCCGATAGAAGGTAAACATGGCCCCAGTAGTCTTAGCAGCACGAGGTAGGTCTAATAACCCCCATTGCTCCGCTAGTTCCCAGTGCGGACGGTAGGGCTGGGTGTAATTGGCGGGGTCATAGCCATGGGTCCTGAGAATAACGTTATCTTGTTCACTGGTCCCACGGGGAGCTTCCGGGGCGGGTAGGTTCGGGAGTTCCAGATGCTGCTGATGGATCTGCTCTTCTAGGGTGCGGAGGGTGTCTTCGAGGTGGAGCAGGGCTTCTTTTTTGTCCTTGACTTCCTGTTTTTTCGTGTCTGCCTCGACGAGTTGCTTGGCTGCCATCAGTTGCCCAATCGCCTTGGAAGCACTATTGATGTAGGCGCGGAGGTCATCGCGTTCCCCCACTTGCCGACGGCGTTGGTCCAATAGCCCCACCAAACGCTCTAACTGGTCGCGGGGTACCCCGCGCAAACTAAGCTGGGCACTCACCGCCGGGAAGTCTTTTTCTAATAAACGTAGGTCAATCACCGGATGCTCCTCAGCCGTAGGGCCATCCTAACGCGATTTCAGGTCCAATTTATTGCAAGTCATAATCATTATGGATAATATGGGAAGAGTATAAGAGCATGTTGTCATGGCAATTCAAGAAATCCCACTCCAGCAGATCCGGCGGCCCTTGCCCCGCCAGAACGACCCCGCCAAGGTCCAAGCCCTGATGGCGTCTATCCGCGAGATTGGTTTACAAGAGCCGATTGACGTGTTAGAAGTCCAAGGGCAGTACTGGGGGTTCTCCGGCTGTCACCGTTACGAAGCCTGCACCCGCTTGGGTCATGAGACGATCCGTTGTCGGGTCCGCAAGGCCACCCCTACTGTCCTGAAACATCATCTAGCCTAGATCTATTGAACCAAGGAGCGACCATGCAAGCGATCAATCTGGGAATTGCCGAAGCCGACCGCGCCCAAATCGTCGAGGGCCTATCGCGGCTCTTGGCGGACACCTACAGCCTGTACCTGAAGACCCACAACTTCCACTGGAACGTGACCGGGCCGATGTTCAATACTCTGCATCTGATGTTTGAGACCCAGTACACCGAGCTTGCCATGGCAGTAGATCTGATTGCCGAGCGCATCCGTTCCTTGGGTTTCCCGGCCCCTGGCACCTACAGTGAGTTCGGTCAACTCAGTTCGATTCCCGAGACTCCCGGTGTGCCTAAAGCCGAGCAGATGATCCAACTATTGGTGGAAGGCCAAGAAGCGGTGGTCCGCACGGCACGTTCGATTTTCCCGCTGGTCGATAAGGTCAATGATGAACCGACTGCTGACCTCTTGACCCAACGGATGCAGGTCCACGAAAAAACTGCTTGGATGCTCAGGAGTCTCCTGGAGGTATAGGTCTCTCCCCAGACAGGGAGCTAATTTAAGCGTCGTGGAGACCAGCATGGACCTAGCAGTATTTAAAGATATCCCAATCGTCTGGATAGGCTTACTGGCGAGTTTAGCGGCGGGTTTGGCAACCGGAGTCGGAGCCTTACCCGTTTTATTTATCCGGGGTCTCTCCCAGCGAGTGCAGGATATGTTGCTGGGGTTTGGGGCGGGGGTGATGCTCGCGGCGACTTCGTTCTCGCTGATTCTGCCGGGGCTTGAGGCAGCGTGCGGCGGGGCGGCGGCGGCTTTTATTGTGTCGGCAGGCATCCGCTTGGGCGGGTTATTTCTTCAGTTAACTCATGCTTTTGCGCCCCACGAGCATTTCATCAAGGGACCCGAGGGCGCGGACCCCAAGGACCTGAGCCGGGTCTGGCTCTTTATTCTGGCGATTACTTTACATAATTTCCCGGAGGGGTTGGCGGTCGGGGTCGGGTTTGGTGGGGGCGATTTTCAGAATGGGCTTTCGCTGGCAGTAGGAATTGGTTTACAGAATATGCCCGAGGGGTTGGTGGTGGCCTTGGCTCTGGTGACGGAGAAATATTCACGATTACAAGCTTTGGGAATTGCATTAGTTACTGGCTTAGTGGAACCCGTCGGGGGATTGATTGGGGCCGGGGCGGTTAGTATTGCCCAGCCATTCTTGCCCTGGGGGTTAGCTTTTGCGGCTGGGGCGATGCTTTATGTGATTAGTAACGAGATTATCCCGGAGTCCCACCGTCAAGGTTTCGAGCGTGAGGCTACGGCTGGGTTAATGTTGGGCTTTGTCATCATGATGGTGCTAGATACAACGTTGGGTTAGAGATAGAGATATCCTCTAAATCAATCAATGGACGAGATTACCCAGGGCGAACAACTCGCTGCCGAGCTAACCGCCCATAACCAAGTCTAAGCAGAATACAACCTGACCCATACCCCTATCCCTAGCCAACGCCGCGCCCGCTACCAGCACCTGTACAGGGATGCCCTCGAATAATTAATGGAAGGGGCCTTGGATGCACAGGTATTAGCGGAGTGCCTGGGGGCGTTGTCGGTTTGTTGGTGGCAGGTTGCTTGGAGGGCTTGTTAGGCTTAGGCCCCCTGTCCTGTTAACCTGGGACGATGGAATGGCAAGTCCTCAACTCTACTTACGCCCTGAAACACCGTTGGATCAAGGTCCGCCGGGATGAATGCCTGTTGCCCAATGGAGTCATTATTGATGATTACTTCTGGCTGGAGACCCCGGACAATACCCTCATCGTCGCCCTCACCGCCCAGCAAGAAGTCGTCTTGACCCGTCAGTACAAACACGCTGCCCGCGCCATCCTCCTGGAGTTCCCCGGTGGGGTGGTAGACGAGGGTGAACAACCCTTCCACGGTGCCCAGCGGGAGTTGCGCGAAGAGACGGGCTACGGCGGGGGACAGTGGCAGTGCTTGGGTAAGTTCTACGCCAATCCCACCAAGTCCAGTGCCCAGACTCATCTCTACCTAGCCCAAGACGTGCAGATGCTCGGGGCGACCCAGTGGGATGTGACGGAATGTATTGAAGTTGTGTGTCAACCCTGGCGAGCACTCAGCCCCATGGATTTTGGGATGACCGGCTCAGCCCTAGCTCTAGCCTTGGTCCAACAACAGCTTGCAAAGGCGACTGAGGCTTAGTGGCCCTTGAGGAAAACATCATAGGCGACAGTCTAGACCTGAGAACCCGCTGTCCGATAGACCCGACTCCGGTAGCGAAACTCATTGCCATTGCGGTCCATTTTGCTAGATACCTTGTAATCCAATAGAGCTTTTTCTTCCGCCTGCTTATGTTGTTCTGCTGCATTCTTTGAATTTACCGTCTTTGACCTGCGTGTTAATTTTAGGTAGTTAAACATAGGTAAACCACAGCTCAGTACAAGTAAGCCTCTGATGTACACCTAAAAAAATATGATGGGCATGCCAGTAATCCCGGTTCCCCATCTGGTTTTCTTCCTGGAATCACAAGCGGGAGTGTGCCACGATGGTTCAACATTCAAAAACTGTTGGTGTGAGTCCTCCCTTGCCTGCTCAGAATTGGTTTGCCAGTTACCCCAGTTACTTCTTGGTGGGAATTTGTTCGGCAACGGTCTCGATTACTACGCGGGAATTGGTGGGCCGATTAGTGGGCGACCGGGCAACGGCGGGCTATGTTTTTTCGATGCTCGTAGCCTACGGGTTGGGGACGGGGACGAGTTACCTCCTCAACCGTCGTTACACCTTTGGCGGCAAGATGAAAAGCGGTCCGGCCCTGCGCCGGGAGCAGTTCTTGTTTGGGGCCACGGCATTGACGGGGATGGGAGTAACGGTAGTGCTGTCCTTGGGGTTGCGCGAAATCCTGCGCTCCTTCCCCTATCCCGCCGCCCATAACACCCTTGCGTTCGCCCTAGCTGCCCTGACCACCTCGGTCTTTACCTACTTGTTCAACAAGTTTTTTACCTTCAAGGACTAGCGGATGCCGGGAATATTCGTCTGAGGTCGGAAACCCTCGGGGAAGCTGATGTAGACCTGTTGGCCCGCCTGGAGTCCGGTCAAGACCTGGGTGCGGGTGTCTACCGTGGCTCCAGTGGTGATGGTGACGAAACGGGGTTCCTCGCCTGCTTGTACATACACGCCTGTCTTTTGTTCTTGGCGCACAATCGCCACGGTCGGGACCATCAGGGCTTGCTGGAGACGACCCACTTGGAACTCTAAGTCCGCGTTCATTCCAGAACGCAGGGGGGTCACAGCGGGTAGGGCGACCTTGACCTCAAAACTGGTGACATTCTGGACAACCACAGACTGGGGCGCGACTTGGATGACCTTGCCCTTAAACTGTTCCCGAGGGAAAGCATCAGGCTGAATGTCCACTGACTGCCCCAAGCGAATCTGAGAAATATTGGCCTCCGCCACGTTCGCCACGATTTGATTAGTCCCCGCCAAAGCCATGATCGAGGATGAAGTTGCTGAGGAAACCGCACTCCCAGCCGTAGTCGGAGCCACAAAAGCCCCGGGGTCCGCAAACTTACGGGTAATGATCCCGGTGAAGGGAGCGCGGATCACGGTATCGTTCACCTGCGTCTGGGCCGACTCGACCACGCCTTGGGCCTGGAGGACTTGGGCTTGGGCTTGGGCAATGTCCTCGCGCCGCGCCCCCACTCGGGCTAAGTCTAGGGCTTGACGGGCAACTTGGACCTGGGCTTGGGCGCGGTCACGTTCGGTACGAGCACTATCTAGGGCTAGGGTAGAAATCGCGCCTAGAGTAGCCAGCCGCTGGTTACGTTGGAAATTTTCTTGGCTCAACCTGAGGCCAAATTCCGCATCTCGCAGTCGGGCGGCGGTCTGGGCAATATCTTGAGGACGGTTCCCGGCTTGGAGACGCTGGAGGTTGGCTTGGGCGGCGGCTAGTTGTCCACGGGCTTGGGTTAAGGCTCCCCGGAGATTACTATCGTCCATCAGGGCTAAGATCTGACCCTGACGCACGAGATCGCCCTCTTTGACGCGGAGTTGCTTGAGTAGACCAGGGGTTTTCGGGCTGACATTGACCGAGCGTTCCGGCTGGACTATGCCATTAGCTGAGACCGTGAGGGCCACGTCTTGACGAACCACCGCCACGGTCTGGGCTTTCTTAACTTCAGGGGGACGACGAGCCAGCCAAAACACACCGAGGAGGACGGCAAGGAGCGCGACGCCCAGTGCCCAGGGCGCACTTTTACCAAGGATCTTCATCCCTCAAGGATAGCTAGACCTCGACTGCCACGGGCGCGATGTAACCCTTGATCACGAGATAATCAACGATTTTGGAAACCGACTCATCCAGGGTCTCAAGATGGGTATGGCAAACGATGTCAGGATTGAGGGGCTCTTCGTAGGGGTCGGAGATCCCGGTGAACTGGGGGATCTCACCGGCGATGGCTCTTTTGTAAAGGCCCTTCACGTCCCGGTTAATGCACTCTTCGATGGGGCAACTGACGTAGACCTCAATGAAGTTGCCAATGCGCTCCTTGAGTTCAGTCCGCACGGCCCGGTAAGGGCTGATCGCCGAGGTGATGACAATGACCCCGTGACGGGTTAATAGTTCACAGACAAACCCAATCCGCCGCACATTTACATCCCGGTCAGTACGGCTAAACGTTAGACCCTGGCTGAGGTTGGTCCGAATTACATCCCCGTCAAGAGGTTCCAACTCCAGCCCCATGCGCCGCAAACGAGGCTCTAGCTCCTCAGCAATGGTGCTCTTGCCCGCCCCGGATAGTCCTGTCAGCCAGATCGTCACGCCTTTTTGCATTTTCTTTCCCATGACAAGCCTCAGAATTATTTACCGCCTGTATCCGGTTGTCAAGTTTCCCACAAATTAGCTGAAAACAGAACAGGACCGGAATCTCTGCGATATATCTTACGTCCTCCTTCGCCAACTTTCTGTAGTCTCGAAAACTTCTATTAAAGTTTTTTGCCCCTAACCCCCAGCAATCGCGGGGACAATGCTCACTTCATCGCCATCCTGGAGCGGGGTAGCGACTCCCTGAAGGAACCGGATGTCCTCGTTATTCACGTAGAAGTTAACGAAGCGGCGTGGGGTGCCTTGGTCATCACAGAGCCGTTGACCCAAGCCAGGACAGTTCGTCTCCAACGAGGAAAGGAGCTCGGCAATGGTCTGGGCTTCACATTGGACGGTCCCTTGGTTCTGGGTCAGTTTTTGGAGCGGGGTCGGGATGAGGACAGTAACGGTCATGGCTTTTCCTGTGTGATTAAACCGGGGTGGACTGCCAATCAAGGCGGTCTAGAGTCTGGGCACGGGCGAGGGACCGCTCGAAGCTGGCTAAGTCCGGCGTGATGCTAAAGGGTTGCCCGCAGTGGTTCTGGATAGCCTCCAGGGTCTTCAGCCCGTTCCCAGTGATGTAGACCACGGTGACATCATCGGGGTCGAGGTGGCCCAGGGCCGCAAGTTTAATCGTGGCTGCCAAGGTGGTCCCCCCAGCCGTCTCGGTGAAAATTCCCTCAGTCTGGGCCAGGAGCTTCATTGCCGCCAGGATCTCTTGGTCGGTAACGGCGATAATCTGCCCCCCAGTCTTACGGGCGATGTCTAGAGCATAAATACCGTCGGCGGGATTGCCGATCGCCAAGGATTTAGCAATCGTGTCAGGTTTGACGGGCTTAATATGGTCTGCCCCACTGTCAAAAGCCTGGGCAACCGGAGAACAACCGAGGGCCTGGGCTCCGTTGAATTTAATCGGTGCATCCGCCACTAGACCCACCTCAACGAATTCACGGAACCCCTTGTAGAGCTTGCCATAGAGTGATCCCGAGGCAATCGGGGCAATAATCTGGTCGGGCAATCGCCAGCCCAACTGCTCAGCCACCTCAAAGGCCAGGGTCTTTGAACCCTCAGAATAATAGGGCCGCAAGTTGATATTGACGAACCCCCAACCGTGACGGTCCGCCACTTCTGAACAGAGCCGATTAACTTGGTCATAGTTACCTTCGACCGCCATGACATGGGCACCATAGATCAGCGTGCCGAGGATTTTACCTACTTCTAGATCCGCCGGGATAAAGACATAACACTCCATGCCCAACTTGGCGGCAATCGCGGCGGTGGAGTTCGCTAAATTCCCCGTACTAGCACAAGCAACCGTGGTGTAGCCCAGCTCACGGGCACGGGTTAGCGCGACGGAGACTACCCGGTCCTTAAACGAAAGGGTCGGGACATTCACGGCGTCATTTTTGATATAGAGGTTCTTCAACCCCAAGTGACGGGCGAGCCGATCCGCCTTAACGAGCGGGGTCATGCCCGTCCCAAGGTCTACAGGTTCCGCTGAGGTCACCGGTAAAAAAGAGCTATACCGCCACATGGACCAAGGACCCTGCTGAATCCGCGCCCGGGTCGTCTCACGTTGGATCGCCCGGTAGTCGTACTTGACCTCTAGGGGACCGAAACAGTATTCACACACATGCTGAGCAATGGGTTCGTAGTCCGCACCACACTCGCGGCAGCGGAGTCCAGTGAAAGTCGTGGGGCGTTCAGTCGAGATGAGCATGGTCGTCACGGGCAGTGGACAGGGCCACCCTATCACGGGTATTTTCAATAAACCAAATATACCTGACTTTTTTTGTCGGGTATAAATTAGGGAGCGTAGTCTAGATTACGCCCAAAAGTAGCGGCTCCCTGTATACTCACAGGGCTTTGTCCAGTTCTCACCATGCCCTACACCGTCCGCTACGGAATAGTCTTGGTCCTCCTTTGGTTCCTTCAACCGCTTGCGGTGGGGGCCGAGTCTACCGAATATTTAAAAAAATATCCTTCTTTACAAGCGGCGGTGCAACAAGCCCGCGCTCAGGTCCAGAGTACTGCCACAGAGCATAAACTCCTCACCGTCGCTACGGAGGGCGCGGCCCAGAGTAATTTCGGTGGCTCCGTAAGCGTCCAAGGTGACACGGTTGTCGTCGGAGCCGTTGGCGATGATAGCGGGAGCAATCTGGACCAAGGCGCGGCCTATGTTTTCATCAAGAGCGGCAGTAGCTGGCAACAACAGCAGAAACTCACAGCCCTAGACGGTGACGCCGGGGACTACTTTGGCGCAGCCGTTGCCATCAGTGGTGACACCCTGGTTGTGGGTGCTTTCCGGGAGGACCAGGCGCAAGGTGCCGTCTACGTGTTTGTCAGGCGTGGTCAGACCTGGAGTCAACAACAAAAGCTGATAGCAAGTAATGGTGAGGCAGGCGACCGTTTCGGTTCCGCCGTGGCCCTCAGTGGTGAAACCGTTGTTATCGGCGCCGAGCGAGATAGAATCGGCGATAACCTAGACCAAGGCTCCGCCTACGTATTTATCAGAAATGGCACTACCTGGAGTCAACAACAACAACTCACGGTAAGCGATGGTGAAGCGGCGGATTACTTAGGTATCTCCGTCGCCCTCAGTGGTGAAACTGTGGTCCTCGGGGCCGGGGGCGACGATGTCGGCGATAACCTAGACCAAGGCTCGGCCCACGTATTTGTCAGGAGTGGCACTACCTGGAGCCAACAACAGCAACTCACCGGGAGCGATAGTAAAGCAGCCGATAGTTTTGGGCAAGCCGTAGCAATTAGCGGTGAAACTGTCGTGGTCGGGGCGGCGGGTGATGATGTCGGGGATGATAATGCCCAAGGTTCAATCTATGTATTCGTTAGGAATGAACAGACTTGGAGTCAACAACGCAAACTCATTGCCAGCGATGGTCTAGCGGGTGACGCTTTCGGGAATGCTGTGGCGGTCAGTGATGATACCGTGGTCGTCGGAGCCCCCGGGAGCGATAACGGCAGTAACCTTGATCAAGGTTCTATTTATGTATTTCTTAGAAGTGATAACATCTGGAGTTTGCAACAGAAACTCATAGCGGCGGATGGGGAGGCTACTGATAACCTGGGTAACTCAGTCGCTCTCAGTGCCGACACCCTAGTGACCGGAGCCTTTAGAGGTGATCTTGGCAGTAACTTGGATCAAGGTTCAACCTATGTATTTACGCGGGATGGTAGTATCTGGCAGCAACAGCAAAAACTTACCGCTGGGGATGGCACAACCTATGACTACTTTGGGGCATCTATTGCCGTCAGCGGCGACACTGCTGTAGTCGGAGCTTTTGGGGATAGTAATTACAGAGGTTCAGTCTACGTGTTCGTTAAGACTGGCGATACTTGGATCCAGCAACAAAAGCTTGTTCCGAGTGACGGTCAAGCCTTTGATTATTTTGGTTATACCGTCGCCATTGATGGTAACACGTTGGTAGTAGGAGCCCAGGGTGATGATAGCGGCGACAACCTAGAACAGGGCTCAGCCTACATATTTGTGAGGGACGGGAATACCTGGAGTCAACAAAGTAAACTCACTATTAACGATGGCGAGGCAGCGGATTACTTTGGTTATGCCGTTGCCCTTAGTGGCGATACCGTGGTGGTGGGAGCCTACGCCGAGAATAACGCCCAGGGTTCAGCCTACGTCTTTGTCAGGGAGGAGACTACCTGGAACTTTCAACAGCAACTCACGGCTAGTGATGGTAAAATAGCTGATTCTTTTGGGGTCTCAGTTGCCATCAGTGACGATACGCTAATTGTCGGGGCCTACAGTGATGATGTGGGCAGCGAACTGGAGCAGGGTTCAGCCTATATTTTTGCTAGAGATGGTAGTACTTGGCGTCAACAGAAAAAACTTACGGCCAGTGATGGTGGCGCGGCGGACTACTTTGGTTATGCCGTTGCCATCAGTGGCGATATTGTGGTGGTCGGAGCCTACGGCGCGGCTGGGGGGCGTAATCTTGAACAAGGCTCGGCCTACGTATTTTCCAGGAGTGGTCTGACTTGGCAGCAGCAGCAGGAACTAACCGTGGACGGTGCCGCACTCGACAACTTTGGTTCTGCAGTAGCGATTGCTGACAATACTATAGTTGTGGGTGCCTACGCTGAGGCTAGCTATCGGGGTTCAGCCTATGTCTTTGTGAGAGATGCCGCTAGTTGGAGCCTACAGCAGCAACTCACGGCGAGCGATGGCGCGGCGTCCGATTACTTCGGTGTTTCAGTTGCTATTAGTGGTGATCTCGTTGCCGTGGGAGCTTCGGGACAAGACACGGCTCAGGGTTCAGCCTATATCTATCAGTTGCCTACTGGACCGACTCTCACAGACTTTACCCCCAGTACAGCTAGCATCGGTACCCCAGTCATGCTCAAGGGGACCCACCTCACGGCGGTGAGCAGTGTGACCCTCAACGCAGTTGCTGTCCCTTTTACCGTCAACTCAGACACGCAACTCATCCTGACTGTTCCGCCCGGTGCGATTACGGGGACGCTTACGGTCATTACCCCGAGTGGGACAGCGGCGACCGTTGATCCGCTTATTGTGCGCCCCTTCGCCGTCCGGGTTGCCCAGTGGCAAATGGCTGGGGCGGCGGATTTTAACGGTGATGGCAAAGACGACCTGTTGTGGCGCAACTACACGACCGGAGTGAATGAGATCTGGTTAATGAATGGCCCTAGCTATCTCAGTACGGCCTCCCTACCCCCCGAAACTAGCCTCGACTGGCAATTGGTGGGAGCGGCGGACTTCACGGCGGACGCAAAACCAGACCTCCTCTGGCGCAACTACAACACAGGTGAGAATCGGGTCTGGCAGTTAGACGGGACTACCTACGGCACTACCCGCCCCATTGCCCCTGTCCTCGACGCCCACTGGCAACTGACTGGGGCGGCAGACCTGACGGGCGACAACCAGCCAGACTTACTCTGGCGTAATTATCAAACTGGCGAGAACGCAGTCTGGCAGATGGACGGTTACACCTACATCACGGCTTTCTTAATTGGTGCGGTGACCGACCCGGCTTGGCAATTGGTCGGGTCCGGCGAATTTACGAACGATCGTGACCCTGACCTGCTTTGGCGCAATTACACCAGTGGGGAGAACGCGGTCTGGCAGATGGACGGCTATACCTACGTCACAGCCTTTTTGATTGGTGCGGTGACGGACCCAGCTTGGCAGATGGTCGGGGCTGGTAAACTCACTGGAGATGGCTCAGATCTACTCTGGAGCTACACTACCAATGGGGATCATTTCCTGTGGGAGATGAATGGCTACACCTATGTGGGTGCATTTTCCCTCGGCAATCGTCCTGTCAACTAGTCACAAACCAAGCGAACCAGCACGGACAAGGATCTCGAACCGATGGCACGCGAGCAACTCATGGCGGAGGTGAAAAAACTGCGCCAAGGTATCCGTGAGCATCGTGACAGCGACCGTCATGAGCTCTGCTGGCATCAGCCAGTCCTCTGGGGACTACTACCGGAGCAGACCGAGCCGATGCCTGTAGTACCGGACTGGCCACAGTTCATCCAAGGCTGTGTGAAATATCGTCAGTCCCTTGACGAGCAAGTAGCAACGTCCCGAACCAAGGAACTTTACCCTGAATAGCATCGGTCTAGCTAGAAATTAGCGCGGACTGCCTAAGTTGTTTGGATTTTAGATGATTTGCAGGTTTACTCCTTGGTGAATTACCAAATTTTGCAAATGAAGTTAAATAAATATTGGCTTGACCCTTACAATGAGTCTGGCTGCATCGGACCCATTGCATGTTGCGTGTACTTGCCCTAAGTCCTGGTGGCATCGGCGACCAAATCTTACTTTTCCCTACCCTGGCTGGTCTTAAAGCGACCTATGCAGACTTAACGGTGGATGTGTTGGTGGAACCGCGTTCCCAGGGCGTCTATGGTCTA
This sequence comes from Candidatus Cyanaurora vandensis, assembly GCF_013285555.1. Lineage (GTDB taxonomy): Bacteria > Cyanobacteriota > Cyanobacteriia > Gloeobacterales > Anthocerotibacteraceae > Cyanaurora > Cyanaurora vandensis. Next base: position 932 of record NZ_JAAXLT010000054.1, on the reverse strand, counting down.
TGCCCTAGTGTCCGTAAGGCGATGGTCTTCGACTACAAAAATAATCCAGCGGCGGCGGCGTGGGTGGACCTCATCGGAATTATCCGTGACCGCAGTTATGATGCAGTCCTGGCCTTGGGTCGGTCACCGGGAGTAGCCTTTTTGTTGTGGCTGACCGGGATTCGTAAGCGGGTGGGCTACGGTTACACCGCAGTTGCCAATACCCTGCTGACCCATCCTGTACCCCTCCGGCAAGACCAGTACGCCGCCCAGATGTACTATGACTTACTCCAAGGCTTCGGGATCACTACCCCTTGCCCCCAGCCCACCCTCATGCTTCGTGATGCTGACCGCGTTTGGGCCACGCAACAACTGCAAGCCAATAGCCTAAACCCCCAGCAATTAGTCCTGCTCCATCCGGGTACCAGTCAACTCTCCCGCGAGAAGGGCCTTGCCAAGACCTACCCAGCTCAGAAATGGAGCATGGTGATAGCCGACCTCGCCCAGAAATTACCCCAAGCCCAGGTTGTCATTGTTAGTGGACCTGATGACCGCGAGATCCTCGAAATGCTGCAACGCCAACTAGGAAACGTTTTCATCATGCCTCCAGACCTAGGTAAGCTCGCTGCGCTGATTGCTGAGGCGCGTTTACTGTTGTGCGTAGACAGTGCCCCCATGCATATCGCCGTCGCCACCAACCGTCCGCTAGTCGCCCTCTTTGGTCCCACTGACCCCCAACGCCTACTCCCGTCCGATGCCCGTTTTGACCACCTCCAAAGCAAGTTCGTCGAGCAGATTGCTCCCTCTGAGGTTGTCCAAGCCGTCCTCCGTCAATTCAACCCCAGCCCGGTCCTCCGCTGACCTTAGAAGAGTTTAGGGGGTAGCAGCCAGAGTAACTGTGCGCCCTCTAGCTGCCAAGCCAACCGCGCTACCCCCGATTTTTTCAGCAAGAT